>JAWLED010000027.1:0-24489 GCA_041686235.1 Spirochaetia bacterium | reverse complement strand
AAGCGCTCGAGGTAATCCTCGACCACTCGGGCGTCTCGCTCGTCGATCCGCCCATTATAGTCTTCGAGCAACGATTCGTTGAAGCGATGGCCGGAGTACAACAGCCAGTGCGCTTTGTTGATTTTGATGCGCGAGCGGGCCATGAGATAGCGGCTGTTCGTCTCCCGCCCCTCCTCGAGCGCGTCCATCCCCAACTCGCGATACACGGTATAGGTGTCAATGTAGGCGTCGGTGAGAACATCGACGTCCGGGTCGGACAACTCGCCGTCAGATGCAAGGCTCGGATAAATTACCACCTCCTCGCCCGGACGCATGAAATCAGGGTCGCTGAAGCGCTCACGGTTGAGCATGTACAGGTCGGGCCATAGATGCTCATCGCCCCAGTAATGCGCCGAGATATCGTAGAACGTATCGCCCGCCTCCACCGCATGGCGGTCAATGGGCTCTCGCTCCTGCGGCTCAACGACGTCTTCGCTCTCCTCGGGCGCCGGCTCGCGGTCTTCCTCGCTTACCGCGGGCTCCGTTTCCTCTTGCGCTTCCTCGGAATCCGACTCGGCCGTGGTGTCTTCGGCGGGCTCCGCCGGCTCCTCGGAACGCTCGGCCGAAGTGACGCCTTCCTCTCCCTCACCCGCGGAGAGAAGCTCTCCGGCCCGGCCGGGAAAGACGAAAAGAAAAACCACCGCCGCAAGAAGCAGGACGTCGATGACGCCGAGCACGATATTCACGCGGATAAGGTTCCGCCGCCCCGATCTAGGTGTTTCGCTGTCCGACACAAGCCCTCCTCGACTCCGATCCGACCGTTTCACATTTTTCTGCTTTTCATTATAATACCTTTGACAATTTGATAAACACGAGTGTGAAATTAGATGGCAAAGAAACCGCTCTACATTGAAATGCCCATCGAAGTTAAGACCTATGATATCGATTTCGGGGGTATTGTCAGCAATATTGTGTATGTCCGATGGCTCGAAGACCTGCGCTTGCGCATGCTCGAGAAGTACTTCCCGCTCAAGCGGCAGACGGAAGCGGGGTACGCACCGGTTCTCGTACGCACCGATATCCGCTATCACAAGCCGGTGCGGCTCCACGATGAGCCGGTAGGCTGCATGTGGGTTCGCACCGTGGGGCGGTTCAAGGCTCATCTCGAAGGCTACATATCGCTCAACGGCAACATGATTTCCTCATTCGGCCAGACGATCGTCTTTGCCGAGCTGACTACCGGAAAGCCCATTCCGCTGCCCGAACGGCTGCGCTCGCTCTACGACCGCGAAGCACAGTGGTAAACGGCCTTGTGGCACACAGCGTCGAGACACTCCCCCCTGCGTTTTACGGGCGCGACAGCGTCACCGTAGCGCAGGATCTCCTCGGAACGTTTATCGTTCGCTCCATCGCCGCCGAAAACGATTCGCCGGCCGCAGGACTTCTCCTCGCCCAAATTGTCGAGACCGAAGCATATCCGCCCGACGACCCGGCCTCCCATGCCTATCGGGGCCTTACCGAGCGGAATCGTGTGATGTTCGGTGCCCCCGGTCATGCCTACGTGTATCTTATCTATGGGATCCATCATTGTCTCAACGCGGTTACAGAGGCCGAGGGTACCGGGGGAGCGGTGCTCATCCGCGCGGCAGCGCCGCTGTACGGCGTTGAGCGCATGTGGCGCGCGAGGTTCCCCAACGCCCCGGCGTTGGAGGTCTCGGCGGAGACGGGGGCGGACGCGCCGGTGGGGGCGCAGGAGATGGGGGCCGCCACAGCACGGGTGCCGGCGGCCGCCCCGTTCGGCGCGGCCGAGCCGCCGGTCGACAGGCGCACGGCAAAACAGCTCGCCGGTGGACCGGGAAAACTCACCCAGGCACTGTCCATCCGCACAAACGAAGACAACGGCGCCCCGCTCTTCGAGGGGGCGCTACAGATCGCTCGTCAGGTAACAATCGAGAGAAACGGCGAGGTTCTGCCGTTTGCCTCGCCCGCGGCGCTCGATATCGTATGTGACGAGCGTGTTGGAATAAGCCGGGCTGCTGAGAAACGCCGGCGCTTCACGGTGGCCGCAAGTACGGCGCTCTCTCGAGAGCCCGACCCCGCTATACCTCCGTTTCGTCACCGCCGGCAATGATCTGCGAGATTCGCTCGAGGTCGTCGAGCGAGTAATACTCGATTTCCACCCGCCCTTTTTGCTCTGAGCCCTTCACGACCACTTTCGTGCCGAGCGCATGGAGCAGACGATCTTCGAGCGCGCGAAGCTCGGGAGACTTGCCGGCGCCGCCTGAAGCGCCGCCTGAAGCGTCGTCTGAAGCGTCGGTGGCACCGTCGCCCGAACGTGCGTTGCCGCCGCGCTTCTCCTGTCCCCCGGCGCCGCTTCGCCCGGCAGAGCGTTTGGCCGCAGCCTCTTCCGCCTGTCGCACCGAGAGGCCCTCCGAGCGGATGCGCTCGACGAGCTCCTTGCGCCCCTCTTCTTCGCTCACCGAGAGGATTGCACGGGCGTGGCCGGCGGAGAGGCGGCCCTCGGCAATGTCTTGCTTTAGCTCATCGGAGAGGCGCAGGAGCCGCAGCCCGTTTGCCACTGTGGACCGATTGAGCCCGAGCCGCTGGGCGAGCTCTTCCTGGGTCAGCCCGGCCCCTTCCATGAGCCCGCGAAAGGCCTCGGCCTCGTCGATCGGGTTGAGATCCTCCCGTTGGAGGTTCTCAATGAGCGCGATCTCGAGCTTTTCTTCCCTGCTGAACTGCCGCGGCAGCACCGGCACTTCGCCGAGTCCCGCGCGCTGGGCGGCGCGAAACCGGCGCTCACCGGCAATAATGAGGTAGCCGCCCTCCTCGGATTCCTCGGCGAGAATGGGCTGAATGACGCCTTTCTCCTGCACCGAGGCGGTAAGCTCGGCGAGGTGTTCCTCGGAGAACTGCTTTCGCGGTTGTTCGGGGTTTGGCTTCAGCTGCGATAGAGGAACGAGGACTACCGAGTGTTCTCGCGTATCCTCGTCGAGCTCTTGCCCTTGAATCAGCGCGTCGATCCCTTTTCCCAGCCGTCGTTTAGACACGTGCGAGCACCTCTTCTGCAAGCTTTTTGTAACTCTTCGCCCCCGCGCAGTCAGGATCGTACTGGTTGATCGGCGTTCCGTGTGAAGGCGCTTCCGAGAGGCGAACGTTGCGCGGAATGATGGTGCGAAACACCCGCTTACCGAAATATCCCACGACCTCCTGCACAACGTCCTGGGCAATGCGGGTGCGCGAGTCGTACATGGTAAAGAGGATGCCGAGGATATCGAGCTTCGAATTGTAGGAGCTCTGGACCCGCTTTATGCTCTGCAGCAGCTGTGTGAGTCCTTCGAGCGCGAAGTACTCGCACTGCAGCGGGATCATCACCTGGTCGGCGGCAACGAGCCCGTTGAGCGTGAGAATGCCGAGGGACGGGGGCGAGTCAATAAATACATAATCGTATTGCTCGTGCAGCGGCTCGACGGCGCGTCGCAGAAAGTACTCACGCTCCTTTTCCCCCACCAACTCGATGTTGGAACCGGTGAGGTTGATGCTCGACGGGATGATGGAGAGATTGCCTACCCCCGTTTTATGTACCGCATCCTCGGGGCTACACTGTTCGTTTATCACCTCATACACACCGGTTCCGTCGGTGGGAACGCCGACGCTGCTCGAGAGGTTGCCCTGGGGATCAAAATCCACGAGCAGCACGTTGCGTCCCTCCTCGGCAAGATAGGCTCCAAGGTTGGAGGCTGTCGTCGTTTTGCCGACGCCACCCTTTTGATTGGCGAATACGATGATGCGTCCCATGTAGCAGCGAGTATAGCTAAAAAACCGCTTCCTGTCAGGCACTCACGGACAGTACATTGTTTCACGTGAAACATCTTCGCGTGAGCGCCGCGGTAATCCACCGCAACGGATCATACCTCCTCTGCCGTCGACGCAACGACGGTGAACAACCGGGAAAATGGGAGTTCCCCGGCGGAAAGATCGAGCAGGGAGAAAGCCCGGAGGCGTGCCTGGTGCGGGAAATCCGCGAAGAGCTCGAGCTCGACGTAACGCTCGGTGCCCGGATCGGTGTGTTTGCGCACTCCGACAAGGGACGACACCTCGAGCTCGTGGTTTTTCACGCCGAGGCGGGCTCGGGGACGCCGGCGCTCAACAATCACGATGAGGTCTCGTGGGTCTCTCCGCATGCGCTTCTCGCCTACGATCTTGCCCCGGCGGATATCGCGGTCGCCCGCAGCCTTGCTGAGGCTGAGGAGCAGCGGCGAAAAAACGCCTCCGGTGGCCGACAGTTAATGTAAACAATAGGTTCAGCTTTTGGCGTGTGTGGACGAAATTCTTAGGAGGCGTGATATCCTCTGGGGCGACGAAACAAAAGCTTTTACTTTCATGAAGTTTTTGTTACGATAGTACCTGTGGCGCGATGCGATTTTGATTTGATATGAAGGGCGGCTGATGACACATCCGGAATCAGATGCGTTCGAGTCGGAGCGAACGAACCTGCGCTCGTTTCTCGCTTCTCTTCCAAAAACGGAAATTCATCTGCATATCGAAGGTCTTGTTAGTGTGGACTCCATCTGGAGCCTCATGAACAAGCACAATCTTGATTTTGGTATTCACAGTAAAAAAGAGCTTCAAGAGCGCTTTGAAATCCGAAGCCTCAGTGAGTTCATCGACCTGTTCATAAACATCGTCCAGGCGTGCTTTCTCGAAGAAGAGGACCTCGACTACCTCGTCGAGGATGCGCGTGCGTATTTGAAGCGGAACAACATCCGCTATGCGGAAGTCTTTTTCGCACCCACCAAGCTCATCAAGAATGGCTTGCGTTTCGAGTCGGTCATCGAGCGCCTCGATGCCGGCGCTGCGCGACTTGCCGAGGACGGCATTCAGATCCGCTACATCGTAGATGTCTCGCGCGGCTTCGGGCTCGACAATGCCATGCGCAATCTCAATTTCACCCTCGAGCACATGACCGATCATGTCGTTGGGCTCGGCCTCGGCGGTGCGGAAAAGCAGGGGCCGGCGGGCGAGTACAAGCCGGTCTTCGACAAAGCACTGGAATCCGGGCTCAAGCTCGTGGCGCATGCCGGCGAGGATCTCGGGCCGGAGTCGGTATGGGATACGCTGCGCTTTCTCAACGTTGCCCGCATCGGCCACGGTATCGCCGCTATCAAAGACCCCGCGCTCATGGATCATTTGCGCGACATTGGTATCCCGCTCGAGATATGTCCCACCAGCAATCTCTTCACCCGCAAGTTTGCAACGTCGCTCGAAGACCACCCCATCCGGGCGTTCTATGATCACGGTATCCACGTCACCGTTAACACCGACGACCCCACGCTCTTTGGTGTCGAGCTCACCGACGAGTATCTCAGGCTTATCGAACACGGGATATTCTCGGTTAGCGAGGTGATAGATCTCATTCGAAAGGGTATCCACGCGACCTTCCAGTCTGAGGCGGACAAAGCGGCTCTGCTCCAAGAGCTCGATCAGGCTCTCTCAAAAAGTGAGTTTGCGCCGAACGTCTCGTGAGTGGCCTCACCGGAGCTCCCGTGTGGCTCCCATGGCTCCTGTTAGCTCTCGCCGTCTTCGCTCATTTGCAGTGATACCGCCCCCCGCGTTAGTTCACGCACCGCTTCGGCGCAGGCCGAAAACGCCTCCGTCGCGATCGTTCCGCGGGCACTCACCGTCTCGCCGAACTGCTCCCCGGTGATTTCCGCACCCGACTCAGATAGGGCTCTGCGCACCGCATCATGGTGCTCATAGGCCATTTCGACCGAGAAATGTAGCTTTTCGACGAGTTCCGCCACCGGTAACGCCTCGAGCACCTCTTTGGTCGCCCCTCCGTAGGCTCGTACCAACCCACCGGTGCCGAGCTTCGTCCCGCCGAAATAGCGCACGATACTCACGAGACAGTTTGTAATCTCACTTCCCCGCAGTACCTCGAGCGCAGGTCGTCCGGCGGTGCCCTTCGGCTCCCCGTCGTCGCTCATTGCAAAGCTGCGATTTTTCTCGTTTCCCACCGAGAGGGCATAGACCACGTGGGCGCAGCCGGGATTTTGGGCGCGGATTCCTTCGATGCGCTGCTTTACCGCTGCTGAGTCCTCGAACGGCTCGGCCGTCGCTATGAAGCGGGAGTTCTTTATGCGGAGGGTGACGCTGTGGCTACGTTTTGGTACAAACACAATGTTTCACGTGAAACATTCGGTCTCAGACGGGCGGCTCGGCGGCGGCCGGCTCTCAGGGCCGGCAGCGGCCGGCTCGCAGGCCCGCGGCGGCCGGTTCTCAGGCCCGGCGGCGCCCGTCTCCTGTAATCGTCTCTAATCGTCGTCGGCGGCCGCGCGGCCCACACCCACGACGTAGTCGGGTCGGTCGATGTTTACCACCCGAACCCCGCCGGCGCTCCGCGACTGCGTGGGAATCTGCGAGACTTTGACCTTGATGGAGCTTCCCTGCGAGGTCACCACCACCAGGTCGTCGTCCTCGGCTACCGCCTGAACACCAACGACCTCACCGGTGCGCTCGCTCGTGGCGTATACTTTCTGCCCGTTGGTACCACGCCCGTGGGGGGTGAGATCATCGAACTCGGTGCGTTTGCCGAACCCGTACTGCGTCATAAGGAGCATCCGGCGCCCCTCGGAGACGGGAACCGCCCCGGCGAGCTCGTCGCTGCCGGTCACGCGGATGCCTTGCACCCCGCGGCTTGCACGGCCCATCGGGCGAACGCTCTCCTCGTTGACCCGCAGTCCCCGACCGTTTCGGGTAACGAGCACGAGGTCGTCGCTGCCGCTGGTAAGCATCGCCGCGGCAAGCTTGTCGCCCTCGGCGATGTTGATCGCGGTGATTCCCCTGACCTTCGCGTTGGAGAACCCGCTTATCCTCACCTTCTTCACGACCCCCCGCATGGTGGCCATGAACAGATATTGCTCGTCGGTGAACTCCCTAAAGGCAACGACCGCGGTGATTTCCTCGTCGCTCGAGACATTGAGAAGCGCGCGCACGTGTTGTCCTTTCGCCGCGCGCGAGCCCTCGGGAATCTGGTGGACTTTGAGGTAATAGGCTTTTCCCTCGCTGGTGGCAAAGAGAATGTAGTCGTGGGTCGAGCCGATAAACAGGTGCTGCACAAAGTCGTCCTCGCGCAGGTTGGCCGCCGCCCGGCCTTTGCCGCCGCGGCCCTGGATGCGATAGGAGGACAAGGGCATGCGCTTTATGTAGCCACGGTTGGAGATGACCACCACCATGTCCTCGCGCTGGATGAGGTCCTCGATGTCGATGGCCTCGATCTCTTCGCCGACAATCTCGGTGAGCCGCTCGTGAGCGTAGCGCTCGGCGAGGCTCAGCGTCTCGTCCTTGATGACCCCGAGAATGCGTCCCTCGCTTGCAAGGAGGGCCTTTAGCTCGGCAATGAGCTTACGAGTTTGCTCGAGCTCCTCCACGATCTTTTTGGTCTCGAGGCTGGTGAGCTTCTGAAGGCGCATATCGAGGATCGCCTGCGCCTGCGTCTCGGTGAGATCGAAGCGCCGCATGAGGCGGGTGCGCGCATCGTTGACGTCTGAGGACTCGCGGATGATGTGGACGACCTCGTCGATATTGTCGAGCGCGATTTTCAAGCCCTCGAGAATGTGGGCGCGCTCTTCGGCTTTTTTGAGGTCATACTTGGTTCGCCGGATCACCACATCTCGTCGATGATTGACGAAGTGGCGGATGAGGTCCTTGAGGTTCAAGAGCTCCGGCTTTCCGTTTACCAGCGCCAGCGCGTTGACGTTGAAGTTGACCTGCAGCTGCGTGTGGCTGAACAGCTGATTCAAGATGATCTTGGGACTTGCGCCTTTCTTGAGCTCGATGACGATGCGAAGTCCGTTTCGGTCCGACTCATCGCGCAAATCGCTGATGCCGTCTATGCGGCGGTCCCGCACGAGATCGGCGATACGCGTGATGAGGGTGGCCTTGTTTACGAGATAGGGAATCTCGGTTACGAGGATAGCATCGCGCCCGGCCTGCATGGACTCGATGGTAAAGCGCGCGCGAACGGGAATGCGGCCCTTGCCGGTGCGATAGGCGTCCTTGATGCCGCGGGTGCCGTAGATGATGCCGCCGGTTGGAAAGTCCGGCCCCGAGACATGCTCCATGAGCCCGTCGATGGAGATCTCCGGATCATCGATGTAGGCGGCGATAGCCTGGGCAATCTCATCGAGGTTATGCGGGGCCATCGTGGTGGCCATTCCTACCGCGATCCCGGTAGCACCGTTTACCAGAAGGTACGGTACTGCCGCCGGCAGCACGCTCGGCTCGGAGATGGTGTCGTCGTAGTTGGTAACGAAGTCGACGGTATCCTTGCCGATATCACGCAGCATCTCCTCTGAGATGCGCGTCATGCGGGCTTCGGTGTACCGCATGGCCGCCGGGGGATCCCCGTCGACCGAGCCGAAGTTGCCCTGTCCGTCCACCATCGGGTAGCGCATGGTGAACTCTTGGGCGAGGCGCGCGAGGGCGTCATAGATACTCTGGTCGCCGTGGGGATGATACTTTCCCAGAACGTCGCCGACGATGCGACCGCACTTCTTATAGGGTCTGTCCGAGCGCAGGCCCATGTCGCTCATCGAGTAGAGGATCCGGCGATGAACCGGCTTCAACCCGTCTCGCACATCCGGCAGCGCGCGGCTGACGATGACCGACATCGCATAGTTGAGGTAGGACTCTCGTACTTCGTCCTCGATTGCAACGGGGATTACCCGTCCGTGACGTTCCTGATCTGACACCAATTACTCCTGTTCGTTACACGTCGAGGTTCGAGACGGCAAGCGCGTTCTCTTCAATGAACAGTCGTCGCGGGGCGACGTTCTCGCCCATGAGGGTGGTAAAAATCTCCTCCGCTTCGACTGCATCCTCGAGACGGATTTGCATGATGTTGCGGGTCTCGGGGTTCATTGTGGTCTCCCACAGCTGCTCGGGATTCATCTCGCCGAGCCCCTTGTAGCGCTGCTGGGCCGCCTTTTCCGCCGCCCCGTCGAGGGTCGCAAGGATCTTGTCGCGGTCGGCATCGTTGTAGGCGTAGTGGTCTTTCTTGTTGTAGGTAAGCTTGTACAACGGCGGCATGGCGAGATACACGTGACCGTACTCGATGAGCTCGGGCATATAGCGGAAGAAAAACGTCAGAAGCAAGGTGCGGATATGCGAGCCGTCGACATCCGCGTCCGCCATGATGATGACCTTGTGATAGCGCAGCTTCTCGATTTCGAAGTCGTTCCCTACCCCGGCACCAAGCGAGGAAATGATCGGCTGCAATTTGTCGTTGGAAAGCACCTTGTCGATGCGGGTCTTCTCGACGTTGAGCATCTTGCCCCACAGGGCAAGGATTGCCTGAAACTGGCGGTCGCGCCCTTGCTTGGCGCTGCCCCCGGCGCTGTCTCCCTCGACGATATAGAGCTCGCTCTTTCGCGGATCCTTTTCGCTGCAGTCGGCAAGCTTCCCGGGCAATCCGGTACTCTCGAGAAAGCTCTTGCGCCGCGTGAGCTCGCGCGCTTTTCGCGCCGCCGAGCGGGCCTTCGCCGCAAGTACGGTCTTCTCGAGAATCTGCTCGGCGGTTTTGGGGTTTTCGTCGAACACACCGGCAAGGCTCTCGTTCACCGACGACTCGACCACGCCCTTCACCTCGGAGTTTCCGAGCTTGCTCTTGGTCTGGCCTTCGAACTGCGGGTTCTGCACTTTGACCGAAATAACCGCGGTAAGCCCCTCCCGTACGTCGTCGCCGGTGAGAGAGTCGTCGACCTTCTTGGCAAGCTTGGAGTGGCGCAAGTAGTCGTTGAGAGTGCGCGTGAGCGCGGACTTGAAGCCCACCAGGTGCGTTCCACCCTCACGGGTGTTGATATTGTTACAGAAGCTGAAGATGTTCTCGTTGTACCCGTCGTTGTATTCGAGCGCTACCTCCATCTGAATACCCTCGCGCTCAGCCTCGAAGTAGATGGGGTCTTTATGGATGGGGTTCTTGTTCTTGTTGAGATAGGTAACGAACTCTTTGACCCCGCCTTCGAAGCGAAAGTCGTGGCGCTTGGGCGTGGGAAGGCGTCGGTCTTCGATGACGATGAGAATGCCTTTGTTGAGAAAGGCGAGCTCGCGCAGGCGTTTGGATAGAATGTCGAAGCTGAACTCGAGCGTCTCGAAGATTTCAGGGTCGGGGCGAAAGACCACTTCGGTCCCCGAGCGATCGGTTTCTCCGACGATCTCGGTGGGCTTGTCCGCGATTCCCCGGTGATAGGTTTGCCGGTGGATCTTGCCGTCGCGATACACCGAGACCTCGCACCATTCAGAGAGTGCGTTAACAACCGAAATCCCAACACCGTGGAGACCGCCGGAGACTTTGTAGCTCTTCTTATCGAACTTGCCCCCGGCATGCAGGCGCGTCATGACGAGCTCGAGCGCGCTCACGTTCTCTTCGGTATGGATGTCCACCGGTATTCCGCGGCCGTTATCGGTTACCCGAATAATATTGTCGGGCTCGATAGCTATGTAGATTTCGCTGCAGTATCCGGCAAGCGCTTCATCTATCGAGTTGTCAACGACCTCGTATACGATATGATGCAGTCCTTCCGGTCCGGTAGAACCTACATACATCCCGGGTCGCCTGCGGACTGCCTCCAAACCTTTCAGGATTTGAATACTTTGAGCTGAATAACTTTCGGGCATACGGTGTACCTGTGGTTTCCTATCGTGATGCATCCGCCTGTTGGAGACGATGCCGGGAAAAGTAGGTGTATTATATCCACTCGGATATCAAAAGTAAAGGAGCACTACCGGTGCACACGGCCGCCGACAATGCCTGCACATCTTGTGGATTACTTGTGGATAAATACTGTTAATACTGTGGATAAATGAGAGTCTCATCGAAACCGGACCATACCTACACAGACGATAACCGTTTTACACCCCCGTATCCCCCGGAAAAACGGGGCTAAACGTTTGGTATGCCGGCCTACCTATGCTACACTGTTTCTCCGTCCTAACCACCTGTCCCTCTGCCTCGAGAGGCTAATATGAAGCTAAAATGTGGAAAACTTGTGGATAATTTGAGGTTTTTATGAGCACTGACTCCTGGAATATCTTCTGGGATGAGGCAATGAAACAACTTAGAGCCGAGCTCTCCGAACAGGAGTTTTCCATGTGGTTTAACCGCATGGAGTATTCCCATTCGCGTGAGTCGGAAATCGTGGTATCGGTCCCCTCCTCCTTCTATCGCGATCAGGTTCGCCAGCGCTACCTGCCGATGATCGAGGGAAAGCTCCACGAGCTCTCCGGCACCGCCCTTACGCTCGATTTCGAGGTAAAAACGGTCTCGCGGGCCGAAAATGGTCGATCGATGGGCCCCGCCGGCGGTGGTGCGTCGGCTTCACCGCAGGCCTCCCCGCGCAATGGTGAACAATCACGCGTCTCCACATCGGTTTCGAGCTCCACCTCCAGCACTACAGCGGTGAAGACTCCTTCAAAGAAGGCTCCTCACGACAACTTACGGGAGGAGTACACATTCGAAAACTTCGTCATCGGGCAAAACAACTCATTTGCCGCCAATGCCGCAATGGCTATTGCCCGCAACCCCGGAACAGGGTACAACCCCTGTCTCATCTACGGCGGGGTCGGGCTCGGCAAAACTCACCTGATCCAATCCATTGGAAACTGGGCTCATCAAGAGTTCGATAACCTGAAGATTCTCTATGTGACCATGGAGAGCTTCACCAACGACTTTATTCAGTCGTTGCGGGAAAACCGGACTCAGAGCTTCAAAAACAGATACCGGTATGCAGACATTCTGCTCGTTGACGATATTCATTTTCTCCAGGGGAAACCCGAGACCCAGGAAGAGCTCTTTCATACCTTCAATGCACTCTACGATTCGAACAAACAGATGGTGTTTACCTCCGACCGTCCGGTTTCCGATATCCGTGACCTCACCGACCGCCTTCGAAGCCGGTTCGAGCGCGGTCTCAACGTCGATCTCCAGCCCCCATCCTACGAGACGCGCTACGCCATCTTGCGGAAAAAGATCGACCGAGCTTCGGTACGCATTCCCGAAGAGGTCATCGAGCTCATCTGTAACAACGTTACCAGCAATGTGCGAGATCTCGAGTCTGCCCTGACAAAGCTTGTCGCCTACGCCGACCTCGTGGAGAAGGAAATTACTCCGGAAATTGCACAGCAGCAGCTCAAGGACTTCTTCGCCAGTCCAAAGCAGACAAATATCACCATGGACATCATCCAGCGCACCGTAGCCGACTACTTCAATCTCTCGAGCCAAGAGCTCAAGGGGAAAAAGCGCACTAAGGTCATTGCCTTTCCCCGCCAGCTCGCCATGTATATCGCCAGAGAGATTACCGAGTACTCTACTACCGAGGTCGGGCTGGAGTTCGGCGGGCGCGATCACACGACGGTTATGCACGCATGCCAGCGAATAGAGAACAGAATGCGCACCGATCCGACCGTTGAACCGACCGTTCAATTTCTCGTTAGACAAATCAAAGAACAAGGGACAAAATCTCGATAAGTTGTGGATGAGCTCGGGATAACTCGACATACTGCAGGATAAAGCTATTGCATCGATGGAACATGTGAGCAAATTGTGTATGGAGGACCGGAGTTATCCAGATAGTCATCGAGTTGAGCTGTAGAGAGTTACTGTGCCTTTCCACATGTTCACAGTGCCTACTACTATGACTTCTAGAATTTCTATATAAGGTATAAGAAGGAGAGCGTGATGAAGTTCATCTGCGAGCGTGACACAATCATGAAAGAAATCTCGGTTGCCCAGGAGATCATCTCTTCAAAAAACAGCATGTCCATCCTTTCCAACGTGCTGCTCGATGCCTCCGAGGAGGCACTCACTGTTCGGGCAACCGACCTTCGGGTGAGCTTCGAAACCCGCATTCCAGTCGAGGTAGCACAGGCAGGTACGACCACGGTCTTTTGCGAAAAATTGTTGGGGATCCTTCGCTCTCTTCCCTCCGGCGACGTGGAGTTCGAGCTCGGCGAAAACAACACCTTCACCATCAAGCCGGTGTTCAAAAAGATCGACTTCGAGCTCAAGGGCATAGAGGCCGACAAATTCCCCGAGATCCAGCTCGCCTCCGAAGACCAGTACTTCGAGCTTTCTCAAGCAGCCTTCATCGATATGATCTCCCAGACGATCTTTGCCGTCTCCGATGACGAGACACGGTACTTCATGAACGGGGTCTACATGGAAAATCTCGATGGAGACTTGGTGATGGTCGCCACCGATGGGCGCCGGCTTTCCTACATCAAGAAAACTCCCGAGAATCCGATAAAAGAGTTCCAGGGCGTCATTATCCCGCCGAAAGTCCTAAACTTGATCCGCAAACTCGCCTCCGGCGAAGGCACGTTTTCGCTTGCGGTTACCGAAAAGAACATCTTCGTTCAGTTCGACAACCAGCGCATCTCCTCAGCGCTCATCGAGGGGCAGTTTCCTAACTACCGCCGTGTTATTCCCGAAGAGCAAAAGTACCGGCTTACGGCCAAAAAGGGCGAGCTCCTCGAGGCGTTGAAGCGCGTGTCGCTGTTGGTGGAGAAGTCGCGCCGTATCTATGTCGATCTTGCAAACGAGGTCATGACGTTGACCTCCGAGGAGACCGAAGTTGGTGTTGCCCGGGAGGAGATATCGTGTGAGTACGAGGGGCCGGAGCAACAGTTGGCACTAAACTACATGTATCTCCTCGAGCCGCTGCGCGTTATCGATACCGAGGACGTTATGTTGCAGTTTTCCGAGCCGAACCGCGCGGTGAGCATCTACTCGCTGCCGGAAAAGGACTATTTCCATATCGTTATGCCGATGCAACTCGATTAAGCGCTCGTGGGCTTTCTTTCGGTACGAAGCTATAACTTTCGAAACCTTGTCGACCGAACAATCTCCCTTGATGCTCCGGAGGTCTTTCTTGTCGGAGAAAACGGTCAGGGCAAGACCAACTTCATCGAGAGCATCTACGTGTTGTGTTACGGGGGGTCGTTTCGCTCGCGTCGAGACGAGGAGCTCTGCCGTGAGGGGCAAAACCAGTTGGTGTTGCGCGCGCAGCTTCGCGACGGGAAAGGCGAGCAGCACGAGCTTTCCTACGGGTGGGAGGCGGGTAAAAAGAATATTCGTCTCAACGGAAAGCCCGTTTCTGATCGAAAAGATCTCGTCTCGATCATGCCGTGCATCATTTTTGCCCACGACGATATTGAGTTCGTTCAAGGATCGCCGGACAGGCAACGCTTCTTTTTCGATCAAACGCTAAGCCTCTACGACCCGCTCTTTATCGATGTACTGCGACGCTACCGCAAGGTCCTTCGCGCGCGAAACATCGCGCTCAAAGACGGGCGCAGCGACTTACTCGATGTCTATGACCGCCAGCTCGCCGAGACCGGTGTGGAGCTTCTCGAAAAGCGCAGCGAGGCAACGAGCGCGTTCAACGAAACATTTTCACAGCTCTTTACGCGCATATCCGGGTTTCGCGAGCCGCTCCACATAACGCATCGTCCTTCGTGGCGAAATGCCGCTACGGTTTCGGAGGCCGAAGCTCACCTTCGCGATCGACGCGAGCACGACCTCTATATGAAGACCACGACTTCCGGGCCCCATCGGGATCGGTTTGTCTATCGCTACCGTGATGCCGATTTCACCAAAACCGCCTCCACCGGGCAGCTTCGGCTCGTCTCGCTCATCCTGCGCGTGGCGCAAGCACAGTTTTTTGCCGCACGCAGCGGCAGAGCACCGCTGCTATTGCTCGACGATGTGCTTCTCGAGCTCGACCCGAGACGACGGAAAGCATTTCTCGGTGAGCTCCCCCACTATGAGCAGGCGTTTTTCACATTTCTCCCCGACGAGCGGTTTAACGAGTACCGCGGTGAGCACACGTTGATATACCACGTTTCAGACGGTAGTATAGAGTCGTATGGAACGAGCGGGTGATCTCCTCGAGGCTTTTCTCAAACTACACAACATTTCAGGTGGCGAGGAGTACGTTGCGTTTTTCAAGAGCTGGCACAATATCGTTGGTACCGACATCGCCTCTCATACCCAGCTAACGGACATCAAAAACGGGGCGCTCAAGGTGGAGGTAGACCATCCCGGGTGGATGCAAAAGCTCCACATGAAAAAAGAACAGGTCCTGAGAAAGGTTGCCGCACAGTATCCGCAACTCGAGATCCGAACGCTTCACCTACGGCTGGTCTCGGAGTTCAGCTCACGAGCCCCGTCGCCGCAGAGCGAAGCCTCGTCCTCACACCCGTCGGCACCGCGGCGTAGCGGCCATAGCGCAGCAGAGAGCACGCACGGGGGCGGGGGCCCGGCAGGTGATGACTCCGAGGAGGCGGCGGGCTCGGGAGAACCCTCGGAGGACCGCGAGGCAAGCAAGAACGCCAAGCAAGCGCTCAATCGTATCGAAGATGAAAAGCTCAAAAACACCCTTTCGCGACTGTACGAGGATCTCAAGGACAACGACGACGATTGACACGCTGATTGCGACGTCGATATACTACCGGTCCCAATCAATCTGGCCGATTAATTCTCGTTTGGAGCAATAGATATGAAACGAACCTATCAGCCGAGTAGGCGAAAGCGAAATCGAAAGTTCGGATTTCGCGCCCGCATGAAAACGCGCGGTGGTCGCGAGGTGCTTAGACGTCGTCGAGCGAAGGGCCGCAAGAAACTCTCAGTATCGGATGAGCGAAAGCCTTACTAAAGATGAGTTGCTCAGACGTCAGGCGGAGATTCGGCGCGTCTTTGAACACGGTAAGAACGTTAGCTGTCGGGGCTTGAGACTCCGCATTGTGGAAAACGCTCTGTCATACAACCGGGTGCTGATTGCACCGGTAAAGAAGGCGGGCAATGCTGTCCGTCGAAACCGGTTGCGCCGCGTGGGAAAAGAAGCGTACAGGCGCTTGAAGCCGCGTCTGCACCAGGGGTTCGACATGGCCTTCGTTGTATATCCCGGCAACTATACGTTTAACGACCGGCTCGAGCAGTTCAAGCGTCTGCTTCGCGACGCCCACGTACTAAACGATGACTAGGAGCTTACATGGATAAGAATACCCTCTTCGCCGTCGTCCTATCGGTAGTTGTGATTACGGTAGGATTCATGGTGCAGAATATCCTTTACCCTCCCGAACCCTTGCCCGAGCAACAGCCGGCAGAGGATCAGGATGAGAGGCAGCCGCAAACGACCCAACCTCAAGAGCAAGAGGAAGAGCCCGAGGAGCGACAGGCCGAAGAATCCGAGCAACCATCGGCGGAAGAGGAGCAGGCCGCTCGTGAGCTTCCCGACGGAGCGGTAGCTCCGGTCGAAGAAGAACAAGACATTTCTACCGAGGAGCGCACCTTTGAAAACGATATCCTCGACGTCACGTTTTCACCGCGTGGAGCAAGCGTAACCTCGTTTCGCCTTCTCGAACACACCGACGACGGCGAGCCGGTAGATATGATTCTGCGGGGGGAAGACGACCAGGCTGCGTTCCGACTTCACTTTGGAAGTTGGGAAGCGGATGCGGACACCGCCCTGTATCACTATCGCGAGACCAGCGATCCAAATGTGGTGGAATTCTACCGAGATTTCCATATAGTGGGAAACGAGGACGAGCCGTTTCGCGTGATAAAACGCTATCACTTCCAGCCGGGAGAGTATCTTTTTGAAGTAGAAGTGGATATTGAGAATAGTGTAAACAACTATATACCCCTCAATTTCGACGGCACCGCCTATACCATGGAGTTCGGGCCGCAAATCGGTCCGGAGTTCGAAGAGCTCGATCGGCGTACCGAGTATCGGCGCTACTTCAGCTACGCCGACGGCGATCGCAATTCCTTCCGCATCGGGCGGGGAGAAAGCGAGCTCATCGAAGAACAAATCGATTGGGCGTCTATTGTCGGCAAATACTTCGCGGCGATCGGCGTACTCGATGCCGGACAGTACACCACGCGGATATCCGCAGAGCCCGAACCCGGCGTCGAAGATGCCTCGAAGATGTTTTTTGCCCGCTCGACGATACAGAGCGCGCGAAACAGTGACACCTTTCGGTTCTACCTCGGGCCGAAGGTCAACCGAGTGCTCGAGCGCTACAACGACGCAGAAGATAACGCCTGGGGCATCCGAGGACTCGATCTCCAGGAATCGGTCGATACACGCTTCCTCCTCGGATGGCTCGAGAACATTCTCAAAGCCGCGCTCAATTTTATCAATCAGTTCGTCCCCAACTACGGCGTGGCAATCATCATCCTCACGATCCTCGTGAAGGCCTTGCTCTTTCCTTTGACGCGTAAGAGCTACGAGTCGACCGCGAAGATGCAAGAGCTCAGCCCGCAGATGCAGGAAGTGAGGGAGAAGTACAAGGACAACCCCCAGAAGATGAACGCCGAGATGGCGAACCTCTACAAGAAACAGGGGGTCAACCCGCTCGGCGGATGTCTGCCGCTTCTGCTGCAATTTCCGTTCTTTATTGCAATGTTCGGGTTGTTCAACAACCATTTCGATCTGCGCGGGGCAACATTCATTCCCGGCTGGATCGACGACCTTTCTTCTCCCGAGTCGATTTTGAGCTTCGGCGATTTTACGCTGCCGATTCTCGGGTGGAACGATTTACGGCTGCTGCCGATTCTCTTTGTTGGTACCCAACTCATAACGAGCAAGTTCATGCAGAGCCCCGGAGCATCAACACAGCAGATGCGTATGATCACGTACTTTCTGCCCATTGTGTTCTTCTTTGTTCTCTACAATATGCCCTCGGGACTGCTCGTTTACTGGATCGTGACCAACGTGCTTACCGCCGGTCAGCAGTACTTTAACAATCGAGCGAAACACAAACATGCCTGATACAGGAGCAATCAAATGGTACGAGAATTCGAAGGACGCACCGAAAAGGAGGCCATCGACCAAGCGATAGCCGACCTGGGAATAGAGCGCGATGAGTTCGACGTAGAGTTCGTAGATACCCAGAAAGGGGGGTTTCTGGGTATGGCCAAGCGCGTGAAAATCCGCGTTCACTATGACGGGGGTCCGGTTGCCGTGCGAAGCGGAGAGGCCGAAGACGACTTCGAGCATGCTCTCGTCGATTTCGTACAGAATCTCACCGAGAAAATGGGCTACTCAGCCGAAGTAAAAATTGCCTACCGGGAGGACAACAAAATCGGGCTGCGGCTCGACTCGCCTCACTCGAATATCCTCATCGGGCGCAAAGGTAAAAACCTCGACGCAATTCAGCTTCTCTCCAACGTAGTCGCCGGTCGGCTCGGACACGATGATGTGAAAGTCATCGTCGACGCGGAAAACTACCGCAACCGTCGCGAAGAGAATCTCATTCGTCTTGCACAAAAAGTCGGCGACGAGGTAAAACGCTCACATGGAACCAAGTTACTCGAGCCGATGAACCCGTTCGAGCGGCGACTGATCCATACCACACTGAATGATGTCGCCGGCATTGCAACGCGCAGTGAAGGAGAGGGACTCTACAAGCAAGTTCGTGTATACTATCAGGGGGCCGATGAGAAGTGAGCTACCCGCTTGTGGATAATGTGTGGAAAAAAAAGAGCTAAAAGGGACGGGTTGGCCCCATTTTTGATGTTGCCTCGCAGATGAAGCGTTGCACGGTGCCAGGAGGCGGCAAAAAGGTCCATTTTGGCTTTTTTATGGCGAATACGAGGCCCTGTGAGGCTCATGAGCTAACGGTATTGTAGATATGAGCCTGTTCCATTATGTGGACGGCTTGTGGATAACTTTGGGAAGAACGCGAGTAATCCGTTGTTTTCAAAGGAAATAACCCGTATTCTGTCTACCGGGCGGGGACGGGTAGGAGGGCGGCGATATGGCTGATGAACTGAAGCGCACGGCGCTCCACGCTTGGCACCGGGAGCACGGCGCGCGCATGGGTCCGTTTGCAGGATGGGATATGCCGCTTCAGTACGAAGCGGGAGCGGTGAGCGAACATCGGGCGGTACGCGAGCAAGCGGGGCTGTTCGACATTTCCCACATGGGTCAGGTTGATATTCGGGGAGCGGATGCGGCGCAGTTCCTTGACTACGTCCTTTCCAACGACGTCCTCGAGTTGCCTGAGGGGCTTTCCACCTACTGTCTGATGTGCCGTGAGGACGGCGGGGTGCTCGACGACGTATTCGTCTATCGCTTGCCCGACCGGTTCTATGTGGTCGTGAACGCGTCCAACACCGAGAAAGACGTCGCGTGGCTGAAGAACGCGGCGGCACAAACGTCCTTTGACGTCGAGATCACCAACCAATCCTACGAGACGAGCATGTTCGCCCTTCAGGGGCCTGCCGCGCTCGAGGTGTTTTCTCGCGCCGGCGGCAAAGCCGAGAGCGAGCTCAGCCGATTCGCGATCGACTACGACACCGTCGGAGCGTCTCGGTGTTTGGTCAGCCGAACCGGCTACACCGGCGAGGACGGTGTGGAAATCTACGTGTGGAACGACGACGCCCCGGCACTGTGGGAGCGCCTTCTGCAAGCCGGCAGCTACCTCGAAGGCGGGCTGCAACCGGTGGGACTTGCCGCGCGGGACAGCCTTCGTTTCGAGCCGGGCTTTGCTCTCTACGGCCACGAGCTCGATGAGCACACGACCCCTCCGGAGGCACGGTTGAAGTGGGCCTGTCATTTTGACCGCCCCTTCATTGGCCGAGATGCGATCCTAAAAGAGATCGAAAACGGCCTGTCAAAGAAGCTTGTCACCGTGCGGATGGTCGATCGCGGGATGCTTCGCGAGGGCTACGAGGTACACGCACCGGAGGGCGAGCAAATCGGGAGCGTTGTTACGGGTATGTACTCGCCGACGCTCGAATGGTACTACGGGAATGCGTATGTAATACCGTCGTTTGCAAAGACCGGTACCGCGTTGGAGATACGTATTCGGGGACGGAGTCGACGCGCGGAGGTGGTAAAACGCCCGCTCTATCGGCCCGCCTATAAGTCATCATAGCAAGAAGCAAAAACCAGAAGCAAAAAGGAGAGAAACGATGAACTTCGATGATTCGGTCCGCTACCAGAAATCCCATGAATGGGCGCGAAAAGAAGGTGATCTCGTCGTTGTCGGTATCAGCGATTATGCTCAGGACAGCCTGGGTGATGTGGTGTTCGTTGAGCTACCGGAGGTAGGATCTACGCTTGGACAGGGAGAGACCTTCGGTGTAGTCGAGAGCGTGAAGTCGGCAAGTGATCTCTATATGCCGGTCGGCGGGGAAATTGCCGAGATCAACGAAGCGCTCACCGAAACACCCGAGACGGTCAACGAGGCCCCGTTTGCCGACGGATGGATGATCAAGATCAAACCCTCGGATGCTTCCCAATACGATTCGCTTCTCTCGGCGGACGATTACAAGGCGTATGTCGAGACCCTCGAAGAGTAGGCGCTTCGGGGCGGGTTCTTGAACTGTGGCGCGAGTACGGTCACAATGCTGCGGTAAGGATGAGTGAGCCATGCTAAAACAAACCGCTCGCAGCCTGAACACGACGCTCGAGCAATTCTGTGCGGATCCCATGGGTGCCACGCAGATCCATGGGTATTTTCTCGGTCTCATTGCCGGCCCCGACGAGGTAGAGGAGAACGTGTGGCTCACCGAGCTGTTCTACCGCGACGTCGAGTCGGCAAAGAGCAGGCCGAGCTTCGAATCGTTTCCCCACCTCAAGGAATATGTGGAGACCTGCGAGAGGGCGTTTAGTGAGGCATACGAGGAGCTTTCCGGGGGTGAGCCGGCGAAGGGTCACCGCTTCGAAGAACGCACCGACGAAGAGGCGGTGGCCACCGCGCGGGAGTTCGCAGCGGGGTTTCTTCGCGGGTTTCGGGTTGCCGGGGGCATGGAGGACGAGTCGCGCCTCGATGATGCGGCGGTGCGCGCGTTCAGCGTTCTCTACGCTCTGGCAAATCCCGAGCGAACCGCCGAAATCCTCGAAGGCTCGGAGGACCCCGAAGAGTTATCCGACGAGAAACTGCTCGACCTGGTTCCGGCTGCGGTATTGAAGCTTGCCTTCGTCATGCACGGCGAGGGTGCAGTCGATGCGTCGGGGTCCAACGGTGACGGCTCCGGCAATGACCGAGATTGAGTAGACGCAGGCTTCATCCTTTTTTATATTACTAAAACACTATACTTAACTCATCCTTGGGAGGATCTATGAAAGTTCTCGTGGTGTTCTACTCTATGTACGGGCATATTCAAAAAATGGCGGAGGCGGTTGCCGAAGGCGCAAAGCAGGTATCCGGCGCCGAGGTGGAGATAAAGCGCGTGCCCGAGACGCTCTCGGGCGATATTCTCCAAGCAATGGGCGCCGCCGAGGCGCAGCAGGCAATGGCAAAGCAATATGACGAGGTGAGTCACGCGGATCTCGAATCTGCCGACGCCATTCTCTTCGGCACACCGACTCGCTTTGGAAATATGATCGGCCAGATGCGCGAGTTTCTCGACTCCACCGGCCCGCAGTGGCAAAGCGGTGCACTAATCGGCAAGGTGGGAAGCGTGTTTGCCTCCACCGCCACCCAGCACGGCGGGCAGGAGAGCACGATCCTCTCCACTCAGATTACCCTCCTTCATCACGGCATGGTCATTACCGGCCTTCCCTACGGCCGATTTCCCGGACAGATGACGATGGACGAGATGACCGGCGGCTCCCCCTACGGGGCGACAACGATTACCGGCGGCGACGGCAGCCGTATGCCCAGCGAGAACGAGCTCGAAGGCGCGCGGGTACAAGGCCGCTACGCAGCGGAAGTTGCCTCGAAGCTTGCAAACTAGCCGACCTGGTCGGACGCGGACGAGCACAGCGAACCTATGTACATACCTACCGGCCGCCCGAATCGGGCGGCTTTTTTTCCCCGTGTCAGTTCCGCCTCTTTTCCCTCTTTTCTCCCGTGGCCGCCATCGGCCATACTGTCTCCCATGGCAAAACAGGGTGCATTCACCGACAAAGTCGTCTGGATAACGGGGGCGAGCTCAGGCATTGGCCGAGCAATTGCCGCAGAGTTTGCTCGACGTGGAGCCCGTACGGTGTTAACCGCTCGACGCGAAGAGGCTCTTCGCGAGACCCAGAATCTCTGCGGGGGTAAGAAGCGCAGTGTCGTTGTCGCCGGCGACCTCGGCGAGCTCGACGGCCTCGAGGCGTTGCACGCTACGGCGCGCGAGGCATTCGGCCGGCTCGACATTGCCGTGTTGAACGCCGGGCTCAGCCAACGCGGGCCGGCAATCGAGACCGATCCGCAGGTGATACACCGGGTGAATGCCCTAAACTTTCTTTCTCCGGCAATGCTCGTGCGCCCGCTCGCCGCGCGCATGCTCGAGGACGGCGGGGGGCGAATTGTCGCGGTCTCTTCTCTCAGTACGCGTGTTCCGACCCCGCTTCGCTCCGCCTACGCGGCATCGAAGGCGGCGCTTGAAACCTACCTTACCGTGGTGCGGCGGGAGCTATATGGAACCGGCGTTACGGTCACGCTTGCACTTCCCGGTTTCGTGCGTACCGACATATCGCGTAACGCGCTCAACGCCGACGGGAGCACCCACGGGGTGCTCGACACCGCCCAACAGCAGGGGATGGCACCGGAGCTTTGCGCGCGCCGGATTGTCGACGGTATAGCACGCGGGAAGCGAGAGATTCTCTTGCCCTCGGATGTGCGAACGAGAGTGGGGCTTTTTCTGAGTCGATGGGCTCCGGGGGTACTCGACCGATTGATCTCGAACGCGCGCGTGACCTAACGCGAGGGTTACACCCCGCACGCATCACATGAGATGCCGACTGTCATTGCAGATGCCTTCGGCGGAGACCCTTCACAACTTATCGATGAGCATCGAGCACTTACCCGAGGGAATGGGCAGTGTTTTCTTCTTTTCGCGCAGGATATCGATCGTGAAGTAGTAGAGTTTTTCCGACTCGAGCCGGATCTCCCAGCCACGACCGCTTTTGTTACTCAGAATGGTGATCATGTTTCGCTTGAGCGAGAGATTCTCTATGCCCATGATCTCGAGAGTCGGAACGATCCAATCCACGGTTTTTCGCGGCAGGCTGATATAGAGGCCGATGACGTTTTCGATCATCAGCGCAACCGAGGAAAGCGCGGTGTAGGTGACGAAAAGCGGGCGGGGAAACTCGTCGTGACCCTCCCAGCGGGCCGGGCCGTCGCGCGTCGGTGCGTAGGCCTCCCACACGTTGCCCCGCTGTTTGCCCTCTGGGTGGAGGGTATCGAGGATGTAGTACAAGTGGCGAATAGAGCACTCACGGGCAAGCTCGTAGGCGGCGTATTTTTCGAGGCCCTTTATGACCATGAAGGTAAACGGAGGATAGACCGAGCCGCGAAATCCCTCTCCGCGCTCGCTGAACTCGGGGTCGTCGGCGGAGAGGGTGGGAAAGGGATTCTCGATGCCGAAGGTATCGGGGTTTTTTAGGTGCTCGAGCAGTTTCTCCATGCGAGCTTCGTTGGGCAGCTCGGCAAGCAGCGGCCAGAACGAGGCAATGGTTTTTCGCTGCACCTGGTTACCGTCGCCGTCTAAATCGAAGTAGAGGCCCTCTTCCTCGTTCCACATTTGGTTGTTAATGCGGGTTTTGAGCGAAAAGTAATGGCGCTTGTACTTGAAGCTGATTTCTTTGTCGTTGAGGATATCGCCGAGCTCCGACATGTAGAGCGCATTGATGGCCTGCTGCGTATTGAAGTCGACCGGATAAACCACGTTTTCGCGCGGGCTGTTATGCATGAGCGTGGCGGATATGGGGACGGAGTACAGGCCGTTTTCGTGCTTAAAGGTGGCCTCGAGCCAGTCCCAGTAGCGCTCGAGCACGGGAAGTACATCGCGAATGCGCTTTTTGTTGCCGATCTTGTGGTACATGTTGTGCTCGGCCCAGGAGAACAGTGGGGGATTCACCCCCTCAGGGTTATCCGGGCTGAGCACAGGGCGGCCGTCCTCGACGGAGTAATTGCCGCGTATTGCTCCTGATTCTTCTTGCTTTTCGTAGAAATTGTCCAGCTGTGGGGTTACGGGAAACACCCGGTTGCTATAGACGAGGAAAAACGTCGAAAAGATGGCTTCGAACTGATTAACCGTTTCGTTTTCGCTATAGTTGAAAAACCGGTTCTGTAGACCGTTATCTTGAGTCCCGCGATGCCAGGAGTCTTGGATCCACGCCCACGTCTGGTTATACAAGTCCACGAAGTCTTGATCGTAGAAGTGGATGGTGGGGAATTCCTTTTTTGCCACGCGGGCGCCTTGCGTCATATCAGCGATATCCAATTGTACCACCCGTCATATAGTAGTCAAACGATATTTGTTTTTGCCTTCGGAATTTGGCTACTTCAAAATACTTCGACGAGTACTCCCGGTCAAATTCTCCGTCTTGACACCGCGTGTATGGGATGCAATATTCATACGGATTATGAACAAAAGCGAGCTCAAAGTTACGGCGGAACTTGCACAACTCGAGCTGAACGAGCTGGAGCTCGATTCGCTCAGCGCCGAGGTTTCGCGCGTACTGGAATATTTCTCCCTCATGCAGTCCGTCGATGTATCGG
>JAWLED010000002.1:37875-83510 GCA_041686235.1 Spirochaetia bacterium | reverse complement strand
CTCGAGTGCCAGCTTGCTCTTCACGAACGTGTAGGGACAGACCTCGTCTTCGAGTTTCAATACCTTATCTGCAGTCGTTTCCGCCATAATTGTCTCCTTGACCTCTTAAGCGTATGCGCCGCCGCCAATCCGTGGCGGCCGACTGGGGCTCACACGTGCGCCGCACGCTAAGGGCTCGCGGCGCCTGGGGGCTCACGCCTCGCTTTCGATGGGAGCATCCTCGTCGTTCCCCCATTCGGTCCATGAGCCGTCATACATCCGCGCGTTCTCGTAGCCGAGAATACGAAGCGCCACGTAGCTGTGCGCTGCGCGAAAGCCTGCCTGGCACAGCGTGACGGTGGTCCCATCGTGTCCCTGCATAGCCTCCTCGTACACCTGTGACAACTCCTCTACCGGGCGAAATCGCGGGTCATCCTGGCCGCTGTTGTTCACCCAGTCCAGATTTACCGCACCGGGGACGTGGCCGCCGCGCTCTGATCGAACGTCCTCACCGCGGTACTCCTCGGGAGATCGGGCGTCGAGAATCAGCACATCATCGCTCTCGAGATGCTCTTCGACGTATTCCTTATCGGCGAGGAGCTCTTCTCGCACGTCGGCGGTAAAATCGCCGCGGGTCGGCACCTCGATCTCTTGTGAGAGCTCGCGTCCCGCCTGTTCCCAGGCTACAAGTCCGCCGTCGAGAAGATGGACCTGCTCATGGCCCACGTATTCCAGCGCCCAGAACAACCTGCTCGACCACGTGCCGCGACCCCCGTCGTAGACGACCACCGGCGTCTCTTCGGAGACACCCAATTCCGCGAGATCTGCTGCCACCAACTCGGGGTCCGGCAACAGCGCACCGACACCGTCCCGTTGCTCGGCGATCACTTCTTGTTGCACAAACGCCGCGCCCGGGACGTGACCTTCTTCGAACTCCTCGAACTCGCGCCCGACTTCCAGTATCACGACCTCCTCGCCGTCCTGGGCGCGCTCGGCAACCCACTGCGGCGAGACCAAAATATCTTCGGGGGAGGTGCGCGTCAGCGACTCCTGCGGTGCTTCCTGCGAGCCCGAGGCAAGCACGCTGACGCTCGCAAAAACCATTGCCGCCGCGACAACCACGCCGATTGCGACATTTCGAAACTCCAATATATGTCTCATACCGTTCTCCTTTCGGTTTTCATTCGTTTTGATTCCGTTTGATAAATGACCCACGTCATTGCCCAACATCCGAGAATAATGAAGGCCGTGCTCGTTATGGCCGTGATACCGAGAGTAGACACCCCGGTTATGCTGTGGCCGATGTTACAGCCTCCTGCGATCGAGGCGCCGGCTCCCATGGTCACGCCACCGCCGAACTGCCTAACGAAGCGCTTCGGGTCGGGAAACCGCAAGACCGCCTCGCCGGCCACCTTAGCGGCAAGAAATGCGCCGATAGGAACCGCCGCTACAATGAAGGAGGCAACGCTCAGCCCGGAGGTATCTCCGCCCACGATGAAGCGGGTAAGCGCTACGGTCGGCTGGGTAAAGGAAAGGCCGAAATCTCTCCCCTGCATTGCCGAGAGGAGCCACGCGGCAAGTGCGAGCACTCCCACCGCCGTGCCGGTTTTCTGCCAGGTCCAGCCGATCAAAAAGCGTTGCTTTGGCGCGCGAAACGCCCAGATTGCCGCCGGAATAGCCAACGCTGCAATGACGAGCCGGCGAAGCAGCGCGCTTTCGAGGCCGAGAAGCGCAAAGACCGTAGCCTGCGCCCCATCTCCATTGCCGACCTCTATCGTGGCGCCACGCAGTCCGTCTTGTATTCCGACCAACGCGCCTCCGTCGATCACTGCCGTGCCAATGACGAAGCCGACAAGCGCGGCAACCGAACCAAGCATGCCGCGACCACATCGATAATAGGTTCCACTTGCGCAGCCGCCTGCCATCACCATGCCGGCCCCGAAGACGAATCCGCCGACGATCGCCGCCGGCCAGAAGAACGGGGCAACGTCCGGCTGCAAGACTCCAAGATCGGTGAAGAGTCGAACACCGATAATGTTGATCACAAGAATGAGTATCCACGCGCGCACGAGGCTTCTATCCTTTTCCATGTAGAAGCTGCGAAACGCGGTGTTCATGCAGTATCCCCCGCGCTGCAGGCTATACCCAAGCAGCAGGCCAAGGGCGATTCCCCCGGCAATTATCATCAGCTCCCTCCTTAGAAACAGATCAGAAACAGGCGAAATTGCCGTCTTCTTTGACCGACCACGCAACAACACGTTCCGGCACACCGCCGGCGGCACCGTCATCCGCGCCGTCGCCTGCGCTGCCGCCCGCGCCGCCCGCAGCGCCCGCATCGTCGTCACCGCTCCCGACTTCAGCCACCGAAACCACCTCGAAGGTCGATGGGTCGACGGTGACAAGCTCACCGCGGGTGGTCACGACGACGAGTGCGCCGTCGTCGGTGTGCGCGAGAGAGGCGACTCGCCGGGCGGATATCCCGGCGGTATCCGAGAGCTCCAGCTGTTGGACCTGCGGCAGGGAGGCGATTTCATTGCCGGCGTCCGTGGTGGCGTCGCCTGCGGTCGCGGCGGCGTCGCCGCCGGTGGCCTCGGAAATCTCGATGCCGGAAGTGTCGAGCGCGACGATCCCCCGTTCGCGTTCCCCGACATAGACGGCAGTGCCTCCTCCCTCCGGCAAAACGGGCGCGTGTCCAGGGGCGACCTCATTCGATGCAACTACGGCGGTTGAGGTTGCCTCGTCCATCCCGACGACGTTTCCCGCGCTCGTCGAGCCCCAGGCCTCGGTGTAGTCGGCGGAGAAGGTAAGCGTTGGGTCCTCGGCGAAGTGCGTACCCTCAACCCTCCCCATCCTTTGCCCGTTTTGGGCAAAGAACACGGCGAGACCGCCGTCCTCGTCTCGACGGAACAACCGCGTGGCGCGGCGGTTGCGAAACACCGGTCCCTCGGTTCCCTCTGCGTCTATCTCATCGCGAAATGTAAGCTCGCGCATTTCGTGGCGATACACCGAAATCGTGCTGCTCTCCGCCCAGGTGACAAAGAGCGTTTCGCCGGTCTCGGAGAACGTCAGATGCTCAGGGGGACCGCGGCGCTGTCCCGGACCTCCACCACCCCCGTCTCGCCCGCCGCCGTCGGCCGCCTCACCGCTGCCGGCTTCGGAGTCCGATCCGCCGTCGGCCGCCTCACCGTTGCCGTTTTCGGGCGGGGGCGGGTCAATCGTTGCTTCATGCTCGAGGTCGGTTGTGCTGTAGACTTCGATCTCGCCCCGATCTTCGAATGTCACCCACACCGACACGCCGCCGGGGGTCGGGACCATAGCGCGTGCCTGCCCGGGTAGCGTTACTTCAGCCGCTACCGTCCCACCAGGCACGTGCACACTCTGAAGTCGCGTACCGCCGTCGGAAAGCACCAGGATGCCCTGATTTCCGCGATCGCCGCCGTTGTCGAACGACCCTCTGCTCGTCCCAAGCAGTGCCGTCGGGCCCCCATCGGATCCCGAGGCCCCGCCCTCTGCGGCCCTGCCCTCTGCGGCCCCGCCCGCGGAAAGCGCACCGGTTGCAATACCCCACCCAAGCGCGCTCAACAGCGTCAGCGCCGAGACCCCGAGAATTGCGTAGACCACCTGTTGTGTGCGCGATACGCCACCGGTGTTCACGCGGTCACTCCTCGGGCCTGCCTGAGGTTACGCCCTCTGCTGTTATACTTCAGTAACTCACTTGACTTACTTATCATACACCAATAGTATTGCACGCACGGTCGTGTAGTCAAGTGCAATGCTCAGGTTTGGAGCTATTCATTTGACGGCACAAAGAACGGCACGAAGGGGGAGCATGCAATGAACGAATCACTTCTCGTCGAAACAAAGGAGCTATGGGAGGCCGTCGACAAGGCCGGCTATGCCCAAGAGGCCCCGCACGCCGGGTTTCTCGTGGTCGACACGCGCGGGCGCCCCGATTTCGAAGCAGCACATATACCGGGCGCGGTGAACCTTCCGTCGGGTGACCTTTTCGACTCCGGCACCGTAGGTTCCGACCTCTTGCCGACCGAAGAAATCGAGCGGCGTGTCTCGGCGGCGGGAATCGACAACGATACACGACTCATCCTCTACGACGAGTCGGGACTCGTTCCCTCGGCCCGCGTCTTTTGGGTACTGGAACATCTTGGCCGCAGCTCAATGGCACTGTTGAACGGTGGGTTTCCCCGGTGGAAGAACGAACAGCTGCCGGTAGAGTCGGGCCCGCCGCAGCCCGGCCCCGCAACGTTTCGGGCGACCGAGACCGCCGCATCTCTCGCCGAGCGCGACGATGTTCTCCATGCGATACAGCGCCCGGACACGGTGATAATCGATACTCGCACACCGGACGAATACTACGGACGCACCGGTGCGCACCTGCGAAACGGCCACATCCCGGGTGCAATAAACGTCGACTGGCAGCGCCACATCGTCGACTTGTTCAACCCCACCCTCGTTTCGCGCTCCGAGCTTGCGTCTCTCTACGAGCAGGCCGGCGTAACCGAGACCACACCGGTCATCACCTACTGCCGAACCGCCTCCCGCTCGTCACACACGTACTTCGTACTCCGGCTTCTTGGTTACCGCAACGTCAAAAATTATTCGGGTTCATGGATGGAATGGTCGGCCGACGAGAGCCTCCCGATCGAATGATGCCCGGTCGATCAGTGGGAGGCACCGGGGGGAGGCACCGGGGGAGGCACATTCGAGTGGGTGCGCCCTGACGGTCGCATCGGCAGAACATAAAAAAACCGCCCGGGGCCCGGGCGGCGTATTCACGTAATCGTCTATTTCGATTTTCGAACTGGTTCGATTGTTCTTTAGTTTGCCATTTCCAAGCGAGCAACGGCCTGCTGGATTAGGCTGAAATAGTCTTTGAAGTCGGAAGCAGTAGCGCCGGTGGTGGCGTCCGCAAGTGTCCACTCGCCGTCTTCTTGCGTCATTTCGTCGAGTGCGTACCCCACACCGTATTCTTCGGCGGCACTCTCGATGGCTTCCATGTTGCCTTCCCAGCCGAGGTCGAAGTTCCAGTACTCCGAGCCGCGCTTGGTCAAGCTGCCGTAGGAGGTCGTGGTGACGGTATTAGCCTCGCCGCCGAACTCCGTGTACGTTTCGAAACCGCCGTCGGCAATGTTATCGAACCAGGCCGCCATGGTGTCCTCGTTGCGAAGAATCATTTTCTCGAGAACAGTATTACCGTCGGGCTCTCCGTCCTCGTCGGCAGCGACGTAAACGAGCGCCGTACCAACGGTGTTACCGACGTAGTCGGTGCCGTCGTAGGCAATGTATTTGGCAACGTGCACCGTGTCACCGCGGACCACGTAAGATACGGTGTTATCTTCGTTCCAGTCGTCGGACTCGAGGTCTACAATGGCGAGCGTGTGGGGAAGAAAGGCCTCGTCGATTGTTACATCGATCTCGCCCTCGTCGTCGGTGGTAACTTCCGCTTTACCTACATAGCCGCCATGGACGTAGGAATATGCCTCGACGCTTTGGTCGGGCGCAAATCCGGCGGAAGCGGCTTCATCACCGTTGCCGCCACAGCCGACAAACAGTACCAGCACAAGCGCTGCAATCAGCGCGGTCGCAATAGTTCGCATTTCCTGAGTTCTCCCTCTGTCGATTCGGTTTTGCCCACCGAGGTATCGGTGGATTATTTCTGTCAGAATAGTACATGACCGTGACAGTTTTGTAAAGATGTATCGATAAAAACTTATAAGAGATTTCAGCCGGACCTGCGGCCTCCGCCACCGCCCCTATTCGAGCACGTACACCCGGTTTTTGCCCTGGTGTTTCGCCTCGAACATGGCATCATCGGCCTTGGCAATTGTCGCGTCGAGATTCTCACGCCCGTGGTGCACCGCTATGCCGGCGCTAATGGTTGTCGAGATTTGGTGTTCTTCATAGGTGGTGTCCGATGTGGCGACCGCCTCGAGGAGTTTCTCGGCTACAGCTCGTGCGCCGGCAAGCTCGGTATGCGGCAGACAAATCAGAAACTCCTCCCCACCCCAGCGCGCGCAGGTGTCCTCGCGCCGGATCGAGCTCTCGAGCGTACGAGCCACCGATACAAGAATATGGTCGCCGGCCTCATGACCACGCGTGTCGTTGACTCCCTTGAAATCATCTATGTCGGCAAGAATGAGAGCAAACTCTTCCCCATAGCGCTCGGCTCGGCTGATCTGCTCGGCGAGCTCATCGAGCATCGCTCGACGATTCGGCAGGCCGGTGAGAAGGTCGCGACTGGCGGCTTCGGTGAGCGACTGGTTGAGCTCTTTCAAAGAGCTTTGATAGCTGTCACTTATGCGCGTCACCCTGACGAAGCGCTTCAAAAGTGCCTCATAATGATTTTTCAACTGCAAGAAATGGTCGAAGCACGCCTCTCCCTGGTATTTGGGATCGGTAGCGACCGATTCGCTCCACCTCAGTACCGGATCGTCCTCGAAATTGACTATGTCTTTGCGTTTGGAGCGGGCGGCGCTTTTCTTACCACTCATCCGGTTCTCTCCACTCCGAGATTACCTCGAACGGCATCTCGAAATCTTCCTTTAACTCTTCGATGGTATCAAGCGCTCGGCCGTTTTCGGCGTCGCAGTGCCATTCGACCGCAACTGCGTGCCCCTCATCGTGGGCGGCTTCGAGCCTATCGAGGATATCGATCATGTACTTGGTGCTACTCGTGTTCATGTAGGTCACCGTCAGTCGAAGGGTGACCGGTTGGCTGCTCGCCTCGAGAAACTCCTCTATCCACCCGATGAGCGGCCTGTAGAACTCTTTCGAGTTTTCCGGATACGATTCTCCTCCGATTTCCAGCAGGCCGCTTTCCGGATCGAATCGAACCGAGGGAGATGAGTTTCCGGCTTCAATCTCGAGCTTCGTCATTGCTCCTCTCCACACTATACACGTTCTTAGATAACGACGCTGATGTTAAAAAACATCGTCCCGTCGGGTTGTTCCTTGATGGAATATCGAAGCGGCTCGACCGCCTTACGGGCCATGGAAATGAACCCCAGTCCGGCACCCTCCTCCTGCTCCACCGGTTCGCGCAGCCGCTGCTTGTACATTCGCTTCAATTCGCCCTTATCGGCTTCGAGCAGCGGATCAATGTAGCGGCGAATGCGCGCGACATCCTCGCTCTGTACGAGGTTCCCGGAGCTCACGATGTAGTTCTCTCCCTCATGCGCAATTGCGAGCGTACCGCCGGCGCCGCTCGAATGTTGCACGGACTGCAAGTCGGTGCGCGTCGTGTAATTCTTGAGGTTCTGCGCTTGCTCTACAAAGACCGAAAACACGTCGGCAATTCGATCCTTTGGAGCCTCGGAGCTGCGCAGATAGTTTTTTACCGCCTCGCCGAGCTGCTCGATGACACTGTGGGAGAACGGACCGTTGAAACAGATCATCACGTTTTGGTCTTCAAAAATGGTGCGAAGACTCAGTATATCAAAGTTAGCCATCAACTATTCTCCTCTCCTCCAACACCTGCATCCTCGTCTCCTATCGTGGCCGATTCCTTTTCCAAGGTAAAGGCGACGGCAAGCACGTCGTCGCGCTGCGCGTATTGTCCGCGGTGAGAATCGAACTCGTGTTCCCAGAAGTTCTCTTCTGCACGCAGTCGCGAGTGATCCACCTCCGATAGCATGCTATAGAGGCGCGTGGTACCGTATGCGCGCCCCTTCGTTCCGCCGGCTTGGTCCACGAAACCGTCGGTAAGCAGATAAAACACACGCCCTTTTGTAGAGTAGACATGGTTTTCGAATGCGGCAGGCTCTTTTCGGTGACGGCTTCTCACCGCTTTTCGCCTCCCGGCAATCGTTGTTAGATTGGCGCCCTCATCGCGCATGTACAGCGGCATTCCCGCCCCCGCATATATCAACTCACCCCTGTCCGGGAAGCACGCACATAGACCGATATCAAACCCACTCGTAAAGGCCGCCTCGCCGAAGTCGGTATCGAGCGATCCGCGAACGGCTGTTTCGAGGTCTCCGAGGATGACCGCCGGATCTCGCGGGTCGTGGTCGGAGACGATCTGTCTGAGAAAGGAGTCGGCCATCATCGTCATGAGCGCGCCTGAAACTCCATGCCCCTCGCAATCGAGAACCGCAAGCAAGAACCCGCCCTCAGTTGTATCTCTGAGAAACAAGAAGTCTCCCCCCACAATATCACGCTGTCTGAGAAACAGTTGATAGTGACCGAGCCGACGGGCGCACGCCTGTTCGGTGGCCATAACTCCCTGTTGGATCAGCTCCGCATATCGGATGCTTTCGGTGAGGGTGCGGTTGGTGTGGTCGAGCTCTTGATTCGCCTCGGTGAGCTCGCGAGTCCGTTGCTCCACTCTCTGCTCGAGCCGAGCGGTGTAAGAGGCGACCTGTGCTGCCATGTCTTCGAACGTTGCCGACAGCGTCCCGATCTCATCGGTGCGGCCGGCGCTCGGTAACGACAACTCGTATTCGCCGGCAGCGACCCGACGTGCCGACTCAGTAAGCTCCGACAAGGGAAACAACACACGGTGTTCCACCAAAAGGGCGAGAACAGTCAGGGCAACGAGCATTACCAGCCCGACGAGCACGAAAAGCGGGAGGAAGTCCCGTGGTGAGATGAACGCCGCGGTATCAACCGACTCGATCAACAGAGCGTCGAGCTCCGGCAACCGCGCCACCGCCGTTACAAGAGATCTCCCCTCCACGTCTATCGGGGCAACTTCCGTTTTCCCGTCTGCCGCCGATTCCGCCAGTGACCGAAATCTCTCGCGGTCCGGCTCGTTGGAGACAAGATCGAACACACTCGTTTTGTCTTCCTCCGAGCTTGTCAGAGCGTTTTCTTCCATGATCTCCGCGCGCGGATGGGCGATGATGGTCCCGTCGAGGTCGGTTATCATGGTCCCCCTCGCGGTTTGGCTCTCGGCAAGAAACCTCGAGACGAAATCCGTAATCTCGAGCCCTGTTCCCGCCGCGCCGATGACTTCGCCCTCGTCGAACACGAGGCAGTTAATCCACACCCGGCTCACATCGAGCGCCGCATTGTAGTCGAGATTGAAGGAGACCTCCCGCCCGGCCTCGAGGGTGGCAAAGTACCACTCATCGTGCTCATCATCCTCCGATAAGGTCGTCACCACCATCTCTTCGTCTTCCGGCTGGTTGTAATAGTGTTTGGACTGGTCGATGGCGACAAAGTAATTGGAGTCGACGAAGGCCTCACGATAGCTTGCGAGTTCCGCAAACGCGAGCTGCCGGCGCTCCTCATTCTCCTCGTCTTGCATCCAGCGTTTTACCGTAGGTGAGCCGGCAAGCTTTTTGGCGAGGGACGCCTCGCGCTGCAGCCTGCCCCCGATTTGCGCCTTTGCCGTTTCTACTCGTTGCTCCGCGTAGCCCTTTCCGAGGTCATCCGCCATTGCGCGTACCTGCACGAACAGTCCCACCGAGGAAACAACGGCAAATCCCAGAAAGAGCACGAGCGCAATAACGATGAAACGAACGGTCAATGAACTTAATCTCACAAGGGCCTGCCGCTAACGAGTTTTAGGAGAAAATCGATGTAATAACGAGTGTAGCACGCCTCTCCCGGATGGTAAACGGTTTTGCAGTTGCCGGTCTGCTCCTGTGCGGCCTCTCACGACGGTTCCACCGGCCAAACAAATCCATGCTGCCACCGAGCACGTTTCCCTGCAATAGCTTACAATCCGAGTTATAATTATTGCGTAAGCTCGTCGCCGTTGTGGCGGCGACCCAAGGAGGCGTAGCATGCGGGTAGACAGAGCTCTCGCAGGATATATCGTGTTACTTTTGCTCCCCGTCGCGGTTTCCGCGGTGGAGGGACGCGTCGCATACCTTTCAGGCGAGGTTACGGTAACGAGCGGCAACACCTCAGCCGTTGCAGAAATTGGAATGCCTGTCTCTGAAGGCGACACGGTGGAAACGGGCGCCAATGCTACAGCCATAATCGAGTTGGGCCGAGATGCCGAGATAAAGCTCCGGGCAAACACAATAACACGCATACGCGAGCTCGAAGAACGAATTGACGTAGAGCTCGAAAGCGGCGGCTTGTTCGCGATGGTCAAAAGAGCCGTTCAAAAAGCATTCTCTGTGAACACTCAGTCGGTAGTGGCAGGCGTGCGCGGCACCCAGTTTTTCGTAGCGTTTGGACGTGAGATCGAGGACACCCCCGACGTATGGGTCTGCGTCAACGAGGGGAGCGTCGACGTCGAGGTGCCGCAAGAGGGCGACAGAACCGTCGTACGCGAGGGGGAAGGCATCAACGTCCTCGCGGGAAGGCAGCTCACCGGGGCTCAACCCTACGATTGGACGCAAGATTTGAACTGGAATATGGACCCGCAGGAAGGCGAAGTTGCCGACGATACCGACCTCGACGGGGCATACGAAGACCTGCTGGATCAAGACTATGACTGATCGCGCTAACTGGACGAGAAAGCTCCTCATTATCTGTGTTGGGCTTGCCGCAACTTTCCCCCTTGCCGCCGAGCATGTTCCTCCCACCCCCGATGGACTCGCGGAGGGGCGGGCGGTCTCCCGGCTCTTTGTAAAATCCGACAACTGGGAACCGATGATCGAAGTAGCCGGGCACTTCGGTGGCGAAGACACCGATTTCGGCTATCGGGCGGTGCGCCTCGGTTCCTACTACCGTGTGCACCAAAACGTAAAGATGGGAGCCTTCTATCGCGTTCAGTGGGGAGCGCGCCATGACGACGACTGGCTTCTGCTGGACAACGGAGATTGGGAGTGGCGAGAAACGACGGCCCGCGCAGAACACGTTGTCATTGCCGACGTTACCCCGCGGTTTCTCTTAGACTTCATCCCCGGAGAAAACTGGGTCGCCGCCGTGAAAGGGAGATACCTTTTCAACACCTTCAATATGCACCAAACGCTGTTGGCACGCCCGCAGCTGACGTACTTCTGGTTGCACAACCGCCGGCCGATTCTCAACGTTACAGCCGCCTACGGCGCCTACATGGCACTCAATTTCTCGGATCAGCTCGTGTACCGACGCGCACCGTACCTGGACGTCGTCTACCATGCCGGCGACCTCGTCAAGCTAAACGCGGGGCTGGCGAGAGAGACCGTTCACTGGAGCTCGTCGCAGGACCTCAAAGACTCGGGAGCCCCCGACTATTCGGTGGACCAATCATCATGGCAGATAACCCTTGGGCTCATTTTTCGCGTTGATCCATAGCCCCATGGACTGAGCGCCGCCGCGGACGACGTGGCGATCCCCCGGAAGCGATAACCGGTTTCGCGAGGTCAGTTGACACGAGCGCACGCCATGAGCAGCTTATCAGTAAAGATAAGTTAGGAGGTTAGAAATATGGCGCTCTCTATTACGTTTCTCGGACATGCCGGTTTCATTTTTGAAGACGGTACGCACGCTCTTGTCGTCGATCCCTACATTAGCGACAACCCGGTTGCAACTCACGACCCCGATTCCATCACCGCAGATTACGTTGCCCTCACTCACGGCCACTTTGATCACATGGGCGATACTGTCTCGATCGCCACGCGAAACGGGGCCACCGCCGTTGCCCCCTTGGAAATCTGCAACTACCTCGGAGAACAGGGCGTCGAAAACCTCGAACCGGCAAACATCGGCGGAACGATCAAGACCGATTTCGGATCGCTCACCTTCACTCAGGCCCTGCACTCTTCCTCCTATCAGGGACGCTACATGGGCATGCCGACCGGCATCGTCATCTCTATGGGCGGGGTAACCTTCTACCATGCAGGCGATACCGGTCTCTTTTCGGACATGCAGCTCATCGGTGAGCTGTACAAACCGGATATTGCCGCCATTCCTGTCGGAGACAGGTTCACCATGGACGCCGCACTCGGCACGAGAGCCGCCGAAATGATCGGCGCAAAGCACGCCATCCCCATTCACTTCGCAACGTTTCCGCTTCTCGCCCCGAATGCCAAAGGCTTCGCACCAAAAGGCGTCGAGGTAAAGGAGATGACTCCCGGGGAAACATGGACCTACAAATAGGCAAGACGTGTAGATTTCCGTCGCCGCGCTCATCATTGTTGCGTGGCTCTTCACGCCCCTTTTCGGGCGTGCGGTATGGGGGCCCATGCAAATGGGGCCTATGAGTTTCGCAATGATGCGCGACTATTCTTCGCGTTCCGGCGATCGGCTCGACCGCCGGTTCAACTGACCGTAGGGCGGGAGGCGCGCACCCGCGCGCCTGCCCGTGGACGCCGTCGAACAATGAGCACCTGAGCAAAAAAGATGAGTGCGATCCCCGCAAGGGTCGTTGAGGTCATCGGCTCACGCAAAAACACGATGCCGAGCACGCTTGCGGTAAGTGGCTCTGCGAGGGTGAGGATTCCCACGTTTGAGACGAGCACCGTCTTCAGCCCTCGACCGTATAACATGTAGGCCACCCCCGAAGAGATAAGTCCCATGTAGAGCATTGTGCCGATGCCTGCGCTACTCGCAATCCAGCCGAGCGGCACGATCAGAAAGAAGGGAGACAACATCGCCGTGGCGATCATAAAGGAAACGCCTATGACTGCATCGGGGGCAAACTCACGCACCAGTCGACCGGAAAGAAACGTGAAAAACGAATAGCTAAACCCGGCGCACAGCGCAAAGAGCACCCCGAACAGATCAACGTGGACCGACCCTTCTCCTCCAATGAGCAGCACGAGGCCGACCAGCGCGGCAACGGTGCCGGCGTACCAGCGCACACCTACGCGCTCCCCATTGAAGGTGATGCCGAGAAGGCCCGCAAAGATCGGGGCGCTTCCGATGGCAACCATGGTGCCCACCGCAACTCCGGTGAGAGAGAGTGCGGTGAAATAGCTGAAGTTAAAGAGCGCCTGCAGCAGACCGGTCAGCAGGAATATCGGCCGGAGGAAGCGGCGAGCTCCGGCGAAGTCCCCACGGATGCCGGCCCCGAGCACGAGCACGATGCCACCGAGGCCGACGCGAATACTGCCGATGACCAGCGGCGTCGACCCGGCGGGGGCAAGCGCTTGCGCCGTTCCCGAGGTACCCCACAGGAAGGCGGCTGCGAGTATGAGATATGGGCCAAACCCGCCCGCCGGCGCCTCCGCCGGCGCGGAGCCGTGGGGCGGGTCCGAGTTCGGAGCTGAGTGGTTCAAAACGACCCCACGTCCACGACGACTTTGCCGGTGATTCCACCCGCCTCGAGCAGCGCGTGCGCCTCGCCGACTTGCTCGAGCGTAAAACGACGGTCCACGAGCACCGGGCGAAACACCCCTTCGTCCGCCCAGCGGGAGAACGTTTGCAGGATCTCACGGAATTGATCCAGGCGATCGCGGTGCAGCAAACCGAGAACCATAAACACACCCGACAACGTGAGATTCTTTTGATGAATCAGCGCGAGGTTAGCATCGGTGCGCAGGGCGATCCCGAGCACGTGGCCGCTGACCCGCGCCGCCTCCATGCTTCGCCCCACGTTGTCTCCGCCGACCGTATCGAAGACGACGTCGAAACCGCGCCCGGCGGTGAGGCGGTTTACGTAGTCTTCGACCGACTCGTCGCGATACATGATGACGTCGTTTGCGCCAAGCTTGGAAACAAGGTCGCGCTTGGCCGGGGTCGATACCGTAGTTGCTACGCGCGCCCCCACGGCTTTGGCAATCTGAACGGCGACGTGCCCCACGCCCCCGGCACCGGCGTGCACCAACACATGATCGCTCGGGGCAAGGCGCGCCCTATCCACCAGCGCAAGCCACGCGGTAATCCCCACCAGGGGTACCGCAGCAGCCTCACGAAACGAGAGGCTTGCCGGCTTTTTCGCAACCAGGCGGGCGTCTGTGGCCATGTATTCGGCAAGCGCCCCGTGCCAGCCCTGAAAACCTCCCGCAAAGGCGTACACCTCGTCTCCGGCAACAAGGTGATCGACACCTTTGCCGACAGCCTCAACGACACCCGAAACATCGCTGTGGAGAACGGCGGGGAGTGACGGCGCCACCCCGATGAGGCCACGGCGAATCTTGTAATCGACCGGGTTGACGCTGGTAGCTGCAACACGAATCACCACTTCACCCGGCCCTGCTGTCGGCTGGGGGAGCTCCTTCGGCTGAAACACCTCGGGGCCACCCCACTGCTCGACTATCATTGCTTTCATATCGATACACTCCTGCCCCAATGGTAGCGCCGATTCACCGCTCGGACAATGGGTCCGGAGCCTGCGGGGGCCGCCACCGGTTCGTGCCGGCGCCCGCGGTTGCCGCGCGGGGCCCTGGCCCCGTGGCCTCCGCCGGCCGGCACCCGCGGTTGCCGCGCGGGGCCGATCCGTGCAAACGTAGCCGAGCCGGCAAAGCTTTGGAAACGGAGACACGTAGTGGCGCGAATCGTGCTCGTCGGTGCAGGTCATACACACGCGGAACTCGCACGGCTCACCCCGCGTTTCGTACAGGGAGGCCATTCGCTCACCCTCGTAAGCCCCACGGCCATGCACCCCTATTCCGGGATGGGACCGGGACTCCTCGGCGGGACCTACGCGCTCTCCGACATCGTGGTGCCTGCCGCACACCTCGTAGAGCGCGGCGGTGGTACGTTTGTGCGCGGCACCGTCGTATCACACGATACCGAGGCCCGCACCATCACCCTTTCCACCGGCGAGCACATCGGCTACGACGTGTTATCGCTGAACGTAGGAAGCGAGCCCGTTGCCGGCGAGTCCGACGCGACTCACGGGGCGGCGCAACCCGCCCACCCCGGTCCCCGCCTCTTTCACGTGAAACCCATCGCAGAGCTCGCCCGAGCACGGAGCACAATCGAAGCACAGTGCGTGGCAAGCGGCACGTGTCGAGTCGCCGTCGTTGGAGCCGGTCCCGCCGGCGTCGAAGTCGCAGCGAATGCTGCCTTTCTCGCGGCTCGACTCGGAGCCCGGAACGAGGTCTCCCTCTACAGCGCCTCGCCCTCGCTCGCCCACCTCGAAGAGCGCCGCAACTCGTGGGTCGAGGACTTTCTCAAAGACCACCACGTGTCGCCTCATTACGGCGCGAAGGTTTCGCCGCAGGAACTGGACGCCGATATCGTTCTCGTTGCCTCAGGTATTCGCCCACCGCGCGCGCTCGAGCGCTTTGGACTGCCCCTCGCGCCGGACGGCGCAGTGATTATCGATAGGTTCCTCAGATCGCCCGCGGCTCCCGAGGTCTTTGCCGTGGGAGACAGCGCATGGTTTGAGCCCGAGCCGCTAAACCGGGCCGGAGTGTTTGCCGTTCGGATGCAACCGGTTCTCGCCGATAACCTCGAGGCCACCGCGCGCGCCCACGAGCGCGGCCGGGACGTGGATACAGCTGCTCTCTCTCCCTTTGAAGCCACCGGAACCTACCTCGTCGCTCTGAACCTGGGCTTCAAAATCGGTTTTCTCTACCGTGGACGGGTGTCCATGAAGGGGAAACCGGCGTTTCGCCTCAAGGACCGTATCGACCGCGCCTTCGTCAGGCGTTATCAGAGTCGGTGATTTCCGAGGCGCGGGCGACTTGGTTTCCCCCCAACCGCTTCGCATGATACATGGCCGTGTCGGCCGCTTTCATTAGTTCGGGCACATATACCTCCACCCCGTTTAGGGCGGCCACGCCGAGGCTCAGTGTCGGACGTATCGTGATCCCCTCCGGCAGCGGCGTCGTTTCTACCTGCTCGATCAAGCGCTCGGCAAGTCTAAACGCCGCATCTTCCCCGGACTCCGGGAGCAGGATGGCAAACTCGTCGCCTCCCAATCGCGCGAACACGTCGCGTTCTCGCACCACGTGCTTGGCGACCGAAACAACGTGTCGCAGAATTGCATCCCCGACATCATGCCCATGGGTATCGTTGATGGGTTTGAACTCATCGATGTCAAAGGTGACCACTCCCACCGACTGCCCGGTCGCCCAGGCGTGTCGGGCCACCTCTTGCGCCGCCCCATCGAAGGCTCTGCGGTTCCACGCGCCGGTTAACGGATCGCTCTCGGCGAGTGTAACCAGGTTTTGACGCTCTTCCATGTCTTCGGTGATATCGATAAGGAAGCCTTCGATCCTGAACGCTCCGGCAGCCTCGACCTCCGGATCGATCCGTGCGGTCATGGACACCCAGATTCGCTCGCCCGACTTCTTTATGAAGCGAATCTTGCGATTCCGTACTTCCCCGTCCCTGCGGAGCTCTTCGAGAAATCGATCTCGGTCCGTCTCATCGTCGTATAACTCCCTGACCGAGAAGATCCGTTCGTATGCTTCCTCGCGCGCATAGCCGAGCATGGCCGCACAGTGCGCGTTCAAATACAGCAGTGATCCGTCGGCATGCGAGCGGAAGAAGCCCACCGGCGCTTGTTCCACGAGGAAACGGAACGTGCGTTCCCGGGCAAGTTTTTCTTCTTCGGCGAGCCGCGCGTCGTGGACCACCTTGTTAAAGCGCCGATTGAGATAGGAAAACTCGTCCCGGCTGCGAAACAATTCTCGCAGAGGCTGCGACTCTTCCACCGCTTCACGAAAATAGGCCGCAAGGTGGTGTGCCCGTGAAGCCACCCGGGCAACGAGTATGGACAGCACGACCGTCACGAGTACCAACAGTACGGCCGACACGATGATAATTGGTCTGCGGAGCTCGGCGAAGTTTTCGGCCAGCGATTCCCGCGGAACGATAACGCTTACCCGCCACCCGCTCGACAGGAGGCTACTCGAGTCGACGTAGAGATCCTCGGTACTCTCCGGAAGCTCCTCCTGTTGAACCACCTCCTCGTCGGTACCGACGAACGGATTGCCGTCCTGGTCGACAATGAAAACCGAGCCCCCCGTCGGCAGCTCTATATTCTCGAGGCTTTCTTTCAACGGCGCGAAGCTCATGTCGGTCGATATGACGCCGGCCGGACCGTCTTCGGCGGTACCGGAGCCGCTGTCTTGGTCAATGTAGTCAGCGGGAATAGGTGCGACGGTGCTCACCACCGTTTCGCCGGTTCTGATCTCTTCGTACGGAGAGGTCCACCGGGGCTCTCCCTCGGACTGCATACCGAGCTCGTACCATGGTCTCTCTCGGGGATCATAATCGTCGGGAAGAGAATCTCTCGGATAGTGTTCTATCGTGCCGTCCTCGAGCCCGTAATAGATGGAAAAGTATCCCTCGAGGACTTGTTGTGCAACTTCCCATTCGTCGGCGAGCTCTTCGAACGATACATCACCGTTAAGCCTGCGGCGCAGCGTGTCACTGCGCGAAAGGGCGACGACGGTCTCGCTCCGCGGCGCGATCCACAACTCCTCGATCGAGCTCCCGGCAACCTCCACGAGCTCCTCGATATTCCGTTCGTTGACCTCCACCGCAACACGGTGCCCTGCCTCGAAGGAAAAGAGGACGAGCGCAAACAATAGGAGCCCCGCGAGAAATGGAACCATTATGGTCAGAAGCAATGGTGGAGACAGCCCGGGTTTTGACATCATAGCAAACGTTTTCGCAGGGATTATCGTCTCATTTTGCGGTTTCATCAACCTGCCGCCGCGGAGTCCGCATCACCACGTCCGCATCGCCGACGTTTTCGCACTGCAGCACATCCGATCACCGCACACCGCACACCGGCACATTGACGAACACGAGTAGTGTGCTTAGGATATCAGTGTGACGAAAAAACTGCGTCGCAGCAAACAACGAAGCCGCATGCTCGAGCTTCTCCGACAAACAGATACGCACCCCACCGCCACGTGGCTCTATGACGAGTTACGCAAAGAGTTTCCCACGGTTAGTCTTGGAAACGTGTATCGTAACCTCTCGATCCTCGTAGAACAAGAATTCGTGCACAAGCTCGACTTCGGCAGCACCTTCGACCGCTACGAGGCGGCAACCGAGCAGCACGCCCATTTCGTATGTCGCAACTGCAATCGCATCTACGATCTCCCCATGCCGGATTTGGGAAATTATACCGAGCGGATGAACACCACCGAAGGCCACGAATTGGTCTCGGCTCGGATAGAGTTCTTCGGCCTATGCCGCGAATGTAACGACGGCGTGGGGGAGAGCGAAACCGACGAGTAACATCGGGTAGGGCACGGGTATGGCAAGCGGCACGGCCGCCTACTACGATGCAAACACAAAGCGCTTTCTGCGGTTCGGCCGTGGTGCAGCGTCGAGGGCCATACACCGAGCGGTGTGGGCGCCCGGCATCATGACGCGCATGGAGGCAATGCGGTTTGTCGATGACCTCGTCCTCGCCGAGCTTGCCGATCTCACCATGGGCGCGAGTGACAGCGACCCCGACGACTCGCAGGCGGCCACCGTCGTCGACCTCGGCTGTGGAGTGGGGGGAAGCATTGCCCACCTCGAGCAACACATCGGCGGCGTTTATTACGGGGTGACGAACAGCCCGGTACAGCAGCGCATCGCCGCCACTGAGGCTTCGCGGCGGGGATCAAACTCGGCCTTTTGCGTAGATGACTACAACGACCCGGATCTTTACCAACGGCGCCTACCAAACGGAACAGTCGATCTCGTTTACATGATCGAATCGTTCGTACACACCGCGGACCCGCAAATCGTGCTCGACGGAGTAGCGAAGCTCCTGCGCCGCGGCGGACGCCTCGTCATCTGTGACGACACTCTCGAGAATCCCGACGCCGCGGACACGGATGTCGTGCGGGCATTTCGCCGCGGCTGGCACGCTCATAGCCTGCTTACCGTGAATCGGGTGGCCGAGCTTGCCCGCGCGGCCGGGCTACGCGTTCGCGAGGACCGGGATCTGACTCAGTACGTTGAGCTCAGGAGGCCGCGGGACAGGGTTATTCGGCTGATAGCGCCGTTGTTTCCGCGCCTCGGGCTCAAAGGGCCGTTCTGGGACAACATGTACGGGGGGAACGCCTTGCAAAAGGGGCTGCTCTCCGGCCTCATTCAGTATCGCTATATGGTCTTCGAAGTTCCCAGTAACTCCTCGGAAAGCGACGGCGTGGGACCGGCCTCTTCTATAGCGCCGTTTCGCAAGTAGTACACCACCGCCCTCACCGGCGTGCCGGTCAGTTCCTCGGCGGCCTCGCGGTAGATCGACAGCTGCAACCGATGCGCCTGGGGACTGTAGATGCGGTCCGTTTTAAAGTCGACCACCGTCACGGCCCCGCCGGAAGCCTTGCCTCCGGTGGCGCCGTTTTCCGCTGTGGCACCGCCGTTTTCGGCGAGGAGGTCGATCTGGCCGTGTATCCACGCTTCGGTAGAACCGACATGACGGTGGAGGACGAACGGCACCTCGCTTTCGAGATACGCCGATGAAAGCGCGCCTGCAAGCGTAGATTCGAGGAAACCACACGCAAGACGCTCGGCATCATCCGACATCCGCGCGTATTCCGCCTGCGATATGTCGTGGTCCTGCACCGGACGGCGCAGCTTCGGCGGCAGGTCTCGATACGGCGGAGCCTTCCCACTGCCCTTGCCGCCACCGCTCCCGTCACGCACCGCAGAGCCCTCGGTCAAGCTGGTCTCGATGATATGATGGGTGAGCGTCCCGAAGAAGGTCGCAAGGCGGCGTTCCTCGATCAGGGGGTCGCAGGCAAGCGAGGGCAGCTCTTCATCGGCGCCGGTCCGCCCGTCGTCGTCGACCCCGACGCCCGGGCCGGCCCCCGCGCCCGCCTCCAGGCCGGCGCGCGCCTGCAGCGAGCGATACCGCTCTGCGAGCTCCGTTACCGAGATCTCCCGCGAAACGGCACTTCGGTGCGTGAGCTCGGCCCGGCTGTAGGCGGCGGCGGCGTCCTCGAGCGTGGGACCGCGGTGAGCCTCGGCGGGCATGAACGCGGCGGAACGGCTCACATCGGGGATACGCTTGATCTCGACGCCGGCGCTGCCGAGCGTGACGTGGGAGTCTTGGGGGTCTTGAGGATCGATATCGAGAGAGCCGAGCACGAGGTTGAGCAAATGCCCCTCGGAGTTTCGGTTGTTCCGATTGAATACGCCGGTAATGAGAAGGTGCGACTCGGCGCGAGTGAGTGCGACGTACAAAAGGCGCTTGAGCTCGGCGTGCTCCATCGCCTCGTTCTCGCGCTCGCTTTCGAGAAAGAAGTAGTTGACTCGTTCTCGTTTCGCGAGCGGCTCGCCGGAGGCGGGCATGCTTGCCGTTAGCCCGAACTCATCGGAGAGATAGAACGGCTTCGTTCCCATACTCTCCTTGCGCCCGACATTCCCGGTGTTTGCAAGCACCACTACCGGAAACTCGAGCCCCTTTGCCCCGTGGATGGTGAGAAGCTGCACGCCGCGCTGCGCGTCACGGACGACCTCGAGCTCCCGTCTTCGCCCGTAGTTTCCGAGATTTGCCCGCAATGCCTCGACGAACTCGTACATCGGCCGGTCATCCATGCTGCGGGCAAGCTCATAGAGGTAGTCGAAGTATTCGAGGTACGGATGAAATCGAGGCGAGCCCAGCAGCTTGTACCGGTAACCGAATAGATACCAGAAGTCCGAAACGACCACCGATACCGGCTGCTCATCCACGCGTGCCCGTAGCTCGCCGTAGAGCTCCGCCCCGCGCGCGTATTTGGCCGCATCTTCCTCGGACAATTCCACCGCCGACTCCGCGCTGAAGGGGGTGTTTTCGTCGAGGAGGAGCCGAGAGAGCGCTTCGTCGGAGACGTTGACCAACGGCGAGCGCAGGACGGCGGCGTATGCCGCCCGATCTTCAGGATAGATGCACAACTGGAGGACGTTATACAGGTCGTGGGCCGCCGCTCCTTCGAAGAGACTTCTCACGCTCTGGGTGGAATAGGGCACCCCGAACAAGCGAAACATGCGCTCGTAATGGCGCTGGTTGCTGGTGGAGCGCATCAACACCGCAACATCGTCGAACTCGGCGGCCCGGGTGCCCCCGCCTTCCTCGGTCGGCAGCGTCCACGTCCCCGCGTCAATCGCCTCTCGAATGCTCTTTGCAACATAGTAGGCCTCAGCCTCGTCCTGCCCGAGCACCTCATCGGTGTCGCCCGCCTCGTCATAGCGTTTGTACGCGACCGTGATGCGCGGGGGACTATCTGCCTCGTCGTCGGCGGGAGCCTCGAGCGGGGCAAAGCGTGCCTCGTAGCTCGCCGCGGCGTCGGCCATGGTCTTTTCGCATATCCGGTTAAAAAACGAGATCAGCCGCGGTCTGCTTCGATAGTTAAACGGAAGCTCGAGCGCGCGCCCCCCGGCATCGGCAATCTCGTCGGAGAGTTGCTTGAACACCCCCACGTCGGCACCCCGAAAGCGATAGATCGACTGCTTCTCGTCTCCGACGAAAAAGAGCTTTTCCGGCTCGAGGTCCTCGGCGTCCACGAGGTTTTCAAGCGAAGCGCCGGGCGTGGCGGCAGCTGAGGCTCCCCCCGTGGCGTCGGCTGAAGCTCCGGTCTGAGTCTCAGGCGGCGCTCGGCGTTCGCGTGCCTGAGAGCTCAGCGAAAGGAGATACAGCAGATTTTTCTGCAGCGCGTTGTTATCCTGAAACTCGTCTATCATGACAAACGAGAACCGCTCGTTGTAATAGTCGAGAAGGGCCGCGTCACTGCGAAGAAGATCGACGGCGAGCTCCATGACGTCCCGATAGGAAAGAAGGCCCCGGCGACGTTTTTCGCTTCGCACCTGCTCCTCGAAGCTCGCCACGAGTTGGTAGAGCTCGCCGAGCTCCTCACGGACCTGGGCGGTCTTTACCAGTTCTTCGAGGTCGGTGCGAAGCTCTCTAATACGGTCCACACATTCTTTGTAGAGAACCGCGGCCTCCTTTTTGCTACGGCCCACCTGCTTGCTGAGCTCTCCAACGGCACCTATGAACGCATCGAACCCCTCGGGGACCGATTGGGCGGTGCGCGGATCCCAGCCGGGATCGAGCGTTATCTCGGCGAACGCCTTCTGCGCTTCCCCGATGGCCTTGAGCGCCGGCTCCAGCGAGAGGAGCAGCCCCATCTGCTCCTGCAATTCCGAAACCCGTTGCCGGTACAGCCGCCCGAGCTCGCGAAACTGCTTGCTCAGAGCTCCCTGCGGGTCTTGCCGGCGTGAGACCAACACATAGCTGCGGGCAAGCTCGGCAAACCCCTGTTTCCACACGTCTTGGAAGCCGTTTATCGCCACGAAACGAGCAAGTACCGGATTGTTTCGGTTCTCCAGTAGAAAGGCCAACGCGGTGTCCTCCGCGAGTGTATCGACCTCCTCCTCATCGACTCGAAAGCCGGTGGGGACCCCGTAGCGGCTGCAGCCGTTTCGCGCGATCTGAGCGCAGAAGCTGTCGACCGTGGATATCTGGGCGTGCTCAAAATGTCCGAGCTGCTGCGCGACGAACTCGTCGTCTCGGAACGCCGTGAGGGCGCGGTAAATCCGCTCGTACATCTCCGCGGCCGCTTTTCGCGTAAAGGTAAGCGTGAGGATCTCGTCAACCGGCACTTGGTCCTCGTGCACGAGCCGAACGTAGCGTTCGGCGAGTACCCGCGTTTTTCCTGAGCCCGCACCGGCGGTAACCACGGCGTTGCGCCGAACGTTGACCGCCTCCTTCTGTTGTCGGTCGAGCTGCATCGGTGTCGTCCCCTTTCTTCTCTTCGGTGGCCCCCAGACCGCCGGGACCGACCACGGCCGGCCACGCCTATCCGGTCATAAACTTCGCCCGGCAAATGCCGGGAAAGGCGCAGGATTCACACCCTTCGTGGGCGTCGGGGAAGCGGAAGTCTCCGGCGCGGATGCCGGAGGATGACGCCTCCGCCGCCCGCACAGCCGCCGCCTGCGCCTCGGCGAGCCCCTCCTCATCGAGCACGCGCGTGCGCTTCCCACCATTCGGCACGTCTTCATCGGGCGCGTAGACAATCAGGTATTTTTGCTTCTCGATGGAGTACAGGCGCAGTCCGCTCACCTTCCTGCCGATTCGCTCGAGGATCTCCGCGTAGAGCGGCAATTGAAGATTTTCGACCTCTCCGGCTCCCGCTCCGGCCCCGGCCCCAACGTCGCCTCCCGCTCCGGCCCCGGCTTCGCGTGCCCCGACTCGGAACGTTTTCTTTTCGGGAAGATTTCCCTTTTTGTAGTCGATAACGACGGCCTCTTCGGTGCCCGGCCGCCGCATGCGCCGGTCCATATAGCCTCCGAGTTGCACCCCGTCCTCGAGCTCTACCGACTCGTAGCGCTCGAGCACCTCTATTTCGAAGCCGTCGAACTGCTCGGCGTCCGCCCTGATCATCTCGTGCATGCTTTCCTCGAGCTGCAGCCGCAGCGGGACCGTTGCCCCGGGGGAAAGCGAGGTCTGCGTGGAGCTCCACGTCTCCATCGCCTCTATTGCCTCCTCTCGGACCCACCCATGGTAGAGCTCGGCATCCTCGGCGCGGAACACCGTCGAGTGCCGTCTGATGCGGGCGAAGAGGTTTTCCAACCCGCGATGATATGCCCGCCCCGCGTCCATCGCTTCTTTTGCCGACACCTGGTATGCGTGCGGGTCGAGCTCGAGCAGCCGACCGAGCATATATGAAAACGGGCAATGGCGATACGTGTGTACATCGCTCGGCGAGAGCTTCAACTCCCCGTCTTTTGTACGTCTGTTTCTCAAGAGCCGCTCGCGCAGCGCCGTGTCTCCTACCTTCGCTCGCGACCAGTCGGGATGACGTGGGCGAGAGGTGGACTCCGCCATGCGGGATACCCCCTGACGCTGGGTAGCGTACACCCGCTGCGGAGCTCCGGAGGTACCGTCGAAGTAAGAGCGCTCGAGCCGAAAGGGATCGGCTTCCGTCTCTTCATCGCCGACGACCTGTACCAGTTGACGCTCCGCGAACCAGCTCGGCGGCAACTGCGGGCCGGAATAGCTCTCCCGCGCATAGCTCACGAGTACATGCCGGCCTGAGTGCGCGTATACGGCAGTATACGCGTCGGTGAAGTCCCGATCTGCGAGGTTCAGTGTTGCCTTCTCGTCGTCGCGCAAAAAGCGAAACGGGGTGTATACCAACCGCATTCGCGCATTGGAGGCGTTGACGACGAAGTGGTAGCTCGGCTCCATTCCCGCCGCCACCCGATAGGGAAACACCGCAACCCCACCACCGGTATCGCGGCCTTCGGCGGCAACCGCATCGAGCTCTCGATCGCCGCGCGGCACGTACACCCGCGAGCGAAGCACCGAAAGCCACAGATCAAACGGCTTGGCCTCCCCGAGCCCGAGACGCTCGCCGGTATCCATCAGCTCGGCGAGCACCTCCATACAGCGTTGAAAGACCGGCATTTGCGCCTCGCTCCAAACACCGGTGTCGAGAAACACGTTGAAAAACTCATAGAGCGCGGTGCGCAACTCGCGGAACCCCCGTGCCGCAGAGAGAGCCGCCGTGTGAGATCGCAGTTTTTTGTAGAGCCTGCGCTCGCCGTCCAGCGTCTCACCGGCGAGAGCCCGCAGCCACGTATCGCGCTCCCTTCCATTCTCCCGGTAGTTACGCAGGCACCCCCCCGCAATACCGGTTTGGACCAAGCTTCGCTGCACCGCCGGCTCCTTCCACGGAACCGCCCCGTCGAGCAAAAGGGCCTGCATAGCGGAGAGGGAGAAACTATTCTGAGCCAGGGCTCGCAGGTTCTCGAAAAAGCGGCCGGCGGGATATGCGCTGAGCGCCTTCCCCGCCCGAGGAGTTACCGGGATACCGCGCCGTCGGCACGCGTCTTCGAAGTATCTCCCGAACGCGTCATCACCGCACACCGATACTGCAATCTCGTCGGGCTCTACGCCTTCGTCGAGCAGCTTTTCGATATGAGCACAGACATCGCGGATCTCCGCAGGCGAGGTCTCGTACTCACGCAGCACCGGCCAATGCTCCTCGCTCGCCTGCACCACGGTAACCGCCGGATGGCCCTCGAGCCCGGCCCGAAACTCGGCGAAATCGGTAATGAGCTCCGAATAGATAATCATGTAGGAGCGCCGTCCGGGATCGAACTCCCCGACCTCCCATGCAGGCTCAAACAGCCGGTGTCCCTCGAGGAACCTTCGATAGCGTCTCATGAGCTCGTCGACGTCACTCCGCAAACCGGGCTCGAGCCGTGCCCGGATCGAGGGGGCCGCAAGGGTGTCGAGTGTCGGCAGGATTCCTTCGATCTCCGAGATAAAGGAATCCGCCTCCTCGGCGAACTCGCGCGGTACGAGACGGGAGAGAAACGGGGTCTGCGCGTTGTCACGCACCACTGAAGCGGCAAACAGCATGCGGGCCGTGCGGTTTACCGGGACGAGCTCCGCACGCTCCTGAAGCACGTGCTCTTTGAAGGTGTCCCAGGAAATGAATCGATCCGTTCGCACCGCTCGCGAGGGGCCCCGCCGAGCCGTCTCTCGACGCCAGAAACTTGCCGTAATCTCGGAGGGAAACACGAAGATCACGTTGGGAGAGCTAAGATGTTGCCGGATGGTCGGAAAGAGCCCTTTGGAGTACGACATCGAAATGCGTAATCGAGCATAGCCTTTCTTCCGACATATGAAAATAGGGAGGATGGGGCAATGACGAATACACGCCGAAAGAAACACTACAAAGTGAAGGGCATCGCCGGCCTCGAGACCTATGTGTGGGTGCTCGCAGAAGAAACCGAAGGCTACCGCATACTGCTTCGCACGTACTCGCAAGACAACGTAAAGGAATCGGAGGAGTTCATCAGTTTTCACCTCTTCGACGCCTGCGTTCGAACCGGCTACCTCAGCGAAACTCAAGAGCCGGTTTTGGCATAACCGTGTGAGTGTACCTGTGGCGCCATAGCTGCCGCGACAATAGGTTGACAGCTCCCCCGCTTTTTCATACTATTTGCGGGTAGTTTATGGGGGTGTAGCTCAGTTGGCTAGAGTACCTGAATGGCATTCAGGGGGTCACGGGTTCGAATCCCGTCACCTCCACTACCCTTTCTTACATTTGTAACTTAGATGGCGCAAGATCCCGGTCGAACAGACGAAAACCCAATGGACGATGACGCCGTCGATGTCTCGGAGCTCCTCCCGGTAGAGGAGGACGCTCACGAGGGCGAGAAAAGCGGCACCGAAGATGTTCCCGACTTCTCGGAGCTTTTCGATGAGGCGGAGTCTAAGCAGAGCAAGTCGTCGACCGACGTTGCTCCCGACACCGAGCGCGAGTCGTTTCATGTGCCGGAGAAGCTGTGGGAAGAACCCAAACCCTATTTCTCCGACAAAAAATTCTATCAGAAAGCCTTAACCGGCGAAGGTGAGCCCGCCAAGCGTCTCCATTCCCTGCTCGGCTCGTTTCTCAACGCGCAGGATTCTAAGGAACGCTCAACGTACCGGCACAAGCTTGTCCCCGCTTTCTGGGAAGTCGCCGAGGGCATTGCCGGAAAGATAGATAGTGGTCTGCCCCAGCCCAAGATCCTTTTGTTGCGCTTCGCGACGCTCGTCCCCAGCATCATCTCGCCCGAGCAGCGCAAGATGATAGCCGGCGCCATCTTTGAGAATAAGACCGGCGAGCCAATCTATTACGTAGACGAGTGGCTCGCTGATGTGGCGCGAGGACGTGTGAACCCTTCAGCCGTCGACGAGACAAAAGTTACTCGGAAAAACGACGCGGATCACCGTAACGCCATGATAGAAAAGGCGCGGGGCAAATATCAGAGCCAGATTACGGTCATCCGAAATCGGGTAAACGAAATCAAAGAGCAGGAAACACTGCTTCGCGAACGGGTGGATTTCATATCCGCGCACGGCAACGCCGCCGGTTTCGACGACCTCGCAGCTCCCTACAACGAAGAACAGAGAACGGCTCTTGGAGAGATAAACTCCATAACCAAGAAACTCGGAAGCCTCAATAAAGAGCTCTCTCGCGAGTATCAAGAGCTCGAATCAGCGTCGGAACAGCTGGAAAAACTCGAGGACAAGGAATCCGAGTCAGCCAGCGCTGTCGACACAAAGACCGTGATCGCCGAGATGCGAACCATCCGTCAAATGGCGAAGCTTACCATCGGGCGCCAAGGGAACCACTTCCCGGTTCTCATGAAGCAATACCTCAAGAGCGGATTCGAAGACATCGGCGTGCGCGAAAACGTCATCAAGATCCTCGCAGAAGTCGAGCACCTCGACCCGGGCGTGTTCGAGCGCACCTTCAAGCGGCAGCTTAATCGGATCGTGCCGTATATCATCCTCATCCCATGCTATGGAGATCAGGGAGTCTGCTGGGAGCCGTTCGAGCGGTTCAACCGAGCCACCAGCCGCGGGCGGCTGGCTATACCCATGTATCCGAAAGACCTGCGCTCCGCGGTTATTGCGGCGGTCGGGGACCTACGCTGGCAGGTCGCCAAAGAGAAGGCGCAGCACTATTGGATGGAAGAAGGGCTCACCGGCTGGTACTACCAGTGGTTTTCCGAGCGCCGGATGAAAGGTGACGTCAAAGATGCGTTCGTTCAGGATTACACCTTGTGGATCAACAGGGAGAGCGAAGGCACGCAGAAGCTCGACCGCGAGGTGCGTGACATATTCTGGCGCTATGTTCCCTTTCCCCAGGAAGTCAAAGAAAAACTCAAGAACCGCGGCTTTGTCTACAACGAGTTGTATAAGAAAGACAGAAACCGCGCCATGTCCGACGGCTATTAGTCGGCAAGGCCGCAGCGATGCCGCCGCTATTTTCCGCCCTTACGCGGAAAGATCGGACCGAAGTAGCTTTCCAGATCGTACTTGTTCGAGAGTTTCTTTACCGCCCAGTGGTAGATGAAGTAGGTGACTACGATCGATGCTACGAATAGCCCCATGAGCATGTAGACGCCGACGTTCGGCGAGATATGCGGCGCCACGAATCGCCCAAACACGACAAACAGTACGAGAAAAACCGCCATCATCAGAATGATGTTTGCAATTGTCGCTCCCAAGATGAAGAGCACCGTGTTGAGTCTTTTGTTCATGATTTCTCCCGTACCTCTTTTAACAGTATGCTCAGCACCAGCAGCATTCCGCACACGACCACGCTTGCGTCAGCTACATTAAACGTCGGCCAGCGCTCGAGCCCAAATAGTCCGTAAAACTTCACATCCAAGAAATCTACCACGCCCTCGGGGCGAAACACCCGGTCGATGAGGTTCCCGAGGCCACCCCCCATGATTCCCGCAACCGACCATCGCTCGAGGGCGCTGAACTCTTTTGCATGAAGCAAATAGTAGAAAAACAGCACGCCGATAACGACCAACGGGAAGAACGTAAACAAACCGCGGCGAACCGGCTCGGGGAATCCGGCACCGAGGCTGAAGGCAATGCCCGGATTCCGCGCATGGATGAGGCGAAACACCTCTCCGAATATCTCAATGGAGAAGCCGCGCTCGTAGACCGGCTCGATGTGGGCGACCACCAAAAATTTGGTTACTTGGTCGAGGAGGATTATTCCCAACGTCAATAAAAAGGGCAGGAGAAGCCCACGATCTATGCGAGTCACAGCGGTTCCTTTCGTCCGGGTTGTCTGGGAGAACATTGCTCAGAGCCCCGTCGGTACATCGATGAAGGTCGTCTCGAGGCCGAGCTCTGCGGCCAGATGAGAGCCAAGCGCTCTTACTCCCCACACTTCGGTGAGATAGTGGCCACCGAAGACCACGTTGATGCCGGACTCGAGAGCCTGATGGTAGACGGTATGCGAGGCGTCCCCCGTTATAAACAGATCCAGCCCGCGCGAGACGGCCTGCTCGAGTAACCGCGGGGCTCCTCCCGATACGATCGCGACGGTCTCGACGGTCTCCACGCCGAACGGCAGTATCGACAACGCTTCGCGGCGCCCGCCGAACAGCCGGTCGCATATGGCGCCCACATCGAGCGGCTCTTCCAGCCGCCCCTGCACGCCTATCGTGGTGCCGTGGTAGTTGCCGAACGGGGTCACCCCGGTGAGACCCAAGGCGGATGCCATTTGCGCGTTGTTTCCGAGCGTCGGATGGAAGTCGAGCGGGAGGTGAGCCGCGTAGAGGGCCATATCATGCTCGACGAGAAAGCGGATGCGCTCGTAATGCGAGCCGGTAATCGGCGACTCATGGCCCCAAAACAGTCCATGGTGGACGCAAAGCATATCTGCGTTCCAGTCGGCGGCCCGCCGAAAGGTCTCCATGCACGCGTCTACCGCACACGCCACACGAGAGACGTCGGTGTTACGGCGTTCGACCTGTAGGCCGTTTATCGACGGATCGGAGCCACGCATGAGGTCGATGGCCAGCGTGTCACGGATATGGCGGTCCAACTCGAGCAATTGCATGTCGCCATTATAGTATGCGAGCCGCATTTTTCAAGGTGAGGGCACGGAGCGCGGGATGCGTTGAGGCCGACCGTCCGGTGCGCTTCGACCATCCTCTACTTTCGACCATCCTCTACTGCGGGGCGAGCGTCTCACTCTTGTTTCCAGAAGCGTGAGATACTATCTTAGGCAAGACACCATGGCGAAACGGCTGCACAACCAACAAACACCTCGACACCCCTCGGGAGGCACCCCCATTTCCACCTATGCCGAGAAAGAATTGAGCGCAGAGCACGTGCAATTCGGCGTCGACGTCGAAGAGGTTACCCGGCTCGACGCGGAGACCGGAGATTTCCGCGTGATCGGACAGCCGCGCGCGCTCGAGGCTCTCCACATGGGCCTCGAGATGAAGGGGAAAGGCTACAACGTGTTCGTAACCGGCATGCCCGGTACCGGCAAGCGCACCGCCGTAACGAAGATCGTGGAGTCCTACCGGGACGACATCTCGCGCCTGCGGGATATCGCCTTCGTGTACAACTTCAAGAATCCCGACCGGCCTCGAGTCTTGTACTTCCAGCCCGGCAAAAGCCGCTCTTTCCAGCAGTCGCTCATCGAAACGGTCGCAAACGTGCGAAAGCGCCTCATGATGCTCTCCGACAGCAAGAACTTCAAACGCAAGCGTGACCGGTTGGTCACCGAAGCGGAAGGACAGGCAAACGCGGCCCTTCGAGAGTTCGAGGGCAAGCTCGAGGAAGAGGGCTTCAATATCGTGCAGCGACAGGGGCCCCAGCAGGAAGAAGCCGATCTCGCGCCGATCTACGAAGGAGAGACGACGAGCTTCGAGGACCTTCACCAGCGGGTCAAACAGGGAGAGCTCGACGATGATTCGTGGCAGCGCATGCGGGAGAAGTACTATCGGTATCTCGATGAGCTCAATCAGATCTTCCAACGCCTCGATTCCAAGCGCGACCAGGTCGAAGACAGTCTGCGCGACTTGCGCATCCGGGAGGTCTCCCCTGCGTTGGACAAAGACATCCGCGCCCTCAAGAGTGAATACCCCGACCGGCTCATCACCTCCTACCTCGACGAGCTTCGCGAGGATATTCTGCGCCATCTCGAATGGTTTACCGACACCGACGAGAACGAACAGGGAAACCCCTCGGATTTCGAGCGCTATCAGATCAACGTCGTGGTCGATCACGGCGAGACAAAACAGGCCCCGGTAGTCTACGAGACCAACCCGGATTACCAGCGCCTGTTCGGAACCCAGGAGTACGCCCAGGAGTCAGGCGGAGAGATCAAAAGCGGTTTTATGTATCTCCGCGCCGGCGCAATGCTTCAGGCCTCCGGGGGCTTTCTCATCCTCAGAGGCGATGATTTGCTCACCGAGGAAGAGCTGTGGACCACGCTCAAGCGGGCACTCGACACCGAGACCACCGAGGTGCGCTCCGGCTCGGGAAGCACCCCCGTTCCCTCGGGATTTCTCAAACCCGAGCCGGTGAGTATTTCGGTCAAAGTAGTCATCCTGGGCTCCGAGCACCTCTACGAGCTGTTGTTCAATCACGATGAAGAGTTCGGCAAGCTTTTCAAGGTGCCCGCCGAGTTCGACTCCTCCATGCCCCGCAACGACCAGAACACACGCGAATATATTAATTTCATAAGAATGGTGGAGCAGGAAGAGGGCGTCCTCGAGACGGGTCCCGACGCCGTGGCATCGGTGGTGGAGTACGGGGTGCGTCTGTCGGAGTTTAGAAACCGGTTGAGCACCCGCTTCTCGCTGGTGGCGGACCTCTTGCGCGAAGCGGACTACTGGAGCCGCAAATCCGGACAAAACAAAATCGACCGGGCTGCGGTAGAGCATGCAATCGGGAAACGGACGTACTTTTCCAATTTGCCCGAAGAGAAAATCGACGATCAGATCATCTCCGGCGAGCTTCTCATATCGGTCACGGATCGGGCCATTGGGCGCATCAACGGCCTCGCAATCGTCGACCGCGGGTATTACTCCTTTGCCCGTCCCATCCTCATTTCCGCCCGCACTGCCCCCGGCGATGCCGGCATCGTCAACATCGAGCGCGAATCCGGACTCTCAGGGGAGATCCATGACAAGGGGGTATACATCCTCGAAGGATTTCTCCACTCCAAATATGCCCGCACCTTCCCGCTCTCTATTCATGCGAGCGTGGCTTTCGAGCAGTCCTACGTGGAGGTCGACGGCGACTCCGCCTCCTCACCCGAGGTATACGTGCTACTCTCGGCCATAGCCGACTTACCCCTTCGCCAAGACATTGCGGTTACCGGGTCGGTGAATCAAATGGGAGAGATTCAACCGGTGGGCGGCATCAGCGAGAAGGTGGAAGGGTTCTACGAAATATGCCGGAAGGTCGGCCTTACCGGCGAGCAAGGCATCATCATCCCCAGGCAGAATATCCCCAATCTCATACTCAACCGCGAAGTACAACGCGCAATCGAGAATGGGGAGTTCCACATCTACTCGGTAGAAACGATAGACGAAGGACTCGAGCTGCTCTCCGGCCTGCCGGCGGGCAACCCAACCGATGACGGGGGCTTCGACCCGGGAAGCATAAATGCCAGGGTGTCCCGCCGACTGCAAGAAATGGCTCATCAGGTCAAGAACTTCGGAGGGAACTAGGAACGATACCTGAGCCGGACGTACGGTTTCTTGACATTGTTAAACTGCCCCATATACTAATATGAAGAGTAAAGAACAGCGCTGGAGAGTGTTACATCATGCCCCAGAAAGCCGATGAAGAAAAAGTACTCAAGGCTGCACGAAGCTCAATACCGCTGACGGTAAAATCGTATACGCTCCCGCGCGAAACCGAGGATTACTTAGAGCAGATTCTGCACCTATTCCTCAAAGAGATGGGGCAAGAGCAACTAAAGGATGCCCTCGCGTACTGTCTGCGCGAGATCGCGGTCAACGCGAAGAAAGCCAACACGAAACGAGTCTACTTCAGAGAACGCGGCTTGGACCTCCTCGACGAAGCGGATTACCAGGAGGGCATGAAACAGTTCAAGCAGGACACCCTCGAGAACATTTCTCATTACCTCAACCGTCAAAAGGAAGAGGGGCTCTACGTCAAAGTCGTGTTCCATGCACGAGGGCGCGTGCTTCATCTCTACGTCATCAACAATACGATGATCACCAAAAAAGAACAGATCCGAGTCTATGACCGCATAGCGCGGTCGCGGGCGTTCAACTCCCTCGAAGAGGCGCTCACCACGGTGCTCGACGACTCAGAGGGCGCCGGGCTCGGCATCGTCATTCTCGTCCTCATGCTCAAGAAGATGGGACTCGACGAAGATGCCTTCGATATCGACGCACGAAACGGCGAAACCGTCGCGCGAATCACCATCCCGATGTCGCAGATTCGTCTCGAAAGTCTCGACATGATCTCTCAGCGCATCGTGCGAGAGGTCGAGCAGCTACCGCGATTCCCGGAAAACATCGTCGAGCTGCAGAAGATGATAGAGGACCCGGACTCCGAAATTGCTCACATCGCACGACAAGTCAGTACCGATCCCTCGTTGACGGCGGAATTGCTCAAGCTGGTCAATTCGGCGCAGTTCATGTTGCCCAAAAAGGTGGATAACATCGTCGAGGCGGTAAAAATGGTCGGCATGCGGGGACTGCGCAACCTCCTCCTGTTCCATGGTACGCAAAAGGTCCTCGGTAACGAAACGAACGAGACAAAACGGCTGTGGGAACATTCCTATCGCACGGCGTTCTACGCGTATCAGCTTGCCCGCAATGTCACGCGCAAGAAGGAAATCCTCGACGATGTGTACGTGGGAGGAATCCTTCACGACATGGGGAAAATCATCTTCTCGTCGGTCCATCCGGACCTTATCGAGAACATACACTCCTTTTGCCGAGAGAAGGGTATCCCGGAAGAGATCTTCGAAGACCTCGCCGCCGGTCTCAACCATTCGGAAATCGGTGCGATGATTGCTCAGAAGTGGAACTTTCCGGACGCGCTTATCGCGGCCATTAAATACCACCACACCCCCGGGTCGGCGCCCGTGGAATATCGCGACGTTGTGTTTACGGTGTATCTTGCAAACGGGTTGACCCATTACGGGGAGAAAACGCTCGGCATGGACCAACTCGAGCCAAGGGTACTGAAGTACTTCAACATCAACAACGAAGCACAACTGGACCAGGTCGAAGAGAAACTCGACAAGCTGTTCGAGAAAACCAACACGCGCGCCTACGAGCGAGCTACCGGCAGCGATACCACGACTCGCACGACCGCGTAGTGAGCCTACCGCGGTCATGCAGGCTGCGGTGCAGCGGAACTTGACGAACCCGAATCAATATTGTATTTTTCTAATATAAGGATACAATACGTTGACTTCGGAGAGGACCGATGGCTGTAAAGATTTATACTACGCCAACCTGTGCGTACTGCAACGCGGCAAAGAAATACTTCAAAGAAAACAGAATATCGTTCACCGAGTATAATGTTGCCCGTGACATGCGTCGGGCGGACGAAATGGTAAAGAAGTCCGGCCAAATGGGAGTGCCGGTGATCGATGTACATGGTAAAGTGCTCGTGGGGTTCAATAAAGAAGAGATCGAGCGAGCTCTGAAGAGATAAACAAAAAAGGACGGGAGACACGATGGCGACACACCATACAAAAATCACCCACCGCGACGGATTGTCGTTCGACGCCGACCTGCAGGGGCACAATATTCCTCTCGATGCAGACGAGTCTGTTGGCGGACAAAACTATGGCCCCACACCCAAACCGCTCATGTTGACCTCGCTCGCGGGGTGCACCGGCATGGACGTGGCGGCCATCCTGTCGAAAATGCAAATGCCCTACGACAGCTTCGAGGTCGAAGTGGAAGGAGACGTGGGGGATTCTCACCCGAAAACCTACACCGATATCCGCCTGCGCTACGTGTTCAGGGGGGACCAACTCGATAGTGAGAAGATCGAAAAGGCGGTAAAACTTTCTCAGGAGAAATATTGCGGGGTTTCTGCGATGCTCAGAGAGGTGTCGAACCTCGAGTATGAGATCGTAACAAATCCGGAGTAATTCACTCCTTGCGTTCAGTCAGGGTGCCGACCGGAGCTTACTCCGGTCGGCTTTTTTTGTGCCACCACCAATGCGCGAGGATCCCGAAGGCAACCGCAACATTGAGAGAGGCTTTCGCCCCCGCCATCGAGATGCTCACCCGTCCCGCCGATCGATCAGCGAGCGAAAGCGCCTCGGGTGAAACCCCGAGCTCCTCGGAGCCGAGCACGACCAAACCGGGCTCCGGCAGCACCGCCCGTTCGAGCTCCCGCCCACCGGTCTCGAGGGCAAACACCTCCGCAGTCGAGCCGGGCGCCGGCGCAACGCGCGCTACGGCCTCATCGATCTCACACACCGACCACGGCACGACCTCCGTTGCCCCCATCGAAGAGCGAGCGGCGCGCGGATGATCGGCTCTCGGTGTCTGCGGCGATAGAAAGATCTCGCGCACGCCGAACGATTCGGCAGTACGAAAGATTGCACCCACGTTATAGGGCGAGCGGATATCTTCAAGATACACGGAGAAGTCCCGTATGTGCCTCACCGATTCATCGAGCGTGCCCCTATCAGGCGCTATGAGATCCCACTCGGCGGGCTCCTGCCCCAATTCGGCACGCAACGCGTGGCGCACGGCGTCGATTTCGCGGCAGACGCGCGCGCTCTCCGTGGTCGGCGCAAGCCGTCCCATCCGCGCGGCGCTCGTGCGCAACGGCTCACCGAGGCGCTCATCGTCACGGAGGAGACCGGCCATCTCGCGCACATAACGCACGTCTATCGCCCCGCCCGATAGGCATTCACGCTCGAGCCCGCTGAGAAGTGCGACGATCTTTCTCAACCGTGTCTTTCGAGGTAGGGAAGCGAGCTTTCGGATCGTGATCATCGGCTCGGTTACATCGCTTGTTTCAGCAAGTCGTAGAGGTCCTGACGGGAAAATGCGACCGGCGCGTGGCCCACCATCTCGAACTGTGACGCGACGTCGGCTACCTCGACCATGTCGTCGAGTGAGAGGTCAAAGGCCTGCAGGCGAGCCGGCAAGTCGAGTTTGCCGATCAGCCGCCTGGTAACGGTCGAGGCCTGCTTGGCATCGTCCTCATTGCTAATGCCGGGGATGTCCTCGCCGAGGGCGCGCGCAATTTTCGCGACCTTTTCCGGTCTGACCCCCGCGTGGTAGTCCAACACGTGGGGCAAGAGCGTGGTTGCCAGCCAGGACTTTGGCACACCGAATCGGCTGTTTATTGCATAGACCAGTGCACCGCCCACCCCTTGGCTACTGATCGAGAGACCGACGCCGGCAAGGAGCCCTGCTTCGGCGGCACGCTCGCGCGGTCTCACCGCATCGGCACTTCGCAATAGACCGTCGACGCCTTCCTTCACCGTATCGATCGCGCGCAGAAACAGGGTGTCGGAGAGAAACGCACTGCGAGTGGACAGGTACCCTTCGATGGATGCCAACAGAATGTCCATCATGATGGAGGCGGCATATTTTGTGGACAGCGGCATTGCCAGTTTGGGATCGAAGAGAACGGAGCGAGCGGGCGCGCGTTCTGCGGCGATCACACGGGCGGTTCGGCTCTGCGCCTCGGTTACCACGAAGCGACTTTTGAACATGAAGTGATCTCTGAAGCTCGTGGGAATCTCGATGAATGGAAGGGACTTGTCGACCGGGGCTTCCCCTTCGAGCATGCGATAGAGGGAGTTTGACGGGGGGGCCACAACCGCCGTTGCCCGAGCGGCGGCAAGCACCCGCATGCCCCCGAGCCCCACGATTACCTGCGTTCGGCTGGCACGAGCGAGAGATACGAGCTCGAGAATCGTCGCGGTATTTGTACGCCACGGAAGGTCGGCATGAACGATGAGGCTGTTGCCTTGTCTCTCGAACAGGTTCTCGATGCGGCCGACCACACCCTCCTCGCGCTGCACGGGCTCGGATACCAACATGGCGCGAGTTCCGAACTGAGACGCAACTTGAGCGACGCGGTTAACGGTGTCATTTCCAAAGGTTACTGATGCAGGAAGCGTGAAGACGAAGTCATTCATGGGCGTGTGTACACAAAAAAAGCACAGACGCATACACAACATCTGCGCTTTTTCGGATAGATGGCTCCCCGGTACGGTTACACATGGTAGCGTCCGACGCGTCCAAGATTAGATGTCGAGCATGTCCATAATGCGGTCGGCCACGGTATCCAAGACATCGTCGTCGATGTAGTTCGGGTCCTGAAGCTTTTCCTTCACTTCCGCCACTCGATCCGCACGTACATCTTCGGTGGCCTTGACCTCTTCGGAAATGCGGTAGACCTCAGCCTTGAGACGCGCCTCGTCGGAGAACGACACACTGTCCTTCCCCTCCGGCTTTTGCCTCGGAGCGGTTTTCCCCGCTTGGTTGAGTTTGTGAATTGGATCTATTGGACCAAGTGGCTCAATGGTCATGCAAGAACCTTCCCTTCCCCTTTATGGTATCGGCACGCTCCATCCCTATCTTAACTCTTTTTACGCGGGCCGACAAGGAGTGAAAACTCTCCTTTTGGCTGTCCACGCTCCTGTAGCTGTGAGGCGATCTCATCGGCTTTCCCTTCGAGGAACTCTTCGTACCATTTGGTCATTTCCCGTCCTACTAATACTCGTCGTTGCGGCTCGAGACCCGCGAGATCCTCGAGTAACTTCACCACCCGATAGGGAGACTCGTAGAGCACGAATGCCTCCCCGCTCTCAAGCAATTCTCCAAGCCGACGCCGTCGCTTCCCACCCTTGGGAGAAAGAAACCCGTCGAAACGCAGACCCTTGCCACCGTAGCCGCCGACACTCACAATGGCTGCCAACGCCGACGGTCCCGGTATCGGCCGCACCGGGTACCCGGCCTCCCGTACTCTTGCGGCAAGAACACTTCCCGGGTCGCTCAATCCCGGTGTTCCGGCATCACTCACATAAGCAGCTGTCTCACCAACTTCAAGCCGCTTAATACATGTATCGGCTACCTTGGCTTCATTTTGAGCCCTACAGCTCAGAACCTCGGCATGAATTCCAAAATGTGAGAGAAGCTTGCGGGTATGACGCGTATCTTCGGCCAGTAGGAAATCTGCCTCGCCCAAAACACGCACGGCGCGGTAGGTTATGTCCTCGAGATTGCCAATCGGCGTTGCAACGATGTACAGTCCGTCCATGGTCCGACTATACCCGTAGACGAGCGGATACGCTATCATGTAGGGATAATCGAAGGGAGGCGTGGTATCTATTTATTGGTCTTAACGGTGCTCGCAGGAATCGTGGGCTACCTCGTTTACACCATCATCAAACTGCGTGACACCGACTACTCGTTCCTTGCCAATCGCATGGCCAAACGCAGCAGAGACTCCTTCGAGGTGCTCAAACCCTGCCCGCTCTGCAGCACCATGCTCCGCCGCGGGGAGCGGCTGCACACGGTGGTCTACTCGGGCGGGCGCGCGCAGACTTCCGCAGAGGAGGCAGTGAGTACCTCGTCCGTGGAGGACGTATCGCAGGAGCCCAAACAGCCCGAACGGACGTCACAGGACGACACGCTCGCATATATGTACGGTTGCCCCTACTGCTATCCGGCCAACGATCAATACCCCCGCTATTGCCCCGTATGCGACCGAAAGCTCGGCGAACAAGATTACGTCATCGCCCGGATGTTCACAAGAAAGCCGCGAAACCATGTCCATGTGTTGGGCTGCACGCTCTGTCGCGGTCCCGCAAGCCGCGCCCGCCGATAAGCCGCCACCACGGCAGCAAAGGCCACCGCGCCGCGATCGCCGGGGACTCTGTCCACCGCGACGCGATCCGCCGGGGACTCTGTCCGTCGGTCGCGTTGAACACGCTGAAAACGCGTGCTATGCTACTCCGTGAGGTGTCCGAAATGGCAGAAGAAACCCTGTTTGATCAGATCCTCGCCGGCACGGTGCCCTCGGAAGCTGTGTACGAGGACGACGCGGTCTACGCGTTCCGCGACATAAACCCACAGGCTCCGGTGCACGTGCTGGTGATTCCCAAGAAGAAACTCGAAAGCTTTGCAGACATTCGCAGCACCCAGGCCGAGACCGTGGGCGAGTTCATGCGCAGCGTCTCACTGGTGGCCGCCGAGCTCGGCCTCGAAGGAAACGGTTACCGTGTTGTATTCAACACCGGCCCCGAGGCGCAACAGTCTGTACAATACCTTCACGCCCACATCCTCGGCGGTAGACAGCTAACCTGGCCTCCGGGCTGAGCGCGCGCGGGCCGGCAGGGCGACCAAGGCGCCGCCGCGCCCGCTGCCGGCGGCGGCGCTCGGCAGACCACAACGGCGGCGGCGCACCGCCGTCCAGGCCGGCAGGGCGACCAAAGCGCCGCCGCGCCCCCTCTTAATCGTCGAGTGGCGGCAGCGGCTCCGGGAGCACGGCCGTGTCGCCGATCGGCGTGCGGCGCATTGCCGCCTTCGCACTCTCGGGAAACATCGCGGCCATCCGACGTACTTCCTCCGCGGCAGCCTCGCGGTCTCGGGTTCTAATGGCGGCGATCATGCGGTCAAAAAACGCACGCTCACGTGTTACCGAGCCCTCAACCGGCTCTTCGTCCGAATCCCAACTCTTGAGGCTGTGAAGCCGATAGAGGGGCATCGAAAGCAGAGACAGCACCGTGTTGTGGCTCGCCGCATACAGCAGTTCGTAGAACCGCCCGTAGGCCGAGGCGATCCGCGAGGTTTCGTGCTCGTTGAGCTCGCGCCCGGCCTTCTCGCTTTGCTCGATAACTTCTCCAAACACGGTAAGGCACTGCTCGACCGAGCGCTCGAGCTCGGTAATCTCTTCGTCGGTTGCCCGCTCAGCGGCAAAACCGACGACCTCTGGAAGTATGACCTGCTGGAGCTCCTCGACGTCCCAAACCGTCGCCCCGTTGCGGCGCAACGCAATAAAGAGCGCCTCGGAAAGCGCCTCCGTTCCCGGTTCGGTGATGTACATGCCGCGGCCGTGGCGCACATCTACCAGCCCGACCGCCGAGAGCAGCCGAATCGCGTCGCGGATGACGGCGCGACTGACGCTGAACTGCTCGGCAAGCTCGGGCTCGGTCGGCAGCGCCGCTCCGGCGGAAAGCTCGCCGTCGAGCACCGACTGCTTGATGCTATCAGCTACTTGCTGAGCTAAGGTTCGTTTGTGCAGCGACGTGTTGTACACGGTTACTCCGATTCTCGCGCGCATCCACGCGAAGATACATAACCAAGGATAGCACCAGGTAAACAGCGGTTACAATCCATACGGTGCGAAGCCCCGCAGAGCGGGCGATGTAGCCGAACACTCCCGCACCGGCAAACGCTCCCAGGGACGTGGCAAGAGACTGCACCGATAACATGGCGGAGCGATGCTCGGCTCGTACGTTGCGGTTTATCAGAGTCTGGTGAGGACTCTCCCCTGCCCCCATGACCATGTAGGCAAGCCAAAATGCTCCGACGGCCGGCGTGTTAGCGGTTTGAAGGGCGAGCGCGAACATGAATAGGCCGCGGAATCCCTGTAGAATTGCAGCCAAGCGAGCCGGGCGGCCACCGAGAAGACGCGTCAGCTCGGGCGAGGCCACGTTCCCAACCATGGCAAAGAGAAAACTGCCGGCCGTTATGACGCCGAATAGAACGGTAGGCGTGCCGGTGCCCAGTGTATCCGAGAAAAACGGCTGCCAAAACGTCTCCATGGTGCTGATGGCCGCTCCCGCTACCAGAGAGAGGCCGGCGAGCAGCAGCAAGGTCGAATTGCGCGTCGTTTCTCTGAAGGCGCTCAACACGATGCCCCCGGGGTGACCATGCTCGTGCGCGGGGCGCGGCTCCACCACAAGCCGGGCGGTAAGGCCCGCGGTGAGGAGCATGAGCACCGCCGCCGCGGCCGGGGGTGCGGCCAGTCCCGAGAAGCTTCTCCCCATAACGGCGATCTCGGAGAGTAGCGACGGGAGATATCCTCCCAGAAGGCTCGCACTACTGAGCGCGAACAACGTTACGGTGTTTGCGTAGGCTAAGGACCGTTGGAGCTCTTCTTCGGGGGCCAAGCGCAGAACTTCATCGACGAACCACGCCTCCAAGGCTCCGGAGATGAGCGCGCGCCCGACGCCGAACACTACGAAGGCAAGGGCGAACACGAGAAACGACGCGGCAACAGAGAAGGTGATCTTGGCCGCCGCGATCACGCAAAAGGCGATAACCGACACCGTGCGCCTGCCCCAGGCATCCGCGAGCCCACCGGTGGGCACCTCGCACAACACGATGATGATCGAGTACACCGCGGTGAGCACACCCACCTCGAAGAGGTCCATTCCGCGCTCGCGCTGGAGTAACACCAGGGTCGGCATCGGCAATGCGGTGGCAAACCAGTAAAGCCCCGTTAACAGGTAATACCGGCGCCGTACCCTCGATAGGGCCCGGTTTCCACCCTCATCTTGGCCTTGGCCGCTTCTTTGTCTTGCATCCTGTGATACGGTCATATGATGACTATATGACGAAAACAGCCTGCGGTCAATACGTTTTTTTATTCGACGTACAGCTTAACGAGCTTTTTGCCGGCTGCGTCCCGAAACGGGTTCGATACGTTCTTGAGAAACGACCGATATATGCGGCATGCGCGATAGTACCCGTCGGGTCCCCGAAAGGTGGAGCTCAGGTCGCAGCGGTAGAGCTCGAGGAGCACCGGGAACAGCCGCGAGCTCATGAGCGTTTCGGTGCGGTACTGGGGCAACTTGTGCAAGGCGCCGGGGAACATGTGATTAACCACCAACCAACGGACATCCGAGACGAGCTGTTCGGAAAACCCACGCTCGCGCAAGAACTCCCGTGCAATATCCGCCCCGATCTGTGCGTGGCCGTCGAAGGCATGCTCTCTCGTCTCTTCCGCCGTCGGTTTCCCGCTGTCGTGGAATAGTAACCCGAGGCTCAAGAGCAGATCCGGCACCTTGCGATACCGAAGGGTCTCGAGAGAGTGTTCCCAGACGTTTCCCTCCGGATGATGTTCTTTGGAGTGATCCGTCCCGTTCATCGGCGCAAGCTCGGGCCACACATGCGCGACAAACCCGGTATCGTGAAGAATCCGCAACCCACGAGCCGGATCCTGCCCCCCGAGCAGGTCGACCAGCAGTTGCCGCTCGCCTGCCGGCGAGACGGGCTGCGAGAAGTCCGGATCCGGGAGATCCGCCGCGGTGATCTCATAGCCGTAGCGGGCGGCCAGCACCGCGCCGGCGGTGATGGTATCGAGCGCGCTTGCAGCCTCGGATATGGTGGGGGGCGCCGAGCTTCGAAGCTCGCGATACGCGTCGCGAGGGTCGAAAAACGTATCGGCCGCCGGATCATATAGAAAGTCGAGGAGATGAAAGCTCAACCGCCGGCGCGGATACTCATCGGAGAGACAGCGAACGTACACCATCCCCTCGCCGTGAGCGCTTGCCGCGTCCCAATCCTCTAACCCCGGATAGTCGAGCTCGCCGAGCGCTTTGGCAAGCTCGATCAGCGTCCCGTCGAAGGCCACATACACGTTTCGCGTCTGGGAGGTCGGCGCGCGGAAATAGCGGTCGAGCGCCGAGAACGAGGCAAAATAGTACCGGTAGCCGGCGGCTTCGATCCGCGAGAGAGCATCCATAACGGCGTTAAGATAACGGCGCAGTCGAGGTCCTGTCTATGGGAGCGGGACCTGAGTTCCCCGGCGCCGGCCCCCGGCGCCGCCCCCCCCCGAATCCGGGCCTTGGGCGTCCCCGCCGGCGCCGCGCCCGGTCCGCGCGCTCCGGTTTGCGCGGGGCCCCCGCCGCCGGCGCGGCGCCCGTGCAATAATCACTGTAAAAAGTGCGCCGTTTTTCGTATGATAGGCGTCAATATTCGTACCCAATGAGTGAGGAAGCGATCGATGATCATCATCCCTGCTATTGATCTGCTGCGCGGAGAGTGTGTGCGCCTCAACCAGGGCGACTATGGGGAAGCGACCTTTTACGACAAAGATCCGGTTGCCTTTGCTCGGGAGTTCGAGCAAGCAGGTGCCAAGCGGATCCATATTGTAGACCTCGACGCCGCTCACGGCGACAAAGCAACGAACCGCAAGACGATTCGCAAAATCAGAAAGGCGGTAAGCTGCGTCATCGAGCTCGGCGGCGGGATTCGCACCGACGACGACATCGAAGAGCTGCTCGATCTCGGCATCGACCGGTTGGTCCTCGGCACCACGTTTGCCCGCAAGCCGCAGATCGTTGAGGGCTGGAGCGCGCATTACGGCACCATATTCGTTGCCGGCATCGACGCAAAGGACGGATTCGTCTACGTTTCGGGCTGGGAGCAAAAGACGGGTCTGGAGGACACCGCGCTCGCCCAGCAGGCAAAAAAGGTCGGCGTTTCGAGCATCATATACACCAATATAGAGCGTGACGGCACACTTTCAGGCCCCGACATAGATCGCACGAACCTGATGGCGGAGACGTCCAGCCTGCCGGTGGTGCTCTCCGGCGGAATCGGCTCGGAAGGTGACGTAAAAACCGTCATCGAGAATAGCCACAAAGGCGTCAGCGGTATTATCGTCGGTAAAGCCATCTACGAGTCGGCCCTGGATCTCAAAACACTTATCGATACCTATCAGGGTAGCGAAGGAGCGGATTGGTAGTGCAACCACTTGTTATCGTCAGCGGTGACGGCACGGTACTCGACGCCGTACTTACCGATGAAAAGGGCTTTCGCAAGAGTCGCGAACAGGGCGCGGTGTGGAGCCTAAACCCCGAAACCGGGCGCCTGCTTCCTTACGAGCCGGCACGCACGCTCCATTCAATAACGGACGAGGGAGGGTGGTATCGTGCGGTGGTCGAGACGTCCGCAGGGCCCTCCGGTGCGGCGACCGACGCACCCGACGTGGTCTCGGCGCCCGGGGCGCCCTCCGAGGCGGTCTCGGGGCCCGGGGAGCCGGCGGCGGCCCCAGCGGGCACCGGGACCTCGGAGGCCGCCGGCGCCCCCTCGGAGCAGCCGGATATCCTCGAACGGCTCTACGAGCTCGTGCGGGAGCGGCGGCGAAGCATGCCGGAAGGCTCCTACACGACATACCTATTTTCGAGCGGTGTCGAGAAGATTCGAAAGAAAACCGGCGAGGAGGCCGTCGAGCTCGTCCTTGCACGGGAGCGAGCGGAGATGGTCTCCGAGTCCGCGGACTTGCTCTACCACCTTCTCGTGCTGCTCTGCGCCTCGGACATAGAGATCCGAGAGGTATTGGACGAGCTCGCGGGACGACTCGGCCGCTAAGCGGTGCTCCTTTACATTCTCTGCCGTTCTTTTAGAATCGGGGGAAGTAACGATACACGCATGCGAACACAGATACAGATAACGGAGGTTAACTGGAATGAAAAAAGACGCACTTGATGCTATTGCTCTCTCGGTGAGATCGCTGTCGATGGACGCGGTCCAGGCTGCAAACTCCGGCCACCCGGGCTTGCCGATGGGACTCGCGGAGCTCGGCTCCGCATTGTACGGCGAAGTAATGTCGCACTACCCCGGCGACCCGAACTGGCCGGACCGCGACCGGTTCGTCCTTTCTGCCGGCCACGGTTCGATGTTGCTCTACTCCCTACTCCACCTGTCCGGATACAAGGTGTCACTCGATGATCTCAAGAACTTCCGCCAGGTGGGCTCGATTACCCCGGGTCACCCCGAGTACGGCGAGACCGAGGGCGTCGAGACCACTACCGGACCGCTTGGCCAGGGCATCTCCAACGCAGTCGGTATGGCTCTTGCCGAGTCCAAACTCGAGCACGTGTTTAACACCGATACGCACAAGGTGGTGGACCATTACACCTATGTCATCGCCGGTGACGGCGACATGATGGAGGGCATCAGCTCCGAGGCATGCTCTCTTGCCGGACACCTCGGCCTCGGCAAACTCATCGTCTTTTATGACGACAACCACATCAGTATCGAAGGAGATACGGCGCTCGCGTTCACCGAAGATGTAGAGAAACGGTTCGAGGCCTTCGGCTGGCAGACCATGAGCGGCGACGCCTACGACACCGAAAACCTCTTCAAGATGATAGAAGAGGCCAAGAAAGACGCCACGCGCCCCACGCTCATCCGCCTCCGCTCCGTTATTGGAAAGGGCTCACCCAATAAGGCGGGCACCGCGGCGGTACACGGCGCCGCCCTCGGCGAGGACGAAGTCGCCCTCTCCAAACGCGAGCTCGGTCTTGACGAAAACGAGCACTTCTACATCCACCCCAAGGCTGTGGAGTATTTCGAAAACAGAAAGAAAGAGCTCGAGCGGCAATACAAAGAGTGGAAGTCGACGTTCGAGGAGTGGGCCAAAGCCAATCCCGAGTTGAAGAAGCTGTGGGACCGCTATTTCGACTCCTCCATTGCGGAGGCACGCAAGGAACTGTCGCTCCCCGCCTTCGAGAAGGGAGAGAAAATCGCCACGCGAAAGGCGAGCGGCGCAATCCTCCAAGAGCTTGCCAAGGCAATCCCCAACTTGATCGGCGGCTCGGCCGACCTTGCCCCCTCCAACAACTCAACGCTCGAGGATTGGGGCAACTTCAGCGCCGAGGAACGCCTCGGAAGAACGCTGCACTTCGGTGTGCGCGAACACGCCATGGGAGCCATTACCAGCGGTATTTATCTCCACGGCGGGTTCAGGCCCTATGCGGCCACCTTCATGGTGTTCACCGACTACATGCGCGGCTCGATGCGCCTTGCCGCACTCATGGGCTTGCCGGTCGTCTACGTCATGACCCACGACTCCATCTACGTCGGTGAGGACGGCCCCACACACGAGCCGGTCGAGCACTATGCAGCGCTTCGCGCGATCCCCAACATGAGGTTCATTCGCCCGGGCGACGCCGAAGAAACGGCGGAGGCCTGGATGATGGCGCTCGAGCACGAAGAGGGCCCGACCGTCCTCTCGCTGACTCGCCAAAAGCTTGCGGTATACGAAAAGGCCGACCCGAACTGGCGGGAAAACTTCCGCCGCGGCGGCTACGTTGTCAAAGCAACGGACGGCCGCCCGGATGTCGTGGTCGTTACCACCGGAAGCGAAGTCTCACTGGCGCTGGAAGCGGCGGAGAAGTCGAAACGCACGGTTCAAGTAGTTTCCATCTCCGACCGGGAGCTTTTTGAAGCGCAAGATGAGAGCTTCCGCGAGCGTGTTATCCCCAGCGGCGTGCGAACGGTAGTTGCCGAGGTGGGCGTACTGCAGGGCTGGGAAGGCTACGTCCAATCCAAGGAGGACCTCTTCGGTCTGAACCGTTTCGGCGCCTCCGGCAAGGGAGCCGAGGTTGCAGCCCATCTCGGCTACACCGCCGAAGGGCTTACAAAGGTTATCGACCGATAAGGGTCACCCCGGGGCTCTGCGGCCCCGGGTTCTGAGCTCCGGTGACTCCGGGTTCTTGGGCCTTCGTCGGCCCGGGGCCCGGTCGCCGGCGGACCCGCAAGCCCACCGGCCCTGGACCTCGGACCGCTTTGGCCGGCCCGGGGCCCGGTCGCCGGCGGACCCGCGAGCGCGCCGGCCCGAGCAGGCACCCGCCCGAGCGAGCCGACGGAATTTGTGCGCGTAGTTGTGCTCG
>JAWLED010000002.1:21645-37775 GCA_041686235.1 Spirochaetia bacterium | reverse complement strand
CGGCCCGGGGCCCGGTCGCCGGCGGACCCGCGAGCGCGCCGGCCCGAGCAGGCACCCGCCCGAGCGAGCCGACGGAATTTGTGCGCGTAGTTGTGCTCGTCCATGTAGCGATCTTCCATTGGTCAGTATTCGAGAATGATGTCACCTTCGACCGAGTCGTCGGTGTACTTGATCATGAGGGTTTCACTCTCGTCGGCGTAGTGCCGTCCCTTCACGTACGACTCGAAGTCCGGGTCGGTGCGCCATTCTTGACCAAAGATTTCCATCGAGGAAAACGACGGAATGCCCTGCATGATGATGTAGTGCGTTCGGTTGCGGGGGTATTCGACGCTAAACTCGTAGGCACCCTCGCTGATATCTATACGTGAGAACTCCGCTGCCGCCCATATCCACGCGCGTTCTCCGGTTTCTTCGGAAAGCGATATGTGATGCGGATACGCGGGATTATCATGGAGTAGCTCATAGAGCTCTTCGGGGCCCAGGACGTCCTCGGTTCCCTCGATCCCGTTGGACGATATGTAGAGCACCTCCGGCAAGAACCCCTCCTCGTCGGAGAATGAGAGAGCCGAGACGACCAAGTTTCGCCCAACCGACTCTATGCGGGGATCATCTGTGCGACGCCCCGCCTCTTCGAGAACACGGCCGGCGAGAACGGAGTCAACGACCTCGACGCGGTCAGGACTGCTGCGGAGGAAAAACGTGTCCTGCCCGTCCTGTTCGGCGTGATACAGATTCGGCAGGATGCGCTCCTCGACGATGTCGGAGAAGCGGCTAAACGCTTCCTCACTCTCGTCGTCGGGAAACTCGGACAAGTAGTAGTTTCGAAGCATCCCGAGCACGTCCACCATATCGGCGTCCTGATAGTCCACCTCTTCTGCAAAGCTCAACACCGCTTCATACAGCTCTTCGCTGCCGCGATCCCGGGCGAACCGGGCGAGATGTGGGGTGCGAAAGACTTCAGGGTCTTCGGCTCGGGTAAGCTCGAGCAATTCCTCGGTTTTTTCTTCGTCCTCCTCGAGAAACCGCTCCCGAACCTCATCGAGATCCCCCAAGAATGGCGCCGAGAGGAGACCGATTTGCCCGCTGTGCTCGTCCGCCGCTCGCCGCATGCCGGTGAACACCGCTTCATAGTCCTCGCGTTGCCATGCCTCAGCTAACGCCGCGGTGAGGATCTGCTCGGAGAACCGCGGAGACCCCGAACGATGGCTCCAGTTCCCGGCGCCGGCGTTGAATCGGCTGTCGGTCCAGCCCTCGTAGGCATCGTCGATATAGGTAGAGATGGTTTCCTCGTACTCGCTGTCCGGAATCCGTCTACTATCCTCGGAGAACCAGGTTTCGAATACGTCCTCTCCGGTCGTATCCGCCCGCACGTATCGGAGTGTTTCCGTCCCACTCTCGGGGGAATACGCGAGCAGCTCGGCGTCGGTGTCGAGCTCCGCGCCCGAAGGCGGCGAGAGGTGATACGTGGCAGACTCGAAGCGCACCGGATAGACACCGGGCAACGACGCCTCTTCAAATGACGCCCCGCCGGTGACCGAGGTCGGTATCTCAATGGAGCTCAGCGGACGTAGCGCCTCCGGAACCTCGCTTCGCACCTGCAAACCGCCGGCATCACCGCCGTTAAGCTCAAAGCTTAGCTCCACGCCCTCTTCAAACCGGACGACGAAGCTGTCTTCGCTGTTGGTCCCGCGAGTGTAGGAACGCGGTGCTAAGGTCTCGGCTTCGCCGTCCTCGCTGACGAGGCGAAGCGACGATTCCGGATCGAATTCGAACGAGATACCCTTGTATGATACGCGCAGAGAGGCTACTGTACTACTCTCCCGCTCAACGGTGGGTGTCATTCGCCCTTCGAGGGTTAGGCCATTCGCCGTTTCGTAGATACGTTGGCCGTCTGAAAATTGTAGGAAAAGCAGAAGAAGGATGACCCCCGCATAGACTACGGGGATAAGAACGAAGGCGCCTCGGAACCGTTTTTTCATTATGCGCGGATTGTAGCAGGAGGCCCCTAACCTTGCAATATTGCCGTCGTTCTTGTCAAAATGAAGAACCTTTCACTATTATGGTCTGACACACACATGCAACGACACGTCCTATTCATTTCCAGCGTAACCATCATTGCCTTCTTAATTGGTTCGTGTGCCACGGCACCCGAACGCGCACCCGAAGAACCGGAAAAGCCCGCGGAACCTGAGGCCGAAGAGCCCCCCGAAGAACCGTACGAGAGCATCAGTCTCGCGGTTTCAGCAGGCGACCCCCAGGCCGCTATTGCAGCCTACGAGGAAGCGCGGCTGCAGGACCCGGACCGCCCCGAAACGCTTCTGCTGCTCGCCACGCTCAATATATCGGCCGGACGGCTCGATGAGGCCGAAGGCGTGCTCGACGATATTCTCGAGGAGCATCCCGGCCACCCGGATGCCCTGTATCACAAGGCGCTCATCTCCGGGGCCCGCGGGGACACCGAGACCCAGGAAGCCCTTCTCAAAGATGTGGTGGACCAAGACGAAGGCCACGCGTCCGCCCATGCCGCTCTCGGGGAGCTGTACCTCGAAGAAGAGGATTTTGACGGCGCGAGGGAGGCATTCGAACGGGGGCTCGAGGCGGACGACGACAATTTCGTCGCCCTCGTCGGACTGGGAAACGTCCACCTTCGCACCGAGGAGCCCGAAGAGGCCGAAGAGGTGCTGACCCGCGCAATAGACGTCGAGCCGGAGTACCCGTTTGCCTATGTCGACCGCAGTCGCGCGCGGTTACAGGCGCATGAGCTACAGGCTGCGGAAACCGACCTGAGCCGGGCAATCGAGCTCGAGCCGGAGTATCCGTGGAATTACCTCGACCGCGGCCGCGTGCGTGTAGAGATCGGGGAGCTCGAAGAGGCTCGAGAAGACTTCTCCACGGCGATCGAGATGATGCCCGAGATGTTCATGGGATACGTCGAGCGCGCACGGGTACAGGACAGCCTCGACGATCAGAAAGCAGCCTACGAAGACTACAAGCAGGCTCTCGAGCTTCGACCGGACTATCATCCCGGCTATGCACCGTTCGGCATGTATGCGTACATGCAGAAAGACTGGGATACCGCCGCCAACATGTTTCGCAAAGCCTTTGAAGAGGAGCCGGACCGCCACGAATACCCGCTATTGAGCGCTCTGGCCCTCAAGGAAGCCGGCCGCGACGGCGAGGCAAAAGACTATCTCGAAAACGCAATATCGGATATACCACGTGACACCTTGTACTATGAGATGGCACGCTATTACATCAACCCGGTGGGAGACAGCTCGCTTCTTCGCAAGATCGAGGAGAGCGACGATACGGTGGTAAAGACGCAACTGCTCTTTCACCTCGGGGCTCTGTACGAGCTCAACGACCAGGTGAGCCTGGCTCACACGATGTACGTCGAGGCTGAAGACCAGGGAGGCCCCGCAGTGATCGAAAAGCGACTTGCCGAGAAGAAGCTCGACAACGATGAGTAACGCATGAAAGGCATTCAAGAGCTGATTTCCCACATCGACCGCGATCGTGACGTGGTAATACAGGCACATGATTTCCCGGATCATGACGCGGTCGGCGCGGCATATGCACTTGCCGGTCTGCTCTCGGCAAATCAGCTCCCGCCGAAGCTCTGTTACGGTGGGGAAATCCAGAGCCAATCGCTGTCGGAGATGATTCGGCTGCTCGAGATCCCCATCACCTCCTGTACTGAAGCCGGGTTGAGTGAGGATGCACAAATCATCATCGTCGACGGGTTCGTGGGCAACAAAAACATTCGCGGCGTACCCGGCGAAGTAATCGGGGTCATCGACCACCACGTGCCTCCCACGGAGCCCAACTGCAAGTATTTTGACATCAGACCTAATGTGGGTGCCTGCTCGACCATCCTCTACGAGTATTACAAGATCGCGACCACCGAAATGGAGCCGAATGTAGCCACCGGCTTGTTGATCGGAGTCATGATGGACACCGCCTTCATGACTCGTGGTGTAGCGCCGGAGGACCTCGAGGCCTTCTCATCGCTATTCTTCACAGGCGACTGGCAAAGCGGCAGCCGGCTACTCAAGAACTCCTTGTCCCTCGCCGATCTCTCGGTGTTCCGGGAAGCCATAAACGCGTGCATAGTTGCCGACGACTTTTGTTTCGTTCCGGTCACGAAGGAGTGCACCCCCGAGGTCATGGCGCTCGTTGCCGACTTCTTTCTCGGACTGCGCGAGATACACTTCGTCGTCGTGCTCGAGCCGGAGCGAGAGGAGTACCGCATCTCGGTACGCAGCGAGGACAATGCACGGCCGACCGATGTTATCGTGAGAACGGCGCTCCAGGGTATCGGCTCAGGCGGCGGTCACGTGCACATGGGTGGGGGGAGCATCCCCCGCGATTTGTTCCCCGGCGAAGAAGGGCTGCGCAAACGATTCATATCGGCCATGGGAAAGAGGTAGGTCTCACAGTGGAGGAAGCAGTGCAAGCAAGCGAGGCGCGCACGACCGTGGAGGTCGGCGGCAAGACAATAACCATCATCGGAACCGCCCACGTTTCCCAAGAAAGCGTCAAAGACGTCACCGATGCCATCGACGAGCTCCAACCGGAGCGTATTTGCGTAGAAATCGACGATGCGCGGTTCCGTGCCATGACTCAGGGGCAGGACTGGTCGAATCTCAACGTCTATCGCGTCATCCGCGAGCGCAAGGGCTTTCTGTTGCTCGGTAACCTGGTCCTTCAATCCTTTCAGCGCCGCATCGGCGAGGAGCTCGGAATCAAACCCGGCGACGAAATGCGAGAGGCGGTTCGGGCGGCCGAGGACCGCGATACCCCGGTGGCCTTGTGCGACCGAGATATTCAGATCACCCTTCGCCGCGCCTGGGCAAACACCGGACTGTGGGGCAAGAACAAGATGCTCGCTGCGCTGTTGAGCTCGCTGTTTTCCCGGGAGAAGCTCACTGCGGAAGAGATCGAAGAGCTCAAGCAAAAGAGCGCCTTGCAGGGGATGATGGAAGAGCTTGCGAATTTCCTCCCGTCGGCCAAAAACGTGCTCATCGACGAGCGCGATCAGTACCTGGCAAAACGCATTTTCGAGCAGTCGGAGACCAACATTGTCGCCGTCGTCGGCGCCGGTCACGTAAACGGTATCGTCGAGCATCTCCACTCGCTCGCCGAGGACCCCGAGTCGGTCTCACTCGAGGCGCTCAACCGCATACCACCGAAGAAACTGATAACAAAAGCCTTGCCCTACCTCATCCCGGCCCTCGTCGCCGGTCTCATCGGGTGGGGCTTCGTTCAGTCCGGATGGCAGGGCGGCCTCGAATTGTTCATGCGGTGGTTCCTCGTAAACGGCACCCTTTCCGCCCTTGGCGCGTTGGCGGCGCTCGCCCATCCGGTAACGATTATCGTATCCTTTCTCGCCGCACCGATAACGTCGATGAATCCAACGATCGGCGTGGGCCTCGTTGCCGGGTTGCTCGAAGCGGTCGTGAGAAAACCGCGAGTCCTGGACTTCGAGACCCTGCAGGACGATATTCTCACGGTACGCGGCTTTTTCCGAAACCGTGTCACCCACGTGCTCTTGGTGTTCTTTTTCTCGAGTATCGGCAGCGCAATCGGCACGTTCGTGGCATTTCCCTTCCTGTTCCCCGGTTCCGTTTGATGAGCGCTGCGGACAGGAGCACGGGGCGTCGGCGCTGCTAAGCGCAACCGGGCGCCGGCGTGCTACTTAGCAGGCTTCGAGCCGAACACTTCCGTTATGCACTCGGCCAAGGTCCTCACGCGCACCCACCCGTGTTCGGCAACATCGCCCTCGCGGGCTCGCGCAGGCCCGATGAGCCGCTCGTATCCCATCTCGCGTGCCGTTCTCAGCCGCCGCTTTAGCTGAGCGACCGGTCGAATCTCGCCGGCAAGGCTGATCTCGCCGGTGACCGTCGTGGCCGGCGGGACCGACATACCGGTTCGCGCCGAGTACAGCGCAAGCGCAAGGGGCAGCTCTACGCCGACCTCCCCGATTTTGATGCCGCCGGCGACATTGACGTAGATGTCCTGATCCGAAAAACTCACGCCGAGGTGCTTCTCGAGCACGGCGGCTACGCGCGAAATGCGCCGAGAATCGATGCGGTCGGAAAACGTGCGGGAGACGCCGCCTTTTGCCGCGACGGTGAGGGCCTGGATCTCTACGAGCAAAATGCGGCTGCCTTCATACACCGGCGCGACCACGACACCGGCGGGGAGCGCACCTTCGCGCTTCACGAGGAATACCGATGCCGGGTCCGACACTTCCTTCAGCCCGCCTGCTTCCATAGCAAAGAGCCCGATTTCGTCGGTGGAGCCGAAGCGGTTTTTCGTGGCCCGCAGCACTCTCAGGTGTTCCTCCGCGTGCTCGAAATACAACACGGTATCAACCATGTGCTCTATGACTTTGGGTCCGGCAATGGATCCTTCCTTGGTCACGTGCGCCACGAGAAACAGTGCCGCGTCATGGGCTCTCACCCAGTCGAGTATTTCGTAGGTTGAGTACTTGATTTGGTTCACGGTGCCGGGATAGGGGCCGACCTCCGCGGAATGAAGCGCTTGCACGGAGTCGACGATAACGACCTCGGGAGCATGGCGCTCGAGCGCCGCGCTGATATTGTCGGTATTGCCGTCGCACAGCAGGTCGATATCCGCAGTGGCTCCGAGCCGCTGTGCCCGCATGCGAATCTGGCGCCCGGATTCCTCCCCGGAGACATAGAGGACACGCCGCGCAGAAAGCGCCGCGGCCGCTTGGAGCATGAGGGTGGACTTCCCGATTCCCGGCTCGCCGCCGAGCAGCACCGAGGCTCCCGCCACCACGCCACCGCCGAGGACCCGATCGAGCTCGCCGATCGAGGTCTCGAGGCGCGGGCCCTCATCCGTGGAGGCCGAGGACACCGACTGCACCTGCGCGGGCGCCGAGCCGGAGCCCCGACGTCCCTCGCCGCTTCTCGCCCCGGTACCACCGCCGGCTCGAGCTCCCGAGCCGGCTGCCGGCGGCGTCACCTCGAGGAGCGTATTCCATTGCCCGCACTGCGGACAGCGGCCGAGCCATTTGGGTTCTTCATGCCCGCAGGAGCTACATCGGTAAACGGTACGAGCTCGAGCCATGCTGCGTTATTCTACGATATCGACAAGCTCGACATCGAATACAAGAAAGGCATTCGGCGGGACGAGGTCGCGTGCACCTTCGGAACCGTAGGCCAGATTCGGCGGTATAATGGCCGTGCGCTCCTCTCCCACCTTCATATCGAGGAGCGTTCGTTCCCACCCGGGAATAACCTGACCGTCCCCGAGCTCGAACTCGACCGGCTCATCACGGTTTTCGGTGGACTCGAACGGCATGCCGTTGAGCAAGTATCCGGTATAGCGCACGGCAACAGTATCGCCTTCCTCGGGAGAGGGCCCGGAGCCCTCGTGGTCTATGACGTATCGCATCCCCTCTCCCGCGTCTTCGGCATCCGGCCAATTGCGCTCTACATAGTCCAATTGCTGCCCCACGGTCTCGCGCTGCTGCTGTTCACGCTGCGACTCGAGCTCCGATATGCGCCGGTCCAGCGCCTCTTGGCCCGTCTCGAAGTTGCGGGCACTCTCGCCTTTGCGCACAATGTTGACCGCTTCGAGGGTGTCGCCTTCTTCGATGGACTCGAGGACGTCCTCTCCTTCGACGAGCTCACCGAATACCGAATACTGGCCGTCGAGCCACGGGGTTGCCGAAAGGGTGATGAAAAACTGACTCCCGTTCGTATCCGGCCCCGTGTTGGCCATGGAAACCACACCGGCCTCATCATGCTTGAGCGATTCGTTTATCTCGTTGGGAAACTCGTACCCGGGACCGCCGGTACCGTCGCCCTCAGGGTCGCCGGTTTGTACGATAAAATCCTCGACGACGCGATGAAAGGTCAGACCGTCGTAAAACGCTTCGCCCTCCCCCTGATTCGAATCGACGGTGCCCTCGGCAAGGCCGACGAAGTTGGTCACGGTTGCCGGCGCATCTTCGTATTCGAGCTCGATGAGCATGGTGCCCTCCGATGTTTCGAGCTCCGCATACAGGCCGTCCTCGAGATCGGGATACGGCTCGCTGCAGCCGACAATGAGGCTCAAGGCGGCAAGGACCATTATAATTACCGAAGCGTAGCGAAATTCGTTCCGTTGCACGGGGCCAGCATGCATCGCCTGAGCACTGTCCGTCAATGCGCTTCGAGGCTCAAACGTCGCACCATAATAATGCCCTCGATATTTCCGATGGCATCTATCGCGGCGTCGGAAAGGTCTCCGTCTACATCGATGATATTGTAGGCAACGTCCTCTTTGTGGTGGTTCACCAGATGGAGAATATTGATGTTGCCTTCGGCGAGAATCTTCGTGACCTGACCAACCATGTTGGGAATGTTTCGGTTCGCAATGAGAAGGCGATCGTAGCCGCGGACCGGCAACTCGCACTCGGGAAAGTTCACCGAGTTCTTGATATTCCCGTATTCGAGGTAGTTCCGAAGCTGCTCGGCGGCCATGACGGCGGAGTTTTCCTCGGCTTCAGGGGTCGAGGCGCCCAGATGCGGGACCGCCAAGACCCGCTCATGACCGACTATCTCGGCCTCCGGAAAGTCGGTGAGATAGTAGGAAATGGTCCCGTCGTTCAACGCCTCGATCACCGCCTGATTCTCCACCAGTCCGCCGCGGGCAAAGTTGAGCAGGCGCACACCCGCTTTTGCGTGTTTGAGGCTCTCTCGATTGATCAACCCCTTGGTAGAGTCGTTGAGCGGCACGTGGATGGTTATGTAGTCGGACTGCGACAACAACTCTTCGAGGCTTCGCGCCCGGTGCACCGAACGCGCGAGCCCCCACGCCGACTCCACCGAAATGTAGGGGTCGTATCCTACCACGTTCATCCCGAGAGCCGTGGCCGCGTTTGAAACGAGTACGCCGATCGCACCGAGCCCAATCACACCGAGTGTCTTGTCGTAGATTTCCGGGCCTGCAAACTCCTTCTTCTTTTTCTCGACGACGCTCTCGATCTCGTCAGCTGTGGGGTCCAGCTGCTCCACCCAGGAGAGCCCCTGGTGGATGCGGCGGGAGGAGAGCAACAGCGCGCTTACGACGAGCTCTTTTACGCTGTTTGCGTTGGAGCCGGGTGTGTTGAAGACAACGATGCCGCGCTTCGTGCATTCTTCCACGGGTATGTTGTTTACCCCTGCCCCCGCTCGGGCGATTGCCTTGAGCCGCGGGTTGAACTCCATGTCGTGCAGCTTGTGACTGCGCAGCAGGACGGCGTCCGGGTCCTCCTCGTCTTCGCCCACACGATAGCCGTCATCGAAGATCGACAGCCCCTTCGGCGCAATCTGATTGAAGGTTCTCACTGTAAACATACACTCCACCTCATTCGTCCGAATCGGCTTCGGGTTTTGCTTGGGGAGCAAGCTGAAGGCCAAGCTCCTCGAGTTGTTTCGGGTCCACCTCGGATGGGGAATCGTCCATGGGCGAGGCGCCCGTCGAGTTCTTGGGAAACGGAATAACTTCGCGGATGGTATCTTCGCCTGCCATCAGCATGACCAAGCGGTCCAACCCCGGCGCTATACCGCCGTGGGGCGGAGGCCCGTATTCGAACGCCTCGAGGAGAAACCCGAAGCGGCGCTTGGCCTCCTCGCGGGAAAAGCCAACGATGGAAAAGATGCGCTCCTGCAGCCCCGGATCGTGGATACGGATCGAACCGGACGCGAGCTCGAGGCCGTTGCACACGAGATCGTAGAGATCGCCGAGCACTGCGCCGGGGTTTTCTTCGAGCGTATCGAGGAACTGCTCTTGCGGCATCGTAAACATATGGTGTGCCGGATCCCACTTCTGTGCTTCGTCGTTCCACTCGAACAGGGGGAAATCGACGATCCAGGCAAAGGCAAACTCGTTCGGGTCGGCACGCTCGCCTATACGTCCGAGCTCCGATCGCACCGCCCCCGCCGCCGTACATGCCGTCTTCCATGTGTCGGCGACAAAAAGCAGAAGGTCACCCGGCTTTGCACCAAGCTCCGCGGTCATCTCGGCGGCCTCATCCGCAAAGAACTTTCCGATTCCCCCGTCGAGCGCCGGCGCATCCTCGGTGCCGATGACCCTCGTCCAGGCAAGCCCCTTTGCACCGTAGATTTTTGCCACCGATTCGAGCCCGTCGATCTGCTTACGGGAAAACTCCCCGCAGCCATCGGCAACAACCGCCTTTACCACACCGCCCTCGGCAACGACGGTGTTAAACACCTTGAAGCTGCTCGATGCCGCCCGCTCGGAGAAATCCTTGAGCTCGAGGCCAAACCGCAGGTCGGGTTTGTCCGTCCCAAAGCGGTTCATGGCATCTGAGTAGGAGATTCGCCGAAACGGCGTCTCGAGCTTTTTCTCCAACGTGTGCTCGAACACGTGTGAGAGCATCCCCTCGAGCACCGCGAAGACGTCGTCTTTGTTGACGAAGCTCATCTCGATGTCGATCTGGGTATGCTCCGGCTGTCGATCGCCGCGGGCGTCTTCGTCGCGGAAACAATGGGCGAGCTGAAAGTAGCGGTCGAACCCGGAGACCATGATAATCTGTTTGAACAGCTGCGGAGACTGGGGGAGCGCGTAGAACTTTCCCTGATGCAGACGAGAGGGAACGAGGAAATCACGAGCTCCCTCCGGCGTCGATTTGATCAGCGTGGGGGTTTCGATTTCGTAGAAGTTTTGACTGTACAGGTATTCCCGCACGCGGAACGAGACGTCGTGCCGCAAGCGAATTTTTCGCTGCATCGAGAACGAACGGAGATCGAGGTAGCGATACTTCTGTCGCAGCTCGTCGCGGGCGTCACTGGCCTCGTCGACCATAAAAGGCAACGTGCGACAGGCCGAGAGCACGCGAATCTCTTGCACCTGTATCTCTATCTCACCGGTAGGCATCTCGGCGTTAATCATCTCGGCGGGTCGAGGTCGAACCGTGCCGCGTACGGCAATGCAGTACTCGTGCTTGAGCTCTGCGGCGGTTTCCTGCAGCTCCGGCGCCGCATCCTCGTCCACCACGACCTGTGTGATGCCGTAGCGGTCTCGAACATTGATAAAGTGCACACCACCGTGGTCGCGAGAGCGGTGGACCCAGCCGTTGAGCACTACTTCCCGCTCTGCGTCCGTGCGGCGCAGCTCGCCGCACGTGGCCGTTCGTCTCATTGACTCCATGTTAGGAAATCTATCATGTGCTCATGAGCGGTTCAACCGCACGCCGCACCCGGCACCATCGCGGGCGAGGCAGGCCGGGCGGCCGCAGCCCCGCGCCCGCGGCCGGCCCGCGGCGTCTGCGGCCGGCGCACGTCAGTCGCCGAATCGCTCTAAGAGATACTGCTTCAGCGCATCGGGGTCGTTTTCGATCGGGGTGGCCTTTTTCTCGAGGTCGAGCACGTGCGCGAGGCGCTCGGGCATTTCAGGGCGCATGCTCGTGGCCTCCTCCACGACCTCGCCAAACTTTGCCGGGTGCGCCGTCGCGAGGGTGATGATCTTTCCAACACTCGGATAGCGGTTGTGGGAGAATCGCTGTGCCGCTCTCACTCCCGCCGCCGTATGCGGATCGAGGAAGATCCCTTCGGTCACGCGGAAATGGCCGATGGTCTCGAGGGTTTCCTCGTCGCTCACCACCTCTCCCCAGATCATCGCGCGCATGGCATCCGCATCGTCGGCAAATATGTGCTGCAACCGCTCGAAGTTGCTCGGGTTGCCGACATCCATCGCGTTGGAAAGGGTACGGACTGAGCTGCGCGGAGTGTAGACTCCCGTATTCAGATAGTCGGGCACCACGTCGTTGGCGTTTGTCGCGGCAATGAAGCCGGTTACCGGCAAGCCCCATTTCCACGCCAACACGCCTGCGGTGAGATTGCCGAAGTTGCCGCTGGGTACACAGAAGAAGAACTCCCCCGGGACCTCCGGTTTTAGCTGCGCAAACGCGTAGATGTAGTAGAAGGCCTGGGGTATGAGGCGGCCGAGGTTTATCGAGTTGGCCGAGGTCAGACCGAGCGTTTCGCTGAGCTCGGTGTCGAGGAAGGCCTCCTTGACCATGCGCTGGCAGTCGTCAAAGGAGCCCTTCACCTCGAGTGCGTGAATGTTTCCTCCGAGGGTCGTGAGCTGCTTCTCTTGGAGCGGACTCACCCGTCCGGATGGGTAGAGAACCACGACATCGATATTTCGCCGACCGAAAAAGGCGTGTGCAACGGCGCTCCCGGTGTCCCCGGAGGTGGCCGTCAGGATGACCGCTCGCGAGTCCTCGCCCTCGAGGAACTCCTCCATGACCGAGGCCAGATACGAGGCGCCATAGTCCTTAAAGGCACAGGAAGGACCGTGAAAGAGCTCGAGTAAGTAGATATCCTCGTTGATCCGGCTCAATTGAGGGGAGAACGGAAAAGCCCGGGCGATGATACGCTCCACCTGGTCTCGGGAAAACTCCTGCGGGAACAGCGCGCCGGTAACAACGCGAGCCACGTCCAAAAAGCGGGTATCCGGCCCCATCGAAAGAAACGCCTCTCGCAGGTCCAGATCGGCCGCCGGTTGGAACAAGCCGCCGTCGGGGGCCAGGCCCCGGAATACGGCCTCTCTGAAAGAGACGATTCGCTTCGTGTCACGCGTACTATAAAACTGCATGGCGTTCCTTATCCCAAAAGGTGTCGCGGAGGGCCAACAGCGCGACTGCCCCCGTATGCGTACGGGCCAAGTATATGCACATTATGTAAAATTCCTCTTACATTTTGCAAGCCGCCCGGCTCGCATGTGCATGCCGTGGGCCCTGCTCTCAGGCCGGCGTTCATCCCCGCCTTCCCAACACATATTCCCATGAAACCGGGGCCTAAAAAGGAGGAATCTCCGTCCCCATGTAGCAAAAAGCCCCATTCGCAGGTATTATGAAGGGGATGGCTCGGGCCCTCACGTACGCAATAATCATCGCGCTGATCGTCCTGGTTGCTGGTGGCTGCGTTCACACACCAACCGAGAAGGCCCAGGAAACCCCGCGCGCCACCGATGAAAACGCGCCTCAGCAGGAACCGGAGACAACCGGGCAGGCGGACTCGTCGGGGCCACCGGCACAACCCCCTGAGGAGCCCGAGCGCGAGCCGTCCGAGCTTATTCAGACGGCCCAAAAGCTGTCACCGGACACTACCTACCCGATTCGACGGAACTCCACGGTCCTCGCGCAAGTGGTCGATGCCGACGGGAACGGCGAGCTCGATGTAGGTTTGCTCACCGTCGGCGCCGAGCAATGGGACGAGCCCCCCCGGTTCGAAGAACTCTCCAAGCGGCCACAGGCTTCCACGCAGGAGGAAGCGCCGCCGGAGTTTTTCTTTGAGTTGTACCTGAGCCGTCCCGACGGGCTGGTTCTGTTCGAGAAGCATCGAATCGGGCGCTTCCCGCTCATCGAAGGGTTTCATACCCGGGAGCTCTCGCAGCACGGCGGTCATCCGGTAGCATTAGCTGCTTCTTTCCAAGATCGAATCGGACACAAAGAACACTGGCTCGTCGTGGGGCCCAGCAGTATTTCGACGTTCGTACTTCAGCAAACACCGACGGTGTCTTCCCGTGTGGTCGACATTGATGATGATGGGGTCCTCGATGTTTTGAAGGCCCAATCGGCGTTCGAGCAAGGGCGCGGCAACGAGACGTTTCTGACCTGGTACAAGTGGAACGCCGGCGATTACGCCTCGCATGCCACCACAAACATCGTGCGAAACCTCAATACGTTCCTTCGGGACCTCGAAGATCATCTTGGTGCCGGCCGTTACGAACCGTTTCTCCATCGAGCGCGTCCGCTGAAACAGCCCGAATCCGAAGCGGACTCTTCGGGCGCGACAAGCGCCGACGAGCAGATCGGCTCCTTGTTCGAGCCGGAAGAAGAAACGACCCCGTTGCAACCACTACTGGAGAACCGGGAGGTCAGCATTGCGGCGTTCCCTCGGCTTCTCGAGAATCCGTTTCCGAGTCCGGGCGAGCGCACCGCGTTTATCGCCCCCGTGCGGATAGAAGTCGAGAGCGGCGCCTCCTACTATTACCGGACCGCGGTAATGATGAGTCAAAACCCCTTCGAGCCGCCGCAGTTTCGCCTCGCGTCACCTGATTTGGCCAACACGTCGGCGTTGGCCGACGAGGCTGTCGAGACCAACTGAGCTCTTCGGCCGCACCGGTGTGTTGACAGCGCAATTGCTTTTCTACAAGGTTACCTCATGTTCAAATACGTAGTGGAGGGGAGCCACCCGATTGAAGGCACTATACGTGCCAGCGGCAACAAGAACGCCGCACTTCCCTGCATTGCCGCTGCCCTCTTAACGGATGAAGCGGTGGTGCTGCAAAACATCCCTGACATCGAAGACGTACAAGTAATGCTCAACATTCTCTCCCATATGGGAGCGAGTGTGCAGAAACTCGAAAAGGGCGTGGTTCGGATTCAGACGCTGGACATCACGCGGAATGAGCTGCCCGCTCAAGAGGCAAAACGTGTACGCGCCTCTATCCTCCTCGCGGGACCCATGCTTGCCCGCACGGGACGAGTCGTGCTCCCCCCACCGGGGGGCGACGTAATCGGCAGGAGGCGGGTCGATACCCACTTCGTCGCGCTCTCCGCTCTCGGCGCTCGGGTAGAGCCCGACGGCATGTTCACGCTCTCTACGGACAAACTCATCGGCACCGAGATCTTCCTCGATGAGGCCTCAGTTACCGCCACCGAGAACGCAATCATGGCTGCCGTGCTTGCCGAAGGCAAAACGGTCATCGAAAACGCGGCCTCGGAGCCACATATCCAGGATCTCTGTCACATGCTCAACCTCATGGGCGCAAACATTACCGGAATCGGCTCCAACATTCTCTCCATCACCGGGGTAACCAAGCTGCACGGTGCCGAGTACGCAATCGGCGCCGATTATATGGAAGTCGGATCTTTCATCGGTCTTGCTGCAGTCACTCGAGGCGAAGTCGTTATCGAAAATGCCGCACCGGAACACCTCAAGATGACTCGGATCGGGTTCGGGAAACTCGGTATCCATTGGGAACGCGAAGGCTCGAGCATCCGGGTTCCGGCGAAACAGCCCCTGCAGGTGGTTCCCGACATGGGCGGTATGATCCCGAAAATCGATGACGCACCCTGGCCCGGGTTTCCGCCGGACTTGGTAAGTATCACGCTCGTGGTGGCCACCCAGGTAGCCGGCACCATCCTCATTCACGAGAAGATGTTTGAATCGCGCATGTTCTTCGTCGACAAGCTCATCGGGATGGGGGCACGCATTGTCCTGTGCGATCCTCACCGCGCAGTGGTCAGCGGGCCGGCCACGCTGTCCGGCTCCAATCTCACCTCCCCGGATGTGAGGGCCGGCATGGCCATGGTACTGGCCGCGCTATGTGCGGAGGGGCAGAGCACCATACAGAACGTGTATCAAATCGAGAGAGGCTACGAAGGACTCGTCGAGCGCCTCGAAGGCCTCGGGGCCCGAATCGAGCGGGCGCCTCTCTCCGAGCCCGACTGAGGCGGTGGCGCCGCGCCCGGCGCGGCTACTGTGTCCGCCGCCCCGGCACGGGTCCGGTGTCCGCGGCCCCGGCGCGGCTACTGTGTCCGCCGCCCCGGCCCGACCGTCTCGTTCAAGGCTCTTCACCGAGCTCTCGCATCAGTTGTTCGTAGGCCGAGCGTATCCGCAAAAACGCCTCACCGGCCTGTTTCCGCTGGTGAGCGTCGAGACCGCTGGTCGCGTCGGGATGGAACTGGGCGGCGAGCTGCCGGTAGGCATGACGTACGAGCTCGCGGTCGGCATCTTGGGGCACCCCCAACAGCATGCACGAGCGCTCGTCGAGTTGACCCGACCGCCGCATCGCGTCAGCCACGATTCGTGCATCCACGTTGAGCCGCTCGGCCATCTCTTCGGCCGTTTGCCGTGCACACGGACCCTTATCCCGCGCAATACGTCCGGCGAGCCACGCAACCTCCGCGCGCTCGTGATGCCGCAGACGGGAGTCCAGTATGGAAATGAGCGCGTCGGTATGGGGGCTCACGCCCCCCGCCTCTTCGGCGGCAAGCTGGAGCGTACGGCGTGCGCGCAGTCCACCGGCGAAGCGATCATAGAGATACATGCGGACCCGCCCACTCTCGTCGGCGCCGTGGGAGGAGGCGCCGTGGGAGG
>JAWLED010000002.1:12726-21545 GCA_041686235.1 Spirochaetia bacterium | reverse complement strand
GGCGCCGTGGGAGGAGGCGCCGTGGGAGGCGGCGGCGCCGCTCTTGGGGGCGTCGCCACCGTGGTGCTCGTCGCACAGTTCCTCGCGGCTGAGCAGGACGAGGATCGAAACGGGCACTGCGAGCTCGCCGAGCTCCGGCGGGACTGTCCCGCCGGCAATAAAGGAGCGCAGGAGCCGCCGCATCACGTACACCCACAACAGCTCGTCGACGAGATGACCGACTATGAGGGCAAATACCAACCCGAAGAGCCCGGCGGGAAGACCAAAGAGGACTGCAACAATCTTACCCCACGGTAGTGTCCGCCACTTCATGATGCCGACTGGCCGGCAAGGACCGCAAGCGCGACAAAAAGCAATACGGCTTGAACGACGATAATGACCACCAGCGCAAGAGGAAACCCGCCGGCGAGAAGGACGGTCCCGATGATGACGCGGTGGAGGTAGTGATACAGCGCGGCAACCACCGCAAGCACCACCGGGATCACCGGGATCAACACGATAACGGGCAACGGCGGTCTGCTGATATAGCGTTTACGCCATGTCCATCCTATTGAAATCGAAAAGAAAGACACGATGATGAAACTAAAGGGCAGAAGCAACCGCATACCGAGTGCCAAATGGACGGTGTAGTCGCTGTAGCCTACCTGAGGGTACAAGTCCGCCATCACCAACAAATCTTCAACACTCGCACTCTCGAAAGACGGTCCGGAGTCCCCGAGCATGTGGAGGTCCTGCGGGCTCGGCTCTACCTCGAGTGCCGGAAGGGGCTGCTCACCCTCCGGCCTCACCAGATAATTGGGGCGATAGCTCGGCTCCCGCCCCCCCGGATCGATTCCTTGCAGCAGAAAACGCCCTTCCCGAAACTTGCCGTAGGGCGCTTGGACGTGAAACAGCGTTTCCCCGTCGGCACCGATTTCCATCGCCTCGATACCCCGCGCGTAGGTTCCGGTTCCCGTGGTCACGAGCCGGTCTATGGCTACGATGGTTCTCTCGCCGGAGCCGACCTCGGCGTCATCCATAAACAGAATGTCGGTGGTGCCGGGGCGATGAATGGTACGTCCGATCTCGTCGGTCAGAAACGCGACGTTGCGTACCGCATTTTCTACTTCCGGCAAATAGCGGCGAACGTCGCGATCGCGCGGATACTCTTCGGCAAGCTCAGAGAACATGTTATAGGCGCGGAACAACTCGTCATTGCGCCACGCGGTATACGCCTCACGTTTTTGCTCGAACAGTTGCACCTCGCGCTCGTCGAGATCGGATAGGTCCGGCGATGCCATTTGTTCCCGCGCTCGTTGCACCATCCGCTGCGCTTCCGGGCGTTCCGGATCCAAATCAAGCGCGATGCGCGCCCAATAATGTGCGGAAATGTAGTCTTCTTCGGACATTGCCTCTCGGGCCCGTTCCATCAAACTCTCGGCGTCCTGCTCGGTAACCTGGTACCCGGGCGAGAAGTCCTCTTCGGTCGCCTCGCGCCCACTGTCGGACTCGTCGCCGCGTCTTCGTGCTTCCGCCAAGCGGTCCTCGATCTCGGCATTCTCCGAGTCGATTGCAAGATAGCCCTGGTATTCGGTGACCGCCCGGTTCCAGTCTTGCTGCTCATAGGCCTCATTACCGGCGTTCAGTAAGTCGCGGGCGAGCTCGCTGCGGTACTCCATTTGTTGCCGGGCGTCGGCAACAGCGGGCTCTGCGAAGCCGACGACGAGGGTATACACGAACCCCGAGACGAGCACCACTATCAACGCGGGCCGAACCAGATCAAAAAAGCGTCCACGCGGTTGTCGGGTCCCGTGGCCGGCAAACAACGAGAAGGCCAGCGCAACCGCGAACGCCTGGATCGGAATGAGCCGGTCGACAAATTGACCAAACGCGTTTGCCAAAACCCAGTTCACGTAGAATTGATCGAGTATCCCCTCGCCGGGAAACTGCTGCAGCGAATACACGGCGAACACCGCGAAGGACAGCAGGTAAACGCCCAACGATGTGACAATGAGCAAGCGCGCGCTTTTATCCACCCGAGACCTCTCTCTTCCAATGGTGAAACGGAGGGAGCAGAACCGAAACGAGCAGAAGAAGTACCGACAGCGTGACAAAGGCGCCAGGCAAGGCGTACTCCATTTCTTGATTCGAGAGCACGATTCCTAAGAAATCTCGGACGGAGGGGGATTGGATTACGTAAAAAGTCGCAAACACCGCTCGGGCCATCCCGAGTGAAAGGATGATGTTGAACAGCGGCCACCGGCTCAGCCGTACCACCACCCACAGCGACGTCAATACGAGGGCAAGCGACCCGGACAACAGCAGAAAGTCTATGTTGTCGAGACGTGCATTCTCGTCGAAGCTCGATGCCGCCACCGAGATGTCGCGGAACAACTGCTCGACGTGCTGCGGTGCCTCGAATGCTTTCCAGTAGCCGTTTTCCACCGCGTCGAGGCCGAGTTGCCGATCGGTTGCCCCTCGAAACAACAGGGACCCCGAATCTCTGTCCTGCTCCGCTTGCTGAAATACGCTGAGAGCGGGATCACGCCCCGTCTCGTGGACGAGAACCGGCTCGAACACCGCTCCGTCTCGGTCAAGCGCGTAGAAGTCTATGTTATCCGCACGATACAGAATGTTCGGATCCAACCGCCGCCCAAGCGGCGCACTCACCGGCGAAACGACATGCTCGAGGTAATCGGCGCCGATCATAGTGAAGGTGATCGACAAACCGGTGAGCAGAAAGGTAAGCAGCAGCGCGAAGGCCCGGCCTGCGCTAAAGCGCAGAAGGGAGAATAGCGTGACGAGTGTAGTAACGATGATCGCCGGCAAGATGGTGGGTCTGCCGGCCTGCACGAGAAGAGATGCCAGGGCGCTTCCGGGCGGTGCGTTCCCCAGTTGGTGAAAAGTCACCCACCGGACGGCCGCAGTAGCAGCGACGAAAAGCACCAGGAAGGCCGCAAGCAACAATACGAACCGCACAAAGAGGCGTACGATGTGCTTCACTTCGGCGAATCGTAGCATGCGCCCCCACGCATTGCAACCGAAGCGTGCCGTCTGCAGAGATTCCCCGACCTCATGAGAACTGAGTGAGAGTGGTTGAGAGCGAGGCGAAGCGGCACGGAGGAACTAAATCACACACATTTTGTCCACAAGCCGTTCATGGGAAGTTGTATGGATTTATAGACACCCGCGGAGCACGTCGATCTTCAGTGATTTCTCAAATTTGATTACACTTTTTATAACTTGTTTTTTTGTAAAGATTTATCGCTATTCTGAATTGGCCGGCGCAAAAACGAGTATCGTGAGATATTTGAGTAATAGGGGCTGCCTCAGAATCGTACCGGAAACCCCGAATGAGTCCACAATTTGTCCACAAGCTTCTATCCCCTTACACATTAAGGCTATAGCCAACTCCACGCACCGAAGAGATAACCTCCATCGGAGGCCCGCCGGGCCCTACCTCCAGAATGCGCCTTCTCAACCGCGACACGTAGACGTCCACCAATCGGGAGGAGCCACCCGGAACACCCCAGATCGCATAGAACAGGGCCTCCCTCGTAACGGGCGCACCCGCTTTTCGCAGGAGCATCTGCAACAGATGTTGTTCCGCCTCGGTAAGTCCGGTGCTACCCAGCTCCGAGACCAAACGGTCCGCCTCGACGCGGATCCGAACATCTCCTACGCAAAACTCGGCGGGGCGACAAAAGCGCTCGAGTCGAAACATGAGCTCGGTGCCGTCCCATGGGTCTTTGAGGTAGTCGTCGCAGCCGCGGAGATAACAATTCTCGAGCTGCTCCGCGGGCCCGTAGGCAAGAAGAAACCGACCGCTCTCGTGGAGCTCGTTCCACGGGCGTGTCACACAAAGAGAGGCAGGGATGAGTATGACCTCGGCTTTGGGTGGAAACGGGAAGTCGCGGCCGCGTGTTGCGCTCCACTGCGGGCGGCTCTCAATGACGCGGCGCACCCGCTCGGAGACGACGGCGTCTGCAGCTATGAGATGAATGCGAAGCGAGCCACTACTTGCGCTTCTCCTCATCCTCTCGCAGCCTTCGCTTTAGCTCTTCGATAGATTCCTCAGGCTCGGCGTCGTCGGCTTCTCGGTCCTTCGAAGAGCCACCCGAACCCTCGCTGTGCTCCAGTTCCAATCGCTTCTTGAACTCAGAAAGGAGTGAATCCCCGTTGCTCGAGCTGCCTTCGAGCTCTCGGAACCGGTCTTCGAGCTTGTTCTCCGTGGAAGAGTCTTCGAGCTCGTCCATTGCCTCGTTTTGCGCCTCGAGCTCATCCATTTTGGAGGTCATGCGATCAAACGCTTCGAAAGCCGACGTGTCGTTCATTCCCCCCATCGTCTCCTGCAGCTTTTTCTGGGTCTCGACCCGTCGCGCGCGGGCAACCAGCAAATTGCGCTTGCGTTGGGCCTCCTCGAGTTTCTGCTGGAGGGCACGAAGGGCTATCTTGAGTTTTTCGACTGACTCGTGCTGCTGTTCGCGCTGCTTCTCGTACTCTTCGGCATAGCGCTCGAGCTCTTCCTTTCGAATGAGCGCTTCCTTGGCGAGTTCGTCCTCGCCGGCACGTACTGCAGTCTCTGCGCGGCGTTCCCATTGTTGGGCCTGAGATTTCGTTTGATTTATCTGGCGCTCGAGTTTCTTTTCGTCGGCGATTGCAGCGGCAACATTCTTCTTGGACTCGATGAGCTGCTTGTTCATATCGTCGATGACCTGCTCGAGCATCTTCTCCGGATTCTCAGCTTTGTTGATCATTTCATTGAGGTTCGACTTGATTAGTCGCCGAAATCGGTCGAATATGCCCACGGAAGGCCTCCTTAGCTTGCGGACGGGAAGAAGATACGCATACCGTCTCTTCTAGAAAAGCGTGCAGACCGCAATTCGTCAAGACCACGGAGGGAGGAAACGTTGGTATTGTTGCCGCGCTTCATGCGCTCGGCGCGAGGTTCTGCCGCCTGTCCGGGCGTAACATCAGCCGAGAAAGACTTGTCCGGAGTTGTCGATTGCGAGAATCGTCTTACACTCCGAGCACCGAAAGCGCCCCGCCTTCGTCGCCTTGAGTTTCTTCGAGCAGATCGGGCACTTGAAGATCTTGGGAAACACCTCGGACTCGGCTGATACTCCACCCTTCTTGAAAAACTCGACTGCCTCGTCGAGGTTGTCCTTGATGTTGAAGAACTGGGAGAAACCAAGTAACTGAAACACCTCGTATACCTTCGGTTGAATCTCGAGAAGAACAAGATCTCCACCGCGCGGTTTTACCGCCTTGAGAAACGCGGTAAACGAGCCGATGCCGGTGCTGGAAACGTAGTTGAGGCCACTGCAGTGAAAAATGAGCCGCGTATATCCCGCTTCCACCGCTCGATTAACTCGTTTCTGGAAGAAATTGGAATTGTAGGTATCGATGTACCCAGTGAGATAGAGAACAAGACATCCGTCGACCGACTCTATTTTTTGAAGCTTGATCTTTAGACTCTCGTCCTTTTCCTCATCGAAGCCAGGAACGATCTCGTTGTTGCTCATAGCTCACCTTCTACAGACGCAGGCCCGGTTTTTTTACATGCACACATCTTTACTATCCTATTTGTCCGCAATAACTTTGTCAAACCCAAACCCCTCTTATCTGCTTTCTATCCCAATCCCCCGTCGAGAGGAATGACCGCGCCGGTTAGACTCCGATTGCTCGGACTCAACAAAAAGCCGGCCGCCTCGGCAACTTCGGAGGGCTCCAACATGCGCCCACCCGGAGCTCGACGGCGCGCCCGATTGCGATCCGGCTCACTATAGTACTCGGTGTCCACGTAACCGGGACACAGAGCGTTCACACAAATGTCGTATCCGGCGGCTTCTCGCGCCGCCGACTTCACAACCGAGCCAAGGGCCGTTTTCGCGGCACTGTAGGCCGCAATGGTCGAAAACCCTCGAATACGGTCGGTGCCGGTGCCACCGAACACCAGAATCCGGCCGTAGTTTCGTTCCTTCATCGTCGCGAGACAGCGGCTGATGATGGCTGCGGGAACCACGAAGTTCAGCTCCGCCATCGCGCGCCAATCGTCTACCTGCGTATCGCATATCGACGATTGCATGATCGGTCCAAACGATACCACCACGACATCGAGGGGGAGCAGCCGCTCCACTTCGCTCTCTATATCTTCGGCGCGATGTATGGCCCGGATAACCTTTTGTCCACGTGCGCCGGCCCCCGCTATCGTCTCGAGGAGAGAGCTCATACGCTCGTCGTCGGCGCGCCCATGGACGAAGAGCTCCGCCCCCGGTTTTGCAAGAGCCGGCACGAGCTCGCGCCCAATGCCGCCGGTTGCACCGATTACCATCGCTCGAACCGTGCGTTCCATTGGCGTAATATATCACGTACATCCAACGATTACCTATCCAGCCGGCGATAGGAGGTCCCATCGCTCCATTACAGCCCGGCCGCCCCCCCCTCTGTGAATCAAGTGCTCTTCGGCGCCTCAGAGCGTCCGGCCCGGACCGTAGCACAAGACAAAACGGCGGACGACTGCTATACTTTGAGCCTCCTCGAGGGCGGGGGAACCGGCACAAAGGAGACGATGCGAGATGAAAAAGGTAGGAATCTGGGGGGCCGTGATGATCCTCTTGTCCGCATCCATCGCATTCACAGCCGACAAGGCCGACTTCGATGAGGTGGTTGCATTCGAGCAAACCCTCAAGTCTCTCGCCTTGAGTGTACGCGGCGAGGTCGATCCCCCGCCCGAAGATACGGCGCTCATCTTCGACGGCATTATCTCCGGGGTACGAGTCATCGAGCCCGAAGAAGACGGTTTCCGTGCGCGGATCGAGGTCGTGAGCGGCGAGTGGCGCGAGCTCGAAGAGATCATGCTGTACAAGGCCTACGTGGAGATCTCCGGCCCGGATTTTTTCCGTCGAGTACCAAGCCGCGCAAACCGCGAGCCCTCAGGCGGTGTGCTCGAAGCAAATCGTCGAGTCGTCGTTGCCGGAAGCTTTGCAGGCGAAACCGTACAGGAGGAAGGCTCCGACGAAGACGACCCGCCTGTCCCCGTCGTCGAGGGGTTCTATATCCGCACCATAGAATAGCGGGAATCTCGCGAGACAGACGCATTAGACAAACGTCACGTCGGAAGGAAGGACGACTCGGTCTCGCGCGAGCAGCCCGGCACGCTCGACCAGATTTCGCAGCTCCCGTACGTTGCCGGGCCAGTCATGCCCCATGAGTTTCTCCAGCGCTGCATCGGTGAAACGCGTGCCGTTGGGAACCTGTTCGTTGAGAAAATGCGAGGCCAATATCGGCACATCCTCGCGCCGCTCGCGCAGCGGGGAGAGCTCCAGCGCCAAGATATTGAGCCGGTAGAACAGATCGGATCGAAAACGCCCGTGTTTGACTTCGCTGTAGAGAGGGCGGTTAGAGGCTGCGATGACCCGCACATCAACGGGACGCTCAACAGAGCTTCCGACACGCCGCACGCGCCGTTCCTCGAGGGCGCGCAGCAATTTGACCTGAGCCCGAGGGCTCAGCTCACCGATTTCATCGAGAAACAACGTGCCGGTGTCGGCTTGCTCGAAGGGTCCCGGCCGCTCAACGGCGTCCGTGTAGGCGCCGCGAGTCACCCCGAACATCTCGCTCTCGAACAGGGATTCGGGGATCGCTCCGCAGTTCACCGCAACGTACGGCCCGTTGTGCCGCGACGATATTCCGTGCGTAACGCGGGCGAAGAGGTCCTTTCCGGTTCCGCTTTCTCCGAGGACGATCACCGGCGCGGAGGCTGCAGCATAGAGCTGCGCGTGTCGGCGTTGTTCGCGGGCCGGGGCGCTCTCCCCAACAATGAGAGAAAGCAGCGGCGACTGACTCGCAACACCGGCAGGTCCGCCATCTGAGCCTCCTCGCCGCTCGAGAGCGGCCATCATCGCAGTCACGAGCTCGCGCAGGGCAAACGGTTTGGTCAGATAGTCGGCCGCTCCGCTTCGCATTGCCTCTACGACTAAACGGGTGTGTCTCAGTGCCGTTAGGATCAGAATCGGAGGCGCCTGAGGAAGGTCGACGAGCGTTTTCAGAACGGCAATTCCATCGAGCTCACCGAGGTCTACCTCGAGCAGGACGATATCCGGCCGTTCGCTGCGCACGCGGTCGGCCGAGAGGGCCGGCTCGGGATGGTGAACAACCAGGAAGTTTTCCGGGAGAAGAGCGCCGAGAGTGCGGAAGGAACGACGATCGGGATCAATCAACAACACCCGGGTCATAGCAAAAGGGTAGTAGTGGAGGAGCAAACTACAAGTATACCAGCGGAGTAATTTATCGGCCCTTGTGATGTGTGCCGACATAGGCGTATAGTTGCAGTGGCCATGCACAGAACAAAGGGGCTGCTGAGACTGTTCGAATCCGGTTTTGTGGCGCGCGTCTTCTTGCTGCTCCTGTTTCTGTCCATTCTCGGTATTGCCGACGGCTACATCCTGCTCACGCTCGGAGAACGATTCGGCAAGTACCTCGTGCTGGCGGCAACGGCGTCAACCGGGCTCGTTGCGCTGTTCTTTCTGTTGAACTCGGTGGGGCTCATCATGACGCGTTTGCGTCGAAACGTGACGGAGGGAACGTATCCCAAACGCGAATATGCGCACATTGCCGGGCTGTTGGTTTCAGGCGTTCTTCTGTTGCTTCCCGGTTTTTTCACTGATGGATTGGGGGTGGTGCTATATCTCCCCCCTGTTCGGATACTCCTGGGGCTGGGAATTACCTCACGGTATCGAAGCTTTCTCAAAGATGCCTACGAGTACCTGAAGATCGAAGACATATAGCACGCCCCTGCAGACGGGGCGGTTCGAGGCGGCGCGGGGCCGCGTGGGCGG
>JAWLED010000002.1:2707-12626 GCA_041686235.1 Spirochaetia bacterium | reverse complement strand
GGGCGGTTCGAGGCGGCGCGGGGCCGCGTGGGCGGCTCGAGGCGGCGCGGGGCCGCGTGGGCGCGGGCGGCACGCCCCGCCTCTCAGCGGAGCTTAAATATCCGGTAGATGACAAGCAACATGCCGTACCAGATGTAGGTTATACCGCGCAGCAGCCACCACGGATGTAACACCATCGCACCGGCCCGCCGCAGCGCGGGGCCGAGCCCGCCCTGCACTTCTCGCGCCCGTCGGTCGGCAAAGATGTCCATGACCTCCGGGGCGGAAAGGTACATTCCGTTGTTAAACAGTGGTTTGTGACGCTGAATCCAGAGATCACCCTTCGGCACACCAGGGCCGACAAGAAGCATGCTCGGAGACGCCTTCTTGATGGCCGTTATGATGTCGCGCTCGACACCACGGGGATAGTGACCGGGGTATCGTCCCACCAGCCGCAAGCCCGGAAAGGTTTCGCGAAGGTTTTGTTCCACGTGCAGGAGGTGTCGCTTACCGAGGCCGAATAGATACAGCGAGGCGCGCTTTTTCTCGAGTATTCCCAATAGGCGAATCACGAAGTTGAACGGTTCATAGCGAGGCGGGACTGTACGGCCGAGAAAGCGGGCGCCGCGAACGATAGCCGGAGAGACAGGGATGATCAGTCGTGAGTGCTGCAGCATTCCCCGGTATTCTTTGTTACGCCGAGCACGCATGAGGCCGCGAAAGGTCAGAAAAACGACTTGGTCTTGCCCCGGCTCGGATATTATGCGCCCGACAATCGTCTCGAGCTCGTCGGGCTCTACGACATCTACGGGAACGCCGACCACCCGAGTTCTCACCGCCCCATGGGCCTCTACGTTTGTTCCTGCATCCACAATAGTTGCTCCCGGTACACCGATTGAACCGCGGCGATGGCGTAGACGGCCGCGGTCTCGGTGCGCAATACGTTTGGTCCGAGCGAGACAACGTTAAATCCGCGGCGCACTAATGAGGATATCTCCTCATCCGATAAACCGCCTTCGGGCCCTATGACCAACGCCACCCGTCGCAAACCCGCATTAAGATAGCCGCCAAAGCTCTGCTTCGCAAGAGCTTTTTCCGAGCACACGAATCCTCGCGTCTCGCCACCCGCCGAATCGGCCGCTGTATCACGTACGGAATCGATCGACGGGATCTGTGAGAGCTCACACACCGGCTCCACCGACGCGATGCTCTCACGCCCGCTTTGCTGCACGGCCTCCTCGGCAATCCGGCGCCAGCGCTCGAGCCGGCGCGTAGCCCGATCTCGGTCATCGAGGCGCTTCACCGCCCGTGCGCTTGCCACCGGTACGATCCGCTCTGCACCGGCCTCAGTGGCCTGGCGCACGATCTCGTCGAGCTTTCGGCCTTTCGGGAGGCACTGATACAGCGTGATATCGAGCTCACGGCCGGCGCTTCCCCCGCCGTCGCGGCCGCCGTCGCTACCGCCGTCGCCGCCCCCGGGCGCATCGGAGCTTTGTGACACACGGAGGCGCAGGCTGCTCTCGGTGGCCGAAACGACGGTCAAACGATACGGGGTGCCGTCGCGGCCGCGTCCGGCAAAGCTCTCGCCTTCGGTGACGCGGCGCACGCGGCGCAAATAGTGAAAGTCGTCTCCCGTGAGGGTAAGCTCGTCTTCACCTGCATAGTGGGAGGGAAGAACGAACTGTTTCATAGTCTACTCTACCGGGACCTCGCCCTCGCGCAAGAGCTCGACCGCCTTGCGCAGCACGTCGTCGTACTCGAGGTCGTACTCCTGGGTAACACTGTTTACCTGATTGACCTCGTCACGCACGAGCTTTCGAATTCTGCGCTCCGAAAGGCCGTACCCCTCATCTTGCAATCGCGCGACGAACTCATCTATCTCGGCGTCTTCCGGCGAGGAATTCTCTTGGACGAACTCTTCTATTAGAGCTTGGTCTCGAATCTCTGCGAGCGCGTCGAGCTCTTCGTCGCTCATCTCCGGCTCTTCCACCTCGAGGTCCGGGGCGATACCGTTCTCGTCGATGTAGGTCCCGTCCGGTGTGTAGTAACGGGACATCGTCAAGCGGAACCCTCCGGAGCTGATTCGCCGAACCTGCTGCACCGAGCCTTTTCCGTAGGTTGTTTCGCCGATCAAGTACGCGCGGTCCCGATCCTTGAGCGCTCCGGCGAGAATTTCCGCCGCCGATGCCGAGCCCTCGTCGATCAATACGACGATCGGGATCTCTTCCGGAACTTCGATGCCTTCTTCGGCGTTGAACTCTTGATTCTCGCCGGGACTTCGCCCCCGCGTGCCGACGACGAGCCCGTCGGAGAAAAACAGATCGGCAGTATCTACCACTGCCGGCAGCAAGCCGCCCGGATTTCGTCTGAGGTCTATCACGAGGGATTCGAAGCCTTCTTCTTCGAACTCCTCTATAGACTCGAGCACCCGTTCGTCGGTATAGGGGGTGAATTGGATGATGCGAATGTAGCCGATGTTCTCGGGGATAATGTCATGGCGTACCGTTGGAACCTCGATGACCTCACGCGTGAGCGAGATGTCGAAGGTCCGGCTCTCGCCGCGACGGAAGGTGACCTCTACCTCACTGCCGGGATCGCCGCGCAACCGGGATACGACCTCATCTATACTCAGGTCTTCGGTAGACTCGCCCTCGATTGCTACGATCAAGTCCCTCGATTGAACGCCGGCACGATCGGCGGGGGTGCTCTCGATCGGCGATATCACCTCCACATACTCAGGCTCACGGCTGTCTTCCGGTTTTGACTGCTTGGAAATGTACATGCCGACGCCGCCGAATTGCCCCTGAGTGGTATCACCGAGGTCTCGCATTTCCTCTTCGGACAAATACGCCGAGTGAGGATCGTCGAGGCTCTCGAACATTCCCTCGAGCGCCCCTTTTATGAGCTGTTCGGCCTCCACCTCGTCCACGTAATTATTATGGACGAAGTTGAATACCTGCTCGAACATGTCCAGCAGCTGATCCTGATCCTCGGAATCCGACTGGCCGAACGCGGCAGCCGGCACTACGACGGCCATCAATGTGATGACAAGCGCAACCGTAACGCCAAGCCAGGCGTATCTTTCTCGGCGGTGTTGCTTGTCGAGTTGTTTATTCATGATTTTCTCCAATGCGTAACGTCACGTACCCCTAATATAACGCCCGTCGGCAAATCTTTCACCAGTGTTGCAGAGATTCAACGGCGCCGGTGCCGCTGTCCGGGGAGAGCCGTGATCCGCCTATGCGTGCAAGCCGGCCTCGATGTCTCTCAGCTCCCGCACAGCTTCCGGGGTAAGCCGGCCGAGCAGCTCCCGGCGCAGGTCCTTTTTCCCCTGCCCCTTGGCAAGCCGCACGCCTTTATCGGACTTGGATATCTTGCGGTTGCGGTAATAGAGATCCATATCCACAAAACGCTTTCCCTGATCGTCGGCCTCCAATGCCATGAGCACCCGCTTCACTTCGGTGGGCTCGGCGAAGGTAAACAAGCGTACTTGGTACGCCACCACCGAGAGCAGAGCAAGGGCATGGTCCTTCGTCCAGGATTCGCCGAGTATCATTCCCATGTTCAGATCCGACAATACGCGCACGAGCCGCTCGTAGTGCTGTTCGTATTTGCCCGCGGCATCGTAAATGTTGATCCGCAGCTCATACCATTGCTTGCGGTCGAGACTCTGCGTGATCAGGTGAGCTCCTTCGTTACGCAGTTCCCGGTAGAGCTCGTGGGCCGGGCGTCGGACGAGAATTTGGGGGTACAGAAGATCGGTGGTATCAAGGACCCTGTTGATGGGTTTTTCGGACAAGCTCACCACCGTGTCGTCGGCTTCTCCCGCGGCGATAGCCTCTTCCATGCCGGTCGGCGTGCCCCCGTAGCGGCTTCGTATCTCTTCAACTACCGCGGTCCCCTCACCTACGACACGCATAATGATGAATCCGGGCCCGAGATGAACGTTCTCTACCTCCGAAACGAGGCCGTCTTGAAAGAATGCGGCAAGTAAGACCGACGAGGACGCCGGAACGAGCATGATCGACTCGGCGTCCGAAACCTGCGTCTTTTCGATACCCGGGGGCGTGAGAAAGAGCAGCGTCGTGTTTTCCTGTGATCGACCAAGGGCGTCCTCGAACGAGTAGTGCATAGCCCCAAAACGCGAGCCGGCAAACTGCTCGAGCCGGGTGCGGTCTCGTGTGCGCACGAACAAGAAACGCGGACCATTTCTGATAAATATCATTGATACCTCCCTACCCTTCTCACAGCCCCGGTTTCGGCAGCAGCATCTTCCGCACGCTGTCCGTCCCGACCGGATACGGTAATGCGTGCAGGCGACGAGAGGGAACCTCGATAACGGATATCGAGGAGATGCCGTTTAGACAAACGGTTTTCCCGCTCTCGTGATGCCTCGGGCTCGGCGTGTGGCCGAACAAGTACACGTCGGCGTCGTGGTGCGCCGCGTCATACTTGTGGGAAACCGTTACCCGCAGATCCTCGATCTCCAATGTCGTGTGCTCCGCCACCGTCGTACAGCGCGGGCCGTATGTCTCGAGAAGCTCTCTCAGATCGTGGTTGCCCGGAACGAGATAGATACGCCGCGCCGGCGTCCGTTCGAGCTCGCCGAGGAACTTCGCAAGCTCCCGCCTATAGCTGCCGATTTCTTGGGGACGGATCTCGAGCTTTATGTCGTCGACAAGATCACCGGTGTGAATCAGATACTCCGGCTCGAGCACGCGAACAATGCGGTACAGAAATGGGTAGCTCAACCGTGGGGTATCACTCACATGGATAATGAGCGGACGCTGTGCTGCCGATAATTCTGAAGAGATATAGGGCCTGTTGAAGAGACCGAACAAGCCATGTTTGAACTGATGGCTCGGCTGCCGTTCCATGGGTCTATTCTCCCGCAAAATCGCAATAAACGCTGGAAAACTTGACAAATTACTAAGGCACTGTCATAAAGAACAGAGCCATCCAAAGATTCTCCGAAGATTTTCAAGGAGGTATGCAGTCATGCAGAAAGAGCAATGGGGAAGCAGGGTAGGATTTATCCTTGCTGCCGTAGGGTCCGCCATTGGACTGGGCAACATCTGGCGATTTCCCTACCAGGCGTTTGACAACGGAGGAGGAGCGTTTCTCATACCGTACTTTGTCGCACTGTTCACCGCGGGAATTCCCATAATCATTATGGAGTTCTCCATGGGACACAAGATGAAGGGCGGAGCTCCTCTCACTTTTGCTAAGATGAACCGCAAGTTCGAATGGCTCGGCTGGTGGCAGGCGCTCATTTCGTTCGTCATCGCAAGCTACTACGTGGTCATCATCGGTTGGGCAATCAACTATTTCTTCTTCTCGTTCAACCTCTCATGGTCGGGCGAGCCGGTAGACTTCTTCGTCGGCGAGTTCCTTGGACTCACGGACGGACCGTTCCAGCTCGGCGGAATGAACTGGAATATTGTGTTGACGGTGGTTGTCGCGTGGCTGATTAGTTTCGCCGCACTCTTTGCCGGCATTAAGAAAGGTATCGAGCGGGCAAACAAGATTTTCATGCCGCTGCTCATCTTCTTGCTGCTCATCATCCTCATTCGCGGCCTTACCCTTCCGGGCGCCGCCCAGGGCCTTGAAATGCTGTTCAAGCCCGACTTTTCACAAATAATGGATGGTGGCGTTTGGGTAGCAGCTTACGGTCAGATCTTCTTTACCCTGAGTATTGCATTTGCAATCATGATCACCTACTCCAGCTACCTTCCTGACGATGCGGACATCGTAAACAACGGCTTCATGACTGCGCTTCTCAACTCGGGATTCAGCATCGTAGCCGGTATCGCCATCTTCAGCATCCTCGGCTATCTCATGCAGCAAGCAGGTGGAGAGCTTCCCGAAAACCTCTCCGGTGTATTCCTGGCGTTCGCCACCATCCCGGCGGCAATTAACCAGCTGCCGACCATGAGCGTGCTCGTGGGACTCCTGTTCTTCCTCGCGCTTACGTTTGCGGGTCTGTCCTCGTTCATCTCGATTAATGAGGTTGTGGTACGCTCGCTTTCCGATAAGCTCAACGCGCCGCGCAAGAAGGTGGTCGTGTGGTACACGATTATCGCGGGTGTCGTCAGTCTCATCTATACCACCGGTGGTGGACTCTACATCCTGGACATCGCCGACTACTTCATTAACCAGTTCGGCGTTGCAATCTCCGGTCTCGTAGAGGTCATCGTCATCGGCTACATGTTCAAGCTCGCGGACGTACGAGAGCATGCGAACGCTACCTCCGACTTTGCAGTCGGCGGTTGGTGGAACTTCATGATCAAGATCGTCACGCCGATCGTTCTCGGTATCAGTGTCATCCAGAACTTCGTGAGCAACTTCCAGGAGAACTACGAAGGCTATGCGACCATAGAGGTCGTCCTTCTCGGTTGGCTGGTTGCCGCGCTGGCGGTCATTATCGGCATCGCCATCTCGAAGGCGAAGTGGCAAGATGAGTCAATGCTTTCCGATTAAGGAAACAAGGAGGACAAACCAATGTCTGTCGGAGCAGTAATCTTTATGATTTTCGGTCTTGTCGTTACATGGGGTGGCGCTGCGGTATGCGTCAGCATCGCCATGAAAAAACGTTAAGCGTAAAGACATTAGAGTTAGAATCGAATGGGCCCCGCCGTATGGCGGGGCTCTTTTTTTGGGGTGTGGGATGTAATGCAGGCCGGGGTACGCGCCTTCCCGCAGCGTGGCGCCGACGGCGCGCGCGGGAGCGGCCGTTTTACCGGATGACCGCGGCGAGCGCCTCTCCCAGCGCGCGGTGCGACTCGGCCTCCCAGTGGATACCGTCGAGCTCACTTGTGCGGATGACCGTCCCGACATCGAAGAAACCGCACGCGTAGGCTTCGGCCACACGCCGGTAGTGCTCGGCAAACTGTTTCGATTTTTCCACGCCGCCGGCAAAGGAGAGCTCGACGCCTGCGTAGGCCGGGTCGTTACCGCCGAAATTGGACACGTCGCCAATCGGCGGCGGCGCGCACAAGAGCACTTCCGGAGCGCCTCCGTTCGGCCCGGCGGCACTTTCCTGCACGAGTTGAACGAGCTTTCCCGCAGCGTCGGCAATCTCGTAGCTCGAGGCACCGAATCGCGTCTTCAGATCGTTGGTCCCAAGCAATATGAGTACGAGATCGAGAGGCATGTGACTCAAAAGACACGGCGGTAGGTACGTCTTGCCGTTTCGGTGAGGCTCGAGAGGATCGTCCCACACCGTGGTACGGGCGTTCATTCCCTCCTCGATTACCCGATAGCCGGTACCGAGTCCCTCTTGCAACACTCCCGTCCATCGTTCTTGCGGGCCGAGCCGGCTCATAGAGGCCGGGTCCCAGCCCCACGTGTTGGAATCCCCATAGCAGAGGATGGTTTTTTCGCTCATACCGGAAGCGTAGTGCCTTAACGCCCGGTGGACAACCCGTTAACCGTTCGGCGGGCACCAATGGCGCGCACCAAGAGATAGGCGATGAGACTCGGCACGATAACGAAAACCGTAACGAGCCTCACCGGAAGCCCCGCGCCGAGCGACGCCCCGGTGAGCGCGGGGATCACCGTACCTCCCAGGCCACCGGTCCAGCCCATTGAGGCGATAGTTGCCCCGGCTCCCTCCGGCGCCGTTTCCGAGATATGGGAAACCAACCCGGGGAATAGGTTGCCGGTGGAAAACCCCAGTACGAACAGCAACACCGGAGCCGCCGGCGGCACAAGACTCCACACCAGCGCCGCCACGACGAGCGTGGCAACCGAGCCGGCGATAACCTGTCCGGAAGGAACCGTCTTGAAGAGTTGCGTACCGGTGAGGCGCCCAACCAGGACCCCCGTCATCAACAGCAAGGCTAAAAACTCACCGCCGAGCGCCGACTCCGAGATCACCGTCGATTGCGCCGGCATCAGCCCAAGCAGCACACCTTCGCTTCCGACGAGGAAGAGTGCGGCCACCGAATAGCCCCACACGGTGTGCTTCGCGGGATTTCGGTATTCTTCCCCCGGAGCAGGCTTTGGGCTCTGCGGGAAGCTGATGAATGGAATGACGAGAAGCAGGATCACCGCGAGCACACTTGCCGGCGCCCAGTAGATCTCCCAGCCGACATCCAGTCTTGCCGCAAGGACGGTTGCAAACAACGACAGGATAACCAGCCCGGCACTGAGTGCCGCGTTCACCACCGAGGCGACCGTTCCCGAAGGACGAGCCGTCTGCGCGGCCGAGAACATTCCCGACAGCGGTATGATCGCACCCATCGCAAGTCCTCGCAGTGCAGCGATGAGCACCACCACCCCGTAGCTCGGCGCGAAAAGCAGCGGACCGGTAAGAAGCACGACCGCCAGCGAAGCGCTGAGCAGTCGCTTAAAATGCACCCGTGCGTGCCCTACCCAGAGCATCAGTCCAACGACCAGCCCACCGATGAAGCGGAGCGACACCAACACGCCCTGCTGAGAGGAGCTGAGCCCGAGCGAAGCGGTCATCCGTTCGAGGGCGGCGCCGGTTTCGGCAATCTGTAAGCCGACCATGAACATGGCCACGGAAAAGAAAACCACGGAAGCCGTGGATGATTGAGGACGCTTCGGTTTCGGCATTTCGCTCACCGATGGTAGCACATCGGCGGTCACGTTAAAATCGGTGCGGGAATCGGCGCCGACGGAACGGCTCGCAGGCCGCTATCGCATTTCTGCGGGTTCGTGCCCCATATCTCCGCTTGCACGCGTCGCGACGGTTCGGCCGAGGCGCTCGGCGTGATCAGCAACAACCGCTGCGCCAACCAAGTTGGCGTTGAGGCCCCGCTCGTCGACAATGGAGGGTCTGAGATAGTTCATCATCCCCATCTTTCCCAGCATGCGCTGCGCCGAGGGGCCGAAGTACGGCAACGCGTAGCTCGGCTTTCCGCCGAGGCAGATCGGTATTCCTTCCGGCAGCCCGTCCTCACGCGCTGCTTTGAGCATGGTTCCCGTTGCCCGCGCAAGTATCTTGCCGTACAGGCGGTCGGTGTTCACCGCCGGCTCCACTCGCATCGAAGACAGTTTGGATATGTGTTTGCCCGCTACCGCCGGGTCCGACATTTCCTTGGTCTCGTGGATATCGAGAAATCGCTCGTAGAAGTCGTCATTGCCCACAATAGCCCGGAAGAGTCTGCAGCGCCCCGGCCCCGAGAGGATGATCTCCGCTCGCAGCGATTCCGGATCTCCGCCCGGGCCAAGCCGGTGCTCATCGTCTTCGCCGAACTCCTCGTCGAGGATGCGTTCCAGTCGGTCGTAGGAAGCGCCGATTTCGGTAAACAGTTCCTGGAGGACGATCTTCTCGAGGGGGATGGAAACGCCCGGCTCGTTTGTGTAGTGCAGTGAAGAGTCACGCCCGTCCCAGTCTGTGGACGGAAACATCAACTCTCCCTCCTTGCTTACCCAGGCTCCGCCCCAGCCGCCGCCGAACACCCAGTATAGTAGATCGATGCGCAACACACTCCACTCCGCGAGAGCGCCGGCGTCGGCGTCGTTTGCAACTCCGGCTCGCACGCCGAAGCTTCGAGAAAGCTCCTCTTTGAGGTTGTGCCCCTCGAGAAATGGAATGTTCTGCACCCACTTGAAGCTTCCGTCACGCCGCAGCACCCCCGGCGTTGCGATACCGATCGAGCGCAGTTCCCGGTTTCCGTTCTCAGCGAGCAGGGCCTCTACCTCGTGTCTGAGGCGTCCGACGAAGCTCTCGAAGCTCACACCGTAATCAGAGAGCGAGAAATACCGCTCGCCCACAACGGTCGCAGGGTTATCGAAGAGGGCTACCCGCGTCCCTTGTCCCGCTCCGATATCTATTGCCGCTAACGCGTCCCGTTGCACAAGCTCCTCCAATGTGGTCCACGGTTGGACCGCCGCCGGCCCGGGCGACGGTGCCGTACCGCCCCGCGCCGCAGCGGCGCGCGGCCGCTCTGCGTCCCGGCGGCGCGGGGCC
>JAWLED010000002.1:0-2607 GCA_041686235.1 Spirochaetia bacterium | reverse complement strand
CCCGGCGGCGCGGGGCCGGGCCGCTCTGCTCCCCGGCGGCGCGGGGCCGGGCCGTCTAAGGCCGAGCGGCACGCTGTTCGATCAAAAACTCGTATAGTTCCAGCGTTTTTTTCGCAATCGCCCGCCAGCTAAAATGCTTTTCCGCCCGCTTTCGCCCCGCTCTACCCATCCGGCGGGCAAGCGAGCTATCACCGGCAATCGTGTTAATGGATCTCGCCAGTTCCTTCGAGAAGCACTCCGGGTCTTTCGGGCTGAAGGTGCGCGGTTCCAAATCGAGATCGACGAGCAGCCCCGTCTCATCGGGCACCACGACTTCGGGGATTCCTCCCACACGGGAGGCGACAACCGGCGTCTCACATGCCATCGCTTCGAGATTAATGATGCCGAACGGCTCGTAGACCGACGGGCAGCAGAAAACCGTGGCCTGGGAGTAAAACTGTATCACATCCGAGCGATTCACCATTTCATCGATCCAGATGACGCCGCTGCGCTGCGCCCTCGCATGGGCAACATGCTCCTCCATTTCGCGGGCAATGTGCTCGGTATCAGGGGCCCCGGCAACAAGCACGACCTGGATCTCGGGATCTATATCGGGTATGGCATCCACGAGGTGAATGATGCCTTTTTGACGGGTGACGCGGCCAACGAACAGTACGAAGGGCTTACTCGGGTCTACCCCGAAGCGCTCGAGTGCGTCGGTCCGATCGGTGGGCCGGTACTCGTCGAGGTCGATTCCATTGTGGATGACGTGCGTTTTCGACTCCGCCGCACCAAAGTGGTCGAAAATGTCCTTGCGCGTTTCTTTGGAAACGGCAATGACCGCGTCGGAGCCTTCAATGGCGGTTCGCTCCATCCAACTGCTGAGGTGGTAGGCGCTACCGAGTTGCTCGGCTTTCCAGGGCCGAAGCGGCTCGAGAGAGTGGGTGGTGAGGACAAAGGGAATGTCCCAGAGCTTGCCGGCGAGAAGGCCGCCCATCTGCGTGTACCACGTATGACAGTGCACGACGTCGGCGTCCAGCGTATCCTTGGCCATGGCAAGGCTTCGAGAAAACGCCCCCATCGCCCCGGTGAAGCGCGGATCAGTGTTTCGCGACATCTCTTCCCACGGCTGGTAGCCGCGCACCGTAAGGTTTCCCTCGGAGTAGTTCTGCTCTCCGAAGCATCGCACCTCGACGGGAACGAGCTCCGAGAGTGCCTTACTGAGGTACTCGACGTGTACCCCGGCCCCACCATAGACATTCGGCGGGTATTCGTTGCTAAAAAGGGCGACCTTGTTGATCTGCATGTCCTCCAGGATACGACGACGTAGCGATTTTAACCAGGGGGATAGAGGTATCGAGGCATATCTGGGCCGGACTCGGTTTGAGCCCGCTGGGCTGGGCCGGCCTCGGCTTGGCCGACTAGGCTGGGGCCGGCTCGGATGGCGTGCGAGCGGTGCAGTGTACAGCGCGGCGCCTCAGCGCCAAACCGTCGTTTACGGCTCGAGCACTGAAGCACCCCGCACTGTTTCCTAGGGCATGAACTTCGAAACGAAGGGAGATGTCTCTCCGCGGCGGAGAAAATGACCGGACGGACCTTCGCCGAGGAACTCGGAGAACCACGATTCGTGCTCAACTTCCTCATGCAGAATTGCAGAGGCGAGCTCATAGGTGCGGTGATCCTTGCCGGCGGTCATATTGCAGATCTCGCTGTAACCCTGCACGGCGCACCGCTCGGCGCCAACGAGCACATTGAGGATCGCGCGGGCATCGTTCGGCTTGTCTTCGGGAAGACTTGCAGGCGGGCATGCCGAAATGTCATGAAACTTCTTCATGTCGTTCGGGAGCTCTCCGCCCAACTCGTAGATTCGCGGCACCAGAGCCTCGAAGTGATTGCGGTCCTCGATTCGGGCGGTTTCGGCGATTTCTTTGATTCCCTCGCCCTCTAGGCCGATCAGGTTGGTCCGCAGAATCGTGTAATAGTAAAACGTCGTGAGCTCTGCCGCCGAATTCTTGACCAGAAGATCGACCAACTTATCAACGTCGACCCCTGCTTTCTCTACCATTTCTCGTGCAACTCTTGCCATACGTAACCCTCCAAGCCGCTGGGCTCACCCCGGCGGCGGTTTCTAGTGTCTACACCCGCATATGGTGTAGCGTTGGACATCTTCCTAAGAATCCGTCCGATTTGCATTATATACACAATCGGGGCGGGGAGCAAATAGTGATGAGCGCTCGAAACCCCGGTAGAGCGCGGCACGCCGGCTATGCCATTGGGCCTTTTGGCGGCCGCCGCGGGAGCTGTGCTTCACCGCGCGGGTGTGCTACTCTCACCCACGAGAATGCGCCATAGACCACGTCCGTTTCGCATGTCACCTCCTCTGCCGGTGAGAGCGCTTCAGGCCTTACTCGTGCTCATCGGCGTAGCGGCCGTTGCAGCGCTTGGGTTATGGCTTTTCAACACGCGAGTTTTGCCAAGCCTCCTGGATAGGACCGCCGCTCGCCTTTCTTCGCAGTGCGGATGTGAGATACACCTCTCCGGCGGCCGCTTCGTACCGTTCGGCGGATTGGAGTTGAGAGAGTTCCTCGTCATCGGGCCATCCGGCGGCCCCGCGGCCCCAGGCGGCCC
>JAWLED010000117.1:0-6803 GCA_041686235.1 Spirochaetia bacterium | reverse complement strand
CGAGCCGGAGGATGGGCTTCATAGCCGCCCATAGACGGTCGCGGGCAGGACCCGCGCCGGTCGCCCCCTCCGAGTCGGCCGCAGGACCCGCGCCGGTCGCCCCCTCCGAGTCGGCCGCAGGACCCGCGCCGGTCGTAGCGCCCGAGTCGGCCACAGGACCCGCGCTGTCGAGGACCTTTTTGCCCCATTTCTCGGTCGGGGCTGCCACAACGAGCCACGGAAATCGATCGGCTTGCAGGGCGCGCCGCAGCGGCATGACCGCTTGCTCGACAGCTTGGCTCATGCGAGCGTTGCGCTCGGTATCGATATCTGCGAAAAAATCGGGATCCTCAGGGCTTTTGATTGCAACCAACGACCACCCCTCTTCTATGATCACATCGTTGTTGAGCGTGAGCTGTTTGGGAACATAATCGAGATACTCCTCGGCGGAGTTCTCTACGCGCGCCTTGTAGAGACCGGGATGCTCGGACTGTACCCGTACGTACTGGGCCCCTCGACGATAGGCGGCGGCGGCAACCTCGGTAATCAGGTCCCAGTGAACCGGCTCGCCCCGCACTTCGAGCCGTCGACCGGTGTCAATGCCGACCATCGATACGATCAACTCTGCATAATCTCGAATGTCCTGAGCGTACATGATGCTCCCTTGCCAACCCGATTTCGCAGCGACTATAACAGGACGACTGCGGCTGAGCAATGCGTGCTCGTCGTCAAAGCTTTGTCGACGAGCAAGGTGTTGTTACATTAAAGAGGTGAACAGTCAGGAATTGTGCCTCACATGGCACGCTGCAATCAGCGAGATATCCCCCTCGGCATGGAATGCCCTCGCACACCCGCTGCGAACGCCGCTGCTCGAGTGGGAGTGGCTCAATCAGCTCGAGCAGTCGGGCTCGATGTCGCCGGATACGGGTTGGATTCCCACGCACATGGCGGTGTGGAACGGTGACCGGCTCGTTGCCGCGGCACCGCTCTATGTGCGCACCCACAGCATGGGAGATTTCGTCTTCGACTTTGCCTGGGCCGACGTGGCACGGCAGATCGGCGTGTCCTACTATCCAAAGCTCGTGGGCATGAGCCCCGCCACGCCGTCAAGCGCCTACCGGTTCCTCATTGCGCCGGATCTCCTCGAGCATCAGCAGGAGCTTACCCGCGTCATGATCGAGCAGATGCGGGACTTCGCCCGAAAAAACCGGATACACTCCGTCGCTTTCAACTTTGCGGACCCCGACTGGGTCCCCCAGATCGAGCGGCACGGGTTTAGCACCTGGATGCACCAGGGCTTCGTGTGGCACAACCCCGGATACCATACCTTCGAGGACTACCTCGCGGACTTCAACAAGAATCAACGGAAAAATATTCGGAAAGAGCGAAAAGCAATGAGCGATAACGGCGTGGAGCTGGAATCGGTGCCGGGCACTGAGGCTCCGGATCGATACTTTTCACTCATGTACGATTTCTATGAGCTTCACAACGAGCAGTTTGGCCCATGGGCGGCCAAGTTTCTCAACCGCGCGTTTTTCGAGAGCTTGGCCGAGACCTTCCGTCACCGAGTGCTCTTTGTCGTGGCGCGCAAACGAGCGGGAGAGGATCCCATCGCCATGTCCTTCTTACTCTTCAAGGGTGATATGCTGGTGGGCCGATACTGGGGAAGTCTCGACTTCGTGGACAAGCTGCACTTCAACGCGTGCTACTACGAGCCGATCCGCTGGGCCATCGAGAACGGCATCACGGACTTCGACCCGGGCATGGGATCACCTCATAAGGTCAAACGGGGGTTCAAGGCCGTACCGACCTACAGCCTTCACTACTTTCTCGACGAGCGGATGCGAATGATCATGGAGGGTAACATCGATCGTATCAACGATTTTGAGCGGCGAAACATAGAAGAGCTCAACGAGGCCCTCCCGTTCGCACATCGCGACGACGTCGCCATTACATCGGAAAATACACGGTAAATCGAGAGCCCTGCCCGAGCCGGCTCTCTACCTCGATGCTGCCTTGGTAGGCCTCGACCATGCTTTTCACGTTTGCCAATCCGATACCCGTGCCTTGTCCGAGCTTTTTCGTCGTAAAAAAGGGAGAGAAAATCCCCTGCCGCTGTTCTTCGGGGATACCACACCCGGTGTCTTCTACGCTGATCATGACGTGGGTCTCATCGAAAGACGTGCTAACCGTGAGCACCTTGCGTTTGACCTCCCACATCGCGTCGACGGCATTCTTTACGAGGTTGTCGACCACCTGTTTGAGCTGAATCATATTGCCCGAGATCGCCGGCAGCTCGGGGTCGAGCGCGACCCGGCGCTCGACGTGGTATTTGAACACCTCGTCGATCTCGAAGAACTCGAGCTCTCTCTCGATGACTTCGTTGAGGTTTACCGGCTCCTCTCGAAAGAAGCTCTCATCGACGGTGTGAAGCAGAATACCCGCCACGATACGCTGAAGCTCCCGAGCACCATCGGCAACATGGTCGAGATACCGCTGCAACTCCCTCCCATGCGGGGTCTCGGAGTCCACGAGCAGATTGGCCAAGAACACCGCACCGCCGATTTCCTGAATCGGCGATTTCAAGTTGTGGACGATTTGAGAGGCGTATTTTCCAAGCTGTGCATGACGAGACAGGGCCATGACCTGCTCGGTGCGGCTCGTTACCTTCTGCGCAAGATCTTCACTGCGGTCGGAGAGCTCACCGAGGAGTCTGTCGCGCTCCCGCCGCAAAACGGCGATTTCAGCGGACTGCCTGACGACCGCAAGCAACTCGGTTGCGTCCCACGGCTTCACAAGATAGCGCTGCACCCTCCCGCGGTTGATCGCGTCGAGCAGCGACTCCCGATCGCTGTGAGCCGAGACTATGACCCGCGTGGCCTCCGGGGCAATGTCGTAGACCTGTTCGAGGAACTGCAAGCCGTCCATCCCCGGCATGCGGAGGTCGCTCACCACCACGTCCACCGGATGTCGACCCACGTAGCTCAGCGCGTCTGCTCCGTTGTTGAAGGTAACACATTGGTAGGCCTGATTTCGGAACAGGCGCAGCATGACGCTCAGCGCAGCCTCTTCGTCGTCGACGAATACCACCCGCGGGCAGTCCGTGCAGGGTTCGCCCTCCGGCATTGTATTTACAGCGCTTCGCCCTAATCCATCCATTCCCTGTCCCATTTTTTGCAACTTCCCCGTGAAGCGTGCCGCTCATCTACATTATATATGATAGGAGAAATTCGACTCGATTTGGGGAAGTTCGGTGAATTTTGCCGCACGAATTTCGCGCCCGGTCGGGGGCACAGGGTCGCGGGCGCCCGGTCGGGGGCACCGGGTCGGGGGGGCCACCGGGTCGGGGCCACCCGGTCGGGACGCCCGCGCTGCACGTGGCTCGGGCCAGGGCGACCGGGGTGTTCCGGGGCCGGCTCGGGCCGCGCTGCACGTGGCTCGCGCCGAGACCGCGCCCGCCGGCGCTAGGCCTCCCCCTCTTCGGTCTTTGCCAGTCGGTCGAGCACGAACTGAATCCCGTTTACGGGTATTTTCAACCACGAGGGGCGGTTGTTGATCTCGTAGCCGATCTCGTAGACCGCCTTCTCGAGCATGAAGACTTCGAGTATGACGCGGAGCTCCTCAGGGTCCTCGGGAACAAAGTCCACACCGTCTACGGTCTCCATATAGCCGTCGAGGAACACACCGGAGATGTAGGTGAACCACGGGTCGATCCACTTGCCGAGCCACTCGGCATCCTCGGGGCGCACACTCGCGTATTCGAGGAACTTCCCGTAAATTGCGTAGTGAAAGGACCGGATCATCCCCGCGACGTCTCGAAACGCACCGTACTTCAGCCGGCGCTCGCCGAGGGCTCGTGCAGGCTCGCCTTCGAGATCGATGATAACGAAGTCCCTACCGGTAAAGAGTACTTGCCCGAGATGATAATCGCCGTGAATGCGAATCTTCTTTGCATGAATCCGCGTATCGGTGATCCGAGCAAACTGCGCGAGAATCGTTTGTTCCTGCTCGAGCAACCGATCGATATCCACGGCGGTTTCTGCATCGACGGTGCGCCGCACCTTCTTGACGTTGGTCATGACCCGCCGAAAGAGGCCGCGCATCGACTGATACATCGAGCGCTGATACAGCCGCGAGAACGGCTCGGGGGCAAAGTCCTTGTTGCTGCGTTCGGCGGAGAGCGCCAAATGGAGCTCCCCGGTGCGGCGGCCGAGAAGGTGCATGAGCTCGAGGAAGAAGCCGTCCGTTAGCCCGATGAACTCATCCGGAACATCGGCGAGCTTGGCCTCAAAGATGTCCGGAAGGCTCGGCGGGGCGGCCCCGGTTTCCTCCTTTATCGAGAGCAGATTCTCGAAGTACCGCTCCACGACGCTCTCGGTATACGACCACGCGTCGCCCTCGTTGGGCACGAAGTCTACCATCAACCCCAGTGACGCATTTCCAATGTCTTTCCCGCTGTAGGAGATGCTTCCCTCGTAGGCGGGCACGTGCTCGAAATGACGCGTGTCGCTGAGATAGTGCACGAGCTCTACATCCGGATTGATACCGTCTTCGAGCTTTCGATAGAGCTTAAAGAACAATCTATCCTTGTACAGAAAGGAGGAGTTCGACTGCTCGACCTTGAGCACCCGCGAGCTGTACGGACGCTCGAGATCCCGAGCCACCGCTCGAAGATTACGGCCCCGGTTCATGTGCAACTCGCCTGCCATCCCTTTGAGCTTCTTCCGCGTCAGAAGCAGGCCGAGCAGGGCCTCGCGAAAACCGACGTCATAGACCCCGTCGTAGAGGACGCCGACCGTCTCGTCGAGTTTGACCGCGGCCACGACCGCTTGCGGCGATTCGCCGCCGACCTCCTCGGCCTCCTCGCGCAGTGCCAGCGAGAGCGGCAACACATAGGTTTCGGTGGCCTCATTGGCAAAGGCAATGGAGGCGACGAGGATCCACGCCCGTCGAGCGCCCGATTCGATCGGGAGACTGTCGATGATCGTGACCTTTCGTACCTTGCGGCTCTTCTCGCGGTACCAACGGCTTGCACTGATGTACCGATACAATACCCCGTCTTCCAGCATTCGCCTCAAGCGAGCGGAAAAATCGGTCCACTCGTTTTGGGCAATGGAAAGCTCGGCGCCCGGAGTCTCGGTCGCCTGACTCCCCGCTGCCTCCCAGGGTCGTAACACAAACCAATAGAAATCGTTGGCGCCGATATGAATGGTGTAGCCGTCTTCTCGGATACGCGGAAACTCGTTCTGGCTAAACACTTCCTCGGGGACATGGTCGGCATATTGAGGAAGCTCGAGCGTAGCGGCTTGTCGGTGCCGTGAAAAATTTGCGATGACCAGCACGGTTTCATCGCCGTAACGACGGAGAAACGAGAATATGTGCACGTTGTCGCTCGGCACCACCTCAAAATCGCCGCGGCTGAAGGCGGCAAAGCGGCGGCGGGTAGCGATGACCCGCTTCATCCACCACAAGAACGAAGACCCGTTTGCCTGCTGGGTCTCTACGTTGAGCGCCTCATAGTGGTACTCGGGATCGATAATGACCGGCAAGTACAGCCGCTGCGGGTTTGCTTTGGAGAATCCGGCGTTCTTGTCGGAGCTCCACTGCATCGGCGTGCGCACGCCGTCACGGTCTCCGAGATAGACGTTGTCACCCATCCCTATTTCGTCGCCGTAGTAGATAACCGGGGTCCCGGGAAGTGAGAACAACAGCACGTGCATCAGCTCCATCAGCCGCCGGTTGTTCTCGAGCAGAGGCGCAAGGCGGCGCCGGATGCCGAGGTTGAGTCGTTGATGCGGATCCCGAGCGTACGCACGGTACATGTAGTCGCGTTCCTCGTCGGTTACCATCTCGAGGGTGAGCTCATCGTGGTTTCGCAGGAACAGGCCCCACTGACAATCCGAGGGGATATCCGGAGTCTGATCGAGAATGTCGGTCACCGGAAAGCGGTCTTCGGTTTTCACGCTCATGAAAAGCCGAGGCATCAGGGGGAAGTGAAAGCACATGTGGCACTCGTCGCCCTCGCCGAAATACTCCACCGCATCCTCGGGCCACTGGTTCGCCTCGGCAAGGAGCATCTTATCTTCGAACTTCTCGTCGATGTGAGCTCTCAGGCTCTTGAGAAACTGATGCGTTTCGGGAAGGTTCTCGCAGTTGGTGTTTTCTCGCTCGTAGAGATACGGAACGGCGTCGAGACGCAATCCGTCTACCCCCAGGTTGAACCAGAAATCGGTGAGCCGGAACAGCTCCTTCCTTACCGCCGGGTTATCAAAGTTGAGGTCGGGTTGATGGGAATAGAACCGATGCCAGTAGTAGGCCTTGGCGACGGGGTCCCAGGTCCAATTCGAGCTCTCGAAGTCCTGAAAGATGATGCGGGCCTCGGAGTAGCTGTCGGGCGAATCGCTCCACACATAGAAGTCGCGATAGGTGGAGCCCGGCTCGGCTCGGCGTGCTCGCTCGAACCACGGGTGATGATTCGAGGTGTGGTTTATGACGAGCTCGGTAATGACCCGGAGCTCGCGGCGGTGAGCCTCTCGCAAAAAGCGCTTGAAATCCTTGAGGGTTCCGTAGGCTTCGTGAATACCGGTATAGTCCGATATATCGTAGCCGTCATCTCGCCATGGCGAGGGATAGAACGGGAGGAGCCAAACTGCGTTTACCCCGAGATCGTGAAGATAATCGAGACGAGCGGTGAGTCCCTTGAAGTCGCCCATGCCGCTCCCGTCGGAATCGGCAAACGAGCGGACGTGCAACTCATAGATAACCGCGTCTTTGTACCACAGGGGGTTCTGCTGCTCCATCGAGAAACTCCTACCCGTTCTCAC
>JAWLED010000026.1:0-29685 GCA_041686235.1 Spirochaetia bacterium | reverse complement strand
ACCTCGCCGTCGGGAAGAAAAATACGCGCGGTTTCGGGGCGAGAGGCGATCGACTCGCGCTGCAGCCTGATCCACCCCACGAGGGTCCGACTTGCGCTCATGCCGTTTTCGGCCAAATCGACGGCCGGGGCGAGCAGCTCGTCGAGCTCCATCGTTCCGAACTCCTCGAGCCACAAAAGCCACGCGTCCCACGCCCCGGGCACAATGGCCCACTCCATGCCGTGCTCGCGCAGGTTATCCGGGTCGCGAAAGAACTCGGGGTCGGCCTCGCTTCCAATGGTACCGGCCCCATCAACGGCGGTAACCCGGCCGCCGGCCGCCTCCCGATGCAGCGCCCAGGTGCCGCCGCCGAGTATGTGCGAGAACCACGGCTCGCGCACGCTGATCGCCGCCCCCACCGCAAACGCCGCATCGGCCGCTGAGCCGCCGGCCTGCAGCACCCGAAACCCGACGCGCGCGGCCACCGGGTCCCGCGCGGCGACCGCCTGCTCCGTCCCCGTCGCCGGCGACCCATTACCCCGTTGCCGGGAGAGCCCCGGCTCCGATTCCTCGAAGGCGTCTCGGTACCCGGTGAGCGACTCCGGCACCGAGACCTCCACCCCCTCGGCGGTGCCGAGCGCGGCGGCGAAGCACATGGTCCACACTACGAGTCCGGGGATTCGCCACCGCATCATTCTACCGTCCCCTTTCCAACCCCGCCGCGGGGGTCGGTGCCGGTCTGCATCGACCCCTCATCGGGATCAACGAGAATCATCTGCGCGTTGCCCCAGATGCCGTTTGAGGCAACCTCGTGTCCCATCGCAGCAAGCTCCCGGCGCAACTCATCCGGCGTGCCCGGCTCGAGGCCCAAATCGTTGGCGGCCCGAAACGGCCATTGACCGGCCGGGTAGCCGCGCGTGATGAACCGCGGCCGCGATACCGCTTGTTGGGGCGAGAGCCCGAACTCCACCACCGACATGAACTGCTGGATCTGACCCTGCGGCTGGGTGTCGACGCCGGTGTTCCCGCCGAGGATATAGAGCTCCCCGTCCCTGAAGGCGATATAGGGGTTGCTCGTGTGGCGCACCTTTTTGCCCGGCTCTACGGTATTGGGATAGCCGGGCTCATAGTACATCATGCGCATGCGGTTGTTGATATGCACGCCGCTCGGCCCGGCGACGAGAAACTGTGCGCCGAGCGAGGTGGTCACCGCAGCAGCGTTTCCCGCCTCGTCGACCATGGAAAAGGTCGTAGTGTTGCTCATTTCGAGCTCGTCTGCGGTGTCCGGAAACGGCCACCCCAGCGGCTCATCCATGCTGATGAGCTCCCGAGCGGCGCGCGCGTGCTCCTCGGAGAGAAGCTCTTCGGTGGGAACATCGGTGAACGCCGGATCTCCCACGTAGCGGTGCTTTGCCGCGTGGGCCACCTTGATTGCCTCGGTCTGGAGGTGTACCGACTCGGCGGAATCCGGCGTGTAGTCTGAGAAATCGTAGCCCTCGAGGATCTTCAAACCCATGAGCATGGTAATGCCCTGACTGTTCGGCGGATTCTGATATACGGTAATGTCCTCGTAGTCGATGGAAATGGGCTCCACGAGGCCGGTATCGAAATCGCTGAAGTCCGAGAGCTCGAACAACCCTCCGTGCGACTGCGAGTATTCGACGATGCTCTCGGCAATCGGCCCGCGGTAGAAGAAGTCCTTTGCCGCCTCCAACGCCTCCTCTCGGCCCTCGGCACGGTTGCTGCGATACACGTTTTGAATGCGGCGCAGGGTTGCCCCCATTGCCGCTTGGGTGACGACATCTCCCGCTTCGAGGAGCTCGCCGTTTCTGATGTAGATCTCACGACTGTGGGGCCACTCACGGATGTCCTCCTCCCCGCGGCCAAGCCACATCGCCATCTCGCCATAGACCTCGTAGCCTCTCTCGGCAATCTCTATGGCGGGCTCGAGGAGCTCATCGAGCGGACGGCGGCCGTAGGCTTTCAGCCATTCCATCCAGCCGGCCCAGGCGCCGGGGACCACCGCCTGATGCATGCCCGATCGGCGGGCGTTGTCCGAATCGAGAAAGAAATCCGAGGTCGCCCCACTCGCGGCCGGCCCCACGCCGTCGAGGGCGCGAACTTCGTCTTCTTCGGCGTCATAGTAGAGGGCCCATGTCCCCCCTCCCATCACGCTCGAGAACCAGGGCTGGACTATGGTGAGCACCGCCGCAGCGCTAAAGGCGGCGTCGGCCGCACTGCCTCCCTCGCGCATGACCTCGACCGCGGCGTCGGTCGCCATGCGGTGTGCGGAGGTCGCGGCAATCGAATCGTCTTGAGCAAGGAGTAAAGCGGGCGAGCACAACAGCACAAAGAACCCCAAAAACATACCCGTAACACGATACATACGGCACCTCCCGTGGCGTCTTCCGTAATCATAGTGAGGATCGACTCCAAACGGCTACCAAAAACGAACGGTCTTCGCCCGCTTGCATAGAAGGCAAGAGGCAGCCTATGATTGGAGGCACTCACCCATGGCGGCCTCACTTCTTTGGTACGACCTCGAAACCTTCGGTACTCATCCTCAGTGGGATAGAATTGCGCAGTTTGCCGCAGTACGCACGAACGAGCACTTCGAACAACTCGAGGAGCCGGTGCTAAGCTACTGCCGCCTGTCCCCGGATTATCTGCCGCATCCCGATGCCTGCTTGAAGACCGGAATCACACCCCAACAGGTAAACGAGTGGGGCGTATCGGAGAGGGCCTTTGCCGCGGTGGTGCACGAGCAGATGATTCGCCCGGGCACGACGACCGCGGGGTTCAACACGATCCGCTTCGACGACGAGTTCATTCGCGCGCTCTTCTATCGCAATTTCTACGACCCCTATCGCCGGGAATACGAAAACGGCAACTCGCGTTGGGACACGATCGATCTCCTTCGCATGGCCCACGATCTACGGCCCGAGGGGATCGAGTGGGTGCATGATGAAGAGGGCAAACCGGTGTTTCAGCTCGAGGAGCTCACCCGCGCAAACGGTATCGAGCATACCGATGCCCACGACGCCCTTGCCGACGTGCGGGCTACCATCGCCCTGGCGAAGCTCGTATACGAGGCACAGCCGAAGCTCCTTCGCTTCTACTTCAAGCTGCGAAAGAAGGACGGGGTTCGAGCCTACCTGTCGTTGCAGAAATCGGAGCCGGTGGTGCACACCTCGGCGATGTTCACCTCGCCAAACGGGTGCACCTCACTTGTGCTTCCGGTGAGTGCCCACCCGCGGCAAACGAACGTTGTCATCGCCTATGATTTGCGCCGCGACCCCTCCGATTGGCTCGAGGAGCCGGCCGAGGAGATTCGGCGGAGGGTGTTTTCCTCGCGCGAGCAGCTCGCAGAGGGAGAGCGAATACCGCTGAAAGGGATCCATCTCAACCGCTCCCCGGCGGTGGCTCCGCTCACCACCCTATCTCCCGAGCGCGCGGAGGCTCTCGACATCGACGTAGACCGCTGCCTCGCCAACGCCGATCTCATCCGCTCCCGCCCGGAGGTACTGCAGAAGGTGCGAAGCGCCTACGATAGCCCGCACCCCGCCCGATACAGCGATCCGGAATTGCAGATCTATTCCGGCGATTTTTTCCCCGACGAGGACCGCAAGGAGTTCGAGCTTCTGCGCACGGCCTCTCCGGAGACCCTCAAAAACGATCCGCCTCCGCTCTACGATCCACGCGGTCCGGAGCTGTTGCGCCGCTATATCGCGCGGAACTTTCCAGAGAGCCTCAGCGAAGAGGAGTACACTCGGTGGAAGAGCTTCTGCGCAGGCCGCATCCTTGCCCCCGAAGCGGACGGAGCGATCGACTTTGCCACGTTCCGCCGGCACGTGTCGAACCGGCTCGCACGCATAGACACCCCCGCCTCGCAAAAGCGCATTCTCAGCGCGCTCGCCGAGTACGCGGACTACCTCGAGCGGACGGTGCTTACTTGAAACCGGCGAAGGTGGCGCGGCCCGGTTCCTCTAGGAGCTCTTCGTAATACCCATTCGGTTCACGAGCTCGTAGTCGCCGGCTGCTTCACGGGCAATCGACATGACCTTTTCTTGTTCGCTCTCCGAGGGCGAGCGCCCCGTTAGCACGATCTTGGGCTTGCCAAAGAGCCCCTTCTTGTCCAACGAAACCGATACATAGTTGCCGGGCTTGAGCTGGTCGGAGTTCTTGATAGCCCAATACACCTTGTCTTTGATCTTATCGCCTGAAGCCATGAACGCCCCTCCTCATTGAAAACCGGTAGTGGTTCTTCTATATATACCGGCACGCGTTTCAACGCAACTACCGGCACGCGTTTTAGCGCAACGCCTCTCGTATTATCTTCTTCCCCCGCCTACGAGCTCTTTCCCTCGCCCTCTTCGTCTCCATATCCGAGGGCGCCCCACGCGGAAAGGCGTGACTCGATGAACTCGACAACGTGCTCATGCTCATGACGGCCCCTGCCGGAGACTGCGATCGGATCGCCGAACTCTATACGGATGGTACTCCATGGGCGAATCGGGCCGAAACCACGCATGAGCCCGTGCTCGCCCCAAAAGTCGCTTTTTATGGCCACGGGGATTGCCCGGACTCCTGCGGCGGAGGCAAGCTTCGTACCGAGCGAGTTGAAGGCCTCACGCTTGAACTGCGGCGTACGGGTGCTCTGCGGGAAGATGACAAGAGAGATACCTCGAGCCAGACGTTCCCGGCCCTCTTCGAGAACCGTTTTGAGGTCGTCGCGGGGATTTTCGCGCTTAACGGGAATAGGATCGCGGGTAGCGAGTACCGGCCCCATGAAGGGGTGGGAAAGAAGCTCCTGCTTTACCACGAAGGTGACGGGCATGAACGGCGCAATCAGTACCGGATAAATCTGGGTCTCGAGGGTGCTCATGTGATTTCCGATAAACACGCAGGGCGGCTCGGAAGCTGCTTTGCGGACGTTATCGAGGCCCCGGATGTCGAAGCGACCGCCGTTTCGCTCGATAATGTTCATGACGCGGCGCGAGCTCTCGGCCCACTCTTCGGTATCGTACACGCCGCGCACGGCGCGTCTGCGCGAGCGTATGACCTCTACAAAATACTGTAGGTAAAAAAACCACCGCCAGGAACCGGAGAGAAAACGCGGTATCGGTGAGGCAGCCGTCGAAGGAGTTTGATAGGTGTCGCCGGGGAAAAAGGTTCTCACGCGTTCGAATTATGCCATAACAGCGGGCAAAAGCATATAGTGAAATGAAGAGAACTATCAACAACCGCCGTGTTGTTATTTCAGATGCTGCCACACGTGAAAATTCTTATTACTTTTCTCATGTAGCACAAGGGGTATAGGCAACCATGACCGAACAGTTGTTGACAGGCGGAACCGTTTTGACGATGGATGAGCACGGCAGCGAGGCCGAGGCGGTGCTCGTACGCGGAAACCGAATTGCCGCTGTCGGCTCGAAGGCGAAGGTGAGCGCCGAGGCCGGCCCGCACGCTGAGCACATCGATCTTGCCGGGCGCACTCTCATTCCAGGGTTCAACGATAACCATATTCATTTGGCCAATATGGCCGACCGAGAGCGCACACCGAATCTGTTTGGGCTTACCAAGCAGGAGATCATAGAGCGGTTGCGCGAGGCATACCGGGGGAGCTCGGCCGGAGAGTGGATCATCGCCACCCAATGGGACTATCCGAGCTGCCCGGATCCCCACGTGCAAGACCTCGATGGGGCCTTTCCCGACAATCCGGTGGCGCTGTTTCAGTTCTCCGGTCACGCAGCATGGATGAGCTCACGCGCATTTGCCGAGCTCGGCATAAGCCCCGAAACGCCCGATTGGGATCGCGGCGGCGTCGACCTCGACGCGCACGGGCGCCTCACCGGTATCATCCGCGAGCCGTTCGGAGCGCCGGGGGTGCGCGAGCTGTTCCAGAACCGCTTTACCGATCCGAAAAGCATGAGAAGCAATCTTCCGCGTGCCTTCTCGGCTCTGGCAGAAAACGGGGTAACCTCGGTGCAGGACAATACCTGGTTTCCCCATGTCGTAGATGCGTATAACGACCTCTACACCGAGGGAAAGCTCACCGTGCGGATTTCGTGCTGGTTCATGGGCGACTCGCCAAAGCTCGTAAACGGCATGGAGGAAAGAGAGTTCCACCCGCTGCGCCTCGAGCGCGGCCCGCTCAAGTTCTTCTGGGACGGGGCGTTTTCGAGCAAAACGGCGTGGCTCATGGAGCCCTACCAGGGAGAGCCCCAAAACTACGGCTCGGGCACCGAGGCCGAGGAAATCCGGCGCACTATCGAGCCGGCGGTGCGTGCGGGGCGCCAAGTCGCCGCCCATGCAATTGGCGATCGGGCCACAAAGGAGTACCTCGACGCGCTCGAAGCCCTGGCACACGATTACCCGCACGTTCGCGATATGCGGGTTCGCATCGAGCACGGACAGCTCATCCGAAGCGAGGATGTTTCCCGTATCGTCGAGCTCGGGGCCATGGTCTCGACGCAGCCTCATGCGGCGGCAACACCCGAAAAGGATGTTGCGCTGGTAGGAGAGCGCAGGGCACGCGAGGCCTATCCCTACCGCTCATTGATAGATGCCGGCGCTCACGTGAGCTTCGGCTCCGACTACCCCGGCGAAGGCAGCTTCGAACCCCTGCTGGGCGTCCATTACGTGGTGAACCGCGAAGGGCCCGAGCGCATTACGCCCCTCGAGGCCATTCGCGCCTACACCTCAGGAAGTGCCTATGCGCAGTTCGCCGAACACGAGAAGGGCAGCATCGAAGTCGGAAAGCTTGCCGACCTCGTCGTCCTCAGCGAAGATCCCACCCGCACGGCCCCCCAACGCATCAAAGGCATCGGTGTAGAGCTCACCATGATGGACGGGCTCATCGTGCACCGCAGGATGCCGGCCCCCGCGCATGCCCGAGGCTAAACGCGGGCACGCACCGCGTGGTGCTGCGCAAACAGATTGCTACGGGTCACATCCGCGAAACCAGCTTCGCTGACCTCACTCTCGAGCACATCAACGGGAACGCGATGTTCTTGAGGGGGTCCCCCCACTGTTCCGCCGCGCGCCCAATCGATTACCAGCAGGGTTCCTCCGGGCGCAAGCACCCGTCGGGCCTCGGCGAGAACCGCTGCGGCGTCGCTGAGCTCGTGGTAGACGTCTACCATATAGAGAAGCTCTGCAGAGTCGTCTTCGAGGGCAATGTGAGACTCGTCGCTGAGACGTGGAATAACGCGGCCCTGTTCTTCCGGTGAGAGCTCCGAGGTCACATGCTGTACCATTTCTTTGGAAATATCGAGTGCGTAAACGGTGGCCTCGGGTACGAGATCGGAGATGCCCCGCGCAATGATGCCGGGACCGGCTCCCAGGTCTACGAGCCTGCGGCCCGCGGAGTTATGACCCCCGTCGGAGGCAAACCCGGCAGCTGCAAGAATGCGCTCCGGGCTCAGCTCTGCGAGACGGTCGGGATCGCTGAGCCGTTCTACCATTGCGGGATTGAATTTGTGTCCTCGGTCCATGTGTTCCTGTTCCATTTCGGAGAGAAGGTAACCAAAGCACACAAGTAAGGAAAGCGGTGGTATATCGCCCGCTACGGCTACGTGTTGAACTCTGCAGGCAGCCCCCTCGGTGAGGTATTCACGACAATTCGCTCGGCGGCGTCGTACTCGTCTTTCGAGACGTCACCGAAGAATACCAAATGCAGGAGCGCTTGCGGCTGAGCGAGGCACAGCGTATCTACGGCCTTCCCGACGGCACGTTCACCGTTCAAAGAGCTCAGAGCGTGCCGCTACCCGAGTACCGCGAAAAGCTCGACCGCCTGCTCGCCGACCTCGTAGCCGGTCGCGTTGAAAGCTACGATGCCGAGTTCAAAATCCGCAGGGAATGTGACGGCGAGATTCGAGACATTCACTCAGTCGCCGAATACGATGCATCCAATAACCGGGTCGTCGGCATTATCCGCGATGTCACTCCGGCGCCCGATTAGCGCGTGCCCGTGCCCCCGAGGCTGCCTGAGAACACAGCATAGCCAAAGTGTAACACAGACGGCTCAACGGGGCACGATTCGCAACACCTTGTCGTCCCCATCCCGCGGATCGCCGCGACCGTCGCGGTTGCTCGTCAGCACGTATAGGGCATCGTCGGGACCGACTACCACGTCGCGCAGCCGCCCATAGATGCCGTCGTAACGCTCCTCGGCAAACAGCCCCTCGATCTCGGTGACCTCGTACCCCTCGCCCTGAGGCTCGACCGAGATCCGCATGAGGGCTTCGCTTCGCAGCGTTGCGAGGTACAGATCCCCGCGCCAGAAGTTCATTCCCGCCGGCGGGGTCGCGGGCACCCACATGACAAGCGGGTCTTCGTACTCCTCGAGCCCGCCGACACCGATCTCTTCGGGCCACCCGTAGTTTTCGCCGCGGCGGATGACATTGACGATATCGTGCCCCCGGATGCCGAACTCACGCGAGGGGCCGTGCTCCGAGGAGAACAGGTCGCCGGTTTCAGGATGCCAGGCCAGACCCTGGGGGTTTCGGTGCCCGTACGTCCAGATGGGCGAATCGGGAAAAGGGTTATCGGAGGGAATCGACCCGTCGGGTGTTACGCGCAGAATGCTTCCCGAGAGAATATCTCGATTCTGCGCACGGTCGGCCTGGAAGTTTTCGCCGGTGGTGACATAGAGCATCCCATCGGGGCCGAATCCGAGCCGCCCTCCGTCATGAAAACGCGATCCGGGGATCTCGTCGATGATGATCTCGTCGGGCTCGGCGGTGCTTCCCTCGTCACGAAACCGCTGCACGCGATTGTAGAGGTCGCCACCCTGTCGGTAGGTGTACATGGCATAGATGTAGGGCTCATCGGGGAAGTCGGGGTGGACCTCGAGGCCCATCAAACCGCCCTCGCCGACCGCTGCGACGTCGAGCTCGAGATACGGCTCGTCTACCGGATCTCCGTCGCGGATGAGACGGATACGTCCGGGCCGCTCGCTCACCAGTGCCCGTCCGTCGGGCAAGAACACCAGAGACCACGGAGCCGCGAGATCTTCGATCCAGGGCTCCACCTCGAGGTCATCGGGCTGCTCCACGAAGGAGGTCTCCACATCTTGGGGGACCTCCCCGACAACGGGACCGTCCTGGGCAAATCCCAGACACCCGGTAAGAACCACTACAGAGAAAACAAGTACGCTTATGCGCATAGCACCTCCCGCGTTCGATAGCATCGCACCGTTAACATAATATCAGACAGCGAGAGTCGGAAATACGGAGCACTTGCTGAGAAGGGCCGCCTATGGGTAGGTTTGGTGTCGGAGGTACACAATGTCGGATAATCAGTGGAAAGAGGTTGCGAAAAGCGAAGATATCGAAGACGGCGCGTTTTTCTCCGCGGAAGTGACCGAAGAAGAGAGTGTTCTTCTCGTTCGCGTAGGAACGGAGCTTCACGCATGGGCGGACGCCTGCCCGCACGTGGGGTGCCCTCTGTCCTTCGGTCATCTCGAAGGGGCAACCCTGACCTGCCCCTGCCACAACGCGCGTTTTGACACGGCAACGGGAACGATGCTCTCACCACCGGCGCTCGACGATTTGACTCGATATGAGGTGCGCGAGGAAGAAGGCCGGGTGTATGTTGGGGCAAAGCACGAACCGACCCTGTCCAAGCCGGCGGGAAGCGATACTCGCACCGTCGCTATCGTCGGTGGCGGCGCAGCCGGTTCCATGGCCGCCGAGCAACTCCGCCGGGAAGGTTTTGCCGGGCGCATCGTGATTGTTACCGCAGAAACCGCGCGTCCCTACGATCGGGTGCTGCTGTCAAAGTTCTATCTCGCCACCGACATGTCCTTCGACGACATTGCGCTGCGTCCCGCATCATTCTATGAAAAGATGGGAATCGAGCTGTGGACCGGCCGTACAGCCACGGCCGTCGACGCGCAGGCAAGGCGCCTGACGCTCGATGACGGAACTGAGCTCAGCGCCGATTTCATCGTGCTTGCAACCGGATCGCGGGCTAAGTCATTGCCGGTACCCGGCGCCGACCTCGAGGGAGTACATCTGTTGCGTTCCCTCGGTGACGCAGAGGCCATTAGATCTCAGGCCAAGAGCGCTCGAAATGTGGTTGTCATCGGGGCGAGTTTTATCGGCACGGAGACGGCGGCCTACCTTCGCGGCCGCGGGCTCAATGTCCACGTCGTAGCGCCCGAATCGGTGCCCTTCGAGCAGGTCTTCGGCAGTGACGTTGGGTCGCGCTTTGCCGACATGCACCGTGAGCAGGGGGTGGAGCTTCACCTGGGGCGCAACGTCTCGAGGATTTCGGGGGGTAACTCCGTAGAGAACGTCGAGCTCTCCGACGGGACGCGCCTACCCGCCGATCTCGTTGTAATCGGCGTGGGTGCCGAGCCGGTGGTGGAGTACCTCGAAGGCTCGGGACTGCTCGAGGGAAACACCGTGCCGGTAGACGGGTATCTTCAAACCCGCGCCGCGGGCGTGTATGCGGTCGGCGACATCGCGGCGGTCGAGGGCTCTGATGGCCCCAAGCGTGTCGAGCACTGGGTGGTCGCACAGCGTCACGGACGCCAAGTTGCCCGCTCCATACTCGGGGTCGGCGGGCCCCTGGCCTACGCGCCCTTCTTCTGGACTCGGCAGTTCGAGACCTCCTTTGCCTACATCGGCTACGCGCCCACCTACGATGAGATCCGCTTCAAGGGAGATGTCAAAGAGGGGAAGTTTCTCGCCGGATACTTCCAGGATGGAGCACTCGCGGCGGTCGGCACCATAGGCAAAGGCAAAACGGCCATCCGCTATGGGTATCTGCTCGACGAGGGCAGGAAGATCACTCCGGACCAGTTCGAGGCAGGACTGAGCTCTCTCAGCGCCTGAGGGCGCGCCGGCCCGGGCCGGCGCCCCCAGCGGCGCCCGTGGCGGCGCCCGACGCCCGGCGGCGCCGCGCCTGAGGTTGGCCGGCCCGCGAGGTGCCTCGCGGGCCGCGGAGTCACTTACCCACGTGAACGCAGGCGCTCGACGCGGACGCGGAAGGTCTCGGTTTCCTCGCGAACCTGCTTTACGAACCGATTATCCTCGATGTCGCCGATTGCGGCCTTCATCTCGGCCTCGTTACGGTACGTGAGAAAACGAAAGGGGTTATCGTAGTCTTTCTTTCGGCTCTCGTACACGCGGTCGCGCTTGAGCTCTTGGATTTCCAGCGCCCGGTCGAGAAACTGATGCCAGAACTCGACGCCGGGAAGCGGCAGCGGCACGACGGCGTCTTCGGCGCCGGAGGCGGCCCCGCCGGCCGCGCGGCTTGCCGCCGTGCCCGAGGTCCCCGGCTCGGCGGCTCCGACGGCGCTGCCGCTGAGCGTATCGCCGGCCCCGTGTGCCGATAGCAGCCGATACACGGCAAATGCGTGACGCTGTTTTTGGAGCGGGTAGTCTTCCCACAACCGGTCGTAGCGCGCGTGGACCTCGTCCCACGAGGAAAGCGCCCCCATACCGATGTCGGCGCGCAGCGAGGCTACCTCCGACTCCGGTACGAGTTGTCCCCCGAGGTTCGCCCACGCGGTCACCCGCTCTCCGGCAAGGTCCCGGCACATGTCGGCATAGCTCCGGCCCTCGTCGGCCTCGAGATACGCGATCAGGTTCTCCGCTGCATAGTAGTGGAGCATCTGTTCATAGGCCTCATAGCCGGCCTCAGGCTTGAGGATGACGATATCTCGGCGTGACTTTTCGATGTGCTTACCACGTACGACCAGCCGGTCGTTGCTCCACGATTCGCCGGAAGCCTCTGCGCTCCAGGACGCCAGAAGCCGCCGTGCCTCGATAATCTCCTCGACAGTGTCGGGGGCGAACGCGTTGAACTCGATATGCTGGGTCTTGTGTTTGCGCCTATCGCGTGCGGAGAATTTCCAACTGTTGCGCGCCAACGCGTACATATTGTGGGTCCACCAGAATGCGGGCATGATCTCGAGGCGGTCTTCCGCGGTGTTGTTGTTGACCAGGGCGAAGGGAAAGGGAATGTCGAGCTCTGCCGGGTAGTGGCCTTTGGAGACCAATACAAACGAGGCAAACCGCGATGAGTGCTTGAGGCTCGTACACAGCCCGGGCCAGAATCCCCGGCCGGCTTGTATCTCGTTGTCGTTGGCACGGCTGTTATGATTGGACCCGATCGTCGCGCCGGCTGCGATGTTGCTCTGCCCCATCACCACAGAGGCGATGAGAAACGAGTTGTTATGGTGCTGCTCATGGGCGGGAAACATCAAATTGTGCAACAGCTCGCAGCATGAGACGGTCGAGTTGTCTCCCATAAATGAGTGGATCAACCGCGCCCCGTATTTGAGGCTCGAGTTGCTTCCCATGATGAAGCGCACCGCCTTACAGCCGTAGAAGATGCGGCAGCCTGCCCCGATGATGCCGTTTACCAGCTCCACTCCCTCGCCGATCTGGGTGGGCTCGTCGCCGCTGGAGTTGATCGTGAGATTCTTCAGTTTGTTGGCACCTTTGATGTAGCAGTGCGCGCCGACCTTAACGTCCTTGACGATCCGAGAGTTCTTGATAACGCACTGCTCGCCGATCGTTCCGTAGTAGCCTCGCCGAGTGTCGAAGCGCTCCTGGGTCATCGCAGCAAGTCGTTTCTGCAGCTGCTCGTCATCGCGATACCGGGACCACACGTACGCGTCGGCCGTCGTCATCCCGTCGAACGGCTGTACCGCCCGGCTTCCCGACTCATTTATGAGATCGAGGGTAACGAGCACCTCTTCGTCCTCGCCGTCTTTGAGAATGCCGTTTCCGAACTTCGCATGATCGGTGGTGTGCATTTCGTCGATGTTGGTGATGATCGACCGATCCCCGATGATGTAGTGGGCCAAATACCGTGCGTTGTGAATGGCGACGTAGTCGCCGATATCACACGAAGAGATGGTGCTGTTGGTTATGCCGACCGGCAGCTGCAGGTCGTGGTGCTCGAGTGTCGCGTTGCAGACCGCGCCGATCCGCACGAGGCCGTGAAATGAGGAGGCGAGAATCTGTACCGGATCGAACTCGTCGGTGACGAGAATCTCCTCCCAGTTGTCGGCTACGTTTCCGTTCTTGACCAGGATCTCCAGCTCGTGTGCGCTCAGCCGGCGAAACGCATCTATCGGACGTCCGAGTTGGCGGTCTCGCAGATAATGCTCGTCCTCTCCTTCGGGGAGAAACTCCGGCGGAACGAATTGCCGCCCGATCGCGGCAGCGGGGCGAAGCTTAACCGTATCCATAGCTCATCATCATGCCACTAAAGCGCGCGGTAATCAAATATTTCGCGAAAGTTCCCCGGCGGCGCCGGTTGAACGGTGGGACGCACCCCGCCCGCTTCTCACCGCCGGGGAGCCGCGAGGGCAACGACGAGATAACACACGGCGGCGAGGAGGGTCACACCGAAAAACCCGACACCCGATGCCACCATGACCGAGAGCGGGGTAGCGGCAACGGAGGCAACCCCGTTTACCGCCCAGGCAAGCGGAATGAGGTCGCCCGAGACACGACCGGCCGCTTCGAGGCCCGCCGGCATGAGCCATCCGAGCATGAACGATATGGGAAAGAGCATAATGAGGCTCACGACGAACCGAAGCGGTTCACCCGCCCCGATTGCCACGTTCAACACCGGGTCGAGTGCCGCGTAGTAGACAAGCGCCAGCGCGGCCACCGCCGCCCCGCCGAAGCGGATACGCTCGGCGGCGCTCATGCCCCGAGACGGCAGCAGGCGCCCCATCCGCGAGCTTTCCTGCCGACCGTCGCCCCCGGTGTGCCGCGGCTTCGCGCGCGCACCGCCGATCCGCCCCTGCACGTAGCTTCCCACGCCACTGAATACGAGAATTGCCGTAAGGACGGCAGCGGTGGAGTAGATCGGGTCGCCGAGGAAGCGCGTGATGCGCTGTATATGGAGCATCTCAATGAACAGAAAACCCAAGCCGATGGCGGTGAAGTGCAAAACCGTCCACCCGATTGCGCCTCGCCCCCCTTCCCCGCGGGCCACGGGCGCTTTGCGGCGAAGCACCAAAACCGGCGCGAGCACCAACACCAGTGCGGCAATCAACACTTGGAGAAACGTTACCACGACAACCGCGTAGCCGAGCTCGAGGCGCTGAAACCAGAACTGCCCGTAGCTCTCGATATAGCGTGAGAGCGAGTCCCACCGAAAAAAACTGTGGAAGTACGGCCGGTTATCATTGGGCGGGCGAACGTTGTAGACCCAATCGCTGAAAAACGCCTCCCGCTCGCCCTCGCCGGCGAGGATACGCTGTGCGGCGTGGTAGTAGTACGAGCCCTCTCCGCCCTCGGGACCACTCACGCGGTTTCGCTCGGTGAGCTCGGCGGGCGAAATTCCGGGATAGTAGTCGGCGTCCATGGACAGGGCCTCGACCGTCGAGTGAAACCGATCGATCCGCGCCTGCCCGAGCGGCTCGGCGGCGGCCACGGTGGTTACCGCAAGGTAGTTTCGCGCTTGAAGCAACCGCCCCGCCGCCGTGCTCCCGGCCGCGGCGCGCTGGGCCGCCCCGCCGTTCCCGGCGCCGCCTTCCTCGCCGTCGCCGGCCGCGGCCCCGGCGCGCTGGGCCCCGCCTCCGCCCTGCGTCCGCAGCGCCTCCTCGAAGAGCGCAAACAATCGAACATTGTCGCGCGGCGGCGTCTGCATTCCGCGGGTGACGGTGAGAAGTCCCGACGGCGTGAGCCGCTCGAGCGCGGCCCGCGTGGCCTCGACGGTGAGCGTGTAGTCCTCTCTCATCGAGGCGAGCCCGCCCGAGCCGGCGGGCATTCCCTCGGCCGAGGCCAGGTGGATGATGTCGAACTGTTGTCCGGCACGAGAGAGAAAGAGCCGCGGCTCGGCGCTCACCACGCGCACCTCCGGCCGGTCGAATACCGAAGAATCCACGGCCTCCCGCGCCGCGTCGATTAGCTGGGGGTTCGGCTGCACGACCGTGACCGTTTGTGCCCCGTGCGCGAGGGCCATCCACACGTTGACTCCGGTCTGCTCTCCGAGAATGAGCACCTCGGGCGCGTCCACCATCCGATACGGAAGCGCCTGAGCAACATCGCGGAGCACCTCCGCTTGCCCGGCCTCCTCAATGCGAAACACCCCGCCGGCGTGGGCGCCGTCCATAAACAATGACAGCTGTTCGGGCGGCGCCGCTGCGGTCGGGGCGGCAAACAGCGTGTGATGCATCGACGGCACGTCAAAGAGGTCGATCTGGGCCCGCGGGCCGATTTTCTGCGCCACGTGCCGGGCATCGCCCTGCCTGCTCAGGCGAAGCGCCTGCGCCATGGGTTTGTACTGATCAACCGAGGAGCCGAACGGCAGCACCAGCCCCACCACCACGGCCGCCACGGAACCCACAAAAGCCCCGGTCGTAAAGAGGCGAAACGGCGCCCGCCGATACCCCGGCCATGCCGTCACCCAGAGCACCAGTGCGGCAATGCCCAACACCGACAGCACGACCGGCATCCGATACGGCGTTACCACGAACGCCGTCATCACCCCGGCCACTCCGCCGAGGCCGCTTCCCACCATGTTCGCCCCGTACACCAGCCCGACACGAGTGCGAAACCGCGAAAGCGCCATCCCCACAAAAGCACCGCCCGCAAAGAACGGGACGAAGAGCACCAACGTGTGCGCCCACAACTTCAGCACCTCGCCGCTGCTGAACAGGACGTACTGCATGTCCGGGCGAAGCGCCACCGCAACGCGGTAGGCGAACGCCGAGCTTACCACCAGCAGCACCAACAGCACCGCCGAGAGAATCTCGAAGTGCCGCTCGATCCACCTCCGTGCCAAACTCAGTGCCGTACCGCTTGCCCCAAATCCCAGCAGGGCCGTGCTGATTACGAGATAGGTAAAATGATGATAGGTATCGAGCGATAGCGCCCGGATGAAGGCAATCTGCAGGGCGAGCACAAGGGTCGATACGAGAAACACCGCCGCGGAGGAGCGGGGCACCGAGAAATGCGCGTGCGCGGACCCGCCACTCGGGCCGCCGGCGTCGGATCCCGCGCCGGCCCCTGTGACCCTGTCGCCGGAGCCTGCGCGCGGTGTCACCGGTCCTGAGCCTCCCCGGTCATCGGAACGAATCGCACCGGCATTAGCTGCTCGGTGGTTACATCACCGTTTCGGTCTTTCGTGACCAAAACGAGGTTCTGTACCGCATGGACCGGCCCCACCGGGATGACCATTCTCCCGCCGGGCTTCAGCTGCTCGACCAGCGGTGAGGGAATATGGCCTGCCGCTGCGGTTACAATGACCGCGTCAAAGGGGGCGTGCTCGGACCACCCGAAGTAGCCGTCGTCCTGCTTTACCTCCACGTTGTCGTAGGCGAGCTCGTCCAATCTCCGAGCGGCGCTTTCGGCGAGCGAATCGATGATTTCGATCGTGTATACCTCGTCAACGATCTCGGCCAGCACGGCGGCTTGGTATCCGCTTCCGGTTCCCACTTCGATCACCCGATCACCCGGCTCGAGCTCGAGCACCTCGGTCATGTAGGCAACGATGTAGGGTTGCGAGATAGTCTGTCCCTCACCGATGGGTAACGGACGGTTCGCATACGCACGACCGCGGCGCTCCTCAGGGACGAACTCGTGGCGCGGTACGGTGCGCATAGCATCGAGCACCGCGGAATCGGTAATGCCCTCGTCGGCGATATGCCGGTCGACCATATCGCGGCGTTCCTCTTCGCGCTCCTGCGCAGAAGCGACACCCACCGCGACGAGCACGATGAGCACCACCATGAGGGCGAACACGCGTCGTATCATTGCGCGTCGCATAAAGACCTCCCTTACGCTCTAGTATGAGACGGTCATTCCCTGCGGGTCAATGCCGACTACTCCGCGCGCCGGCGCTTCGCGATGCGCTCGAACGCGTCAAGCGACTTTTGAATCTGTTCCTCAGTATGCGCATAGCTCACGCTCCCGTACCCGTGGACCACGTGGAACCCCTCCTTGAGCATGCCGAGCTTGAAGATTTTATCGCGAAGCTCCATGTCGCTGCGTTCGGGGTCGTGCACCTGCTCCGGAGAGCGCACCGACTCGGCCCCGTCGGTAAGCACATGGACGGCCACGAGGGAGCTGTTTTCCGAAACCGGCGAGGCGTCGCCGCCACATCTCGCGGGTATGTCGTAGGCGTTGAGCCGCTCCTCGATACCGGTGCGTGCCGTGCGCGCCAACTCGCCGATGTAGGGGTAGACCTCGTCCTCGTGTTCGATGAGGTAGCGCAGGAACGCGGTGCCGGCAATCATTGCTTGGGGGTGGGCCGCAAAGGTTCCGCCGTCGAACTTCACCGATCGCTCGTGCGGCGTCCCGGGGGCTGCAAGCGACATCACCTCCTCCCGCCCGGCAACCGCCGCCACGGGCATTCCCCCTCCGATTGCCTTGCCGAATACCGAGAGGTCGGGGCTCACCCGATACAGGGTCTGAAGAGCTCCCGCGTGGAGCCGAAACCCGGTAATGACCTCGTCGAGAATGAGAAGGGCCCCGTGCTCGCGGGTAAGCTCGCGCGCCCGCGACATATAGGCGGGGTCGGCGAAGATCAGCCCACCGCTTCCCACCATCGGCTCGAAAATGAAACACGCCGCCTCCGAGCCATGCTTTTCGAATACTGCGTCGAGGTCTTCGAGATCGTTGAACCGAGTCACCACGATCTCATCGTCGGAACAGGGGGGCAGCCCTTGGGACTCGAGCTCTCCGAGGCCGTGCTCGTAGGTGTGGATGCCTTTGAGCGCAAAGGGGTGGCCGCCGTGCCAGCCGCCGGCGACTTTAATGATCTTATTGCGTCCGGTATAGGCGCGGGCGAGCAGAATCGCGTTCATCGTTGCAAGTGCCCCGCTGGTGGTAAAACGGATACGCTCCGCTCCCACGCGAGCGAGGATCAGCTCGGCAAGCTCCGCCTGATGGCGACCGGGGAACCCGGTAATGAGCCCGCGGCCGCTTTCCAACTCCTTCTTGAGCGCGTCGATCACGACCGGCGGATTGTGCCCGAGCACATTGGCGAAATGCCCCTGCCAGAAGTCGACATACGTGTTGCCGTCGATATCGGTTACCGTCGCACCCCGCGCATCGGCGTCATAAAAGGGAAAGGGCGAAAACAGCCTGAGGTTGTGACTACCCCCGCCGAGCAACGTGCCGCTTGCCCAGTCGAAATGCTCCCGCGAGCTTGGATGCTTCGAGACGTAATAGTCGGAAAGTTCGGTTAGATAGGCGTTTCTGTCCATGACCGTTCCATTATGCCCCAGCGTAGAGAATCTGTCGATTATGGACGGCGCGCGCCGCGGGGCCTGCCGCGCGCGCCGCGTGCCTACCACGGGCCTGCCGCGGGCGCCGCGCCCTCATGCCTGTCTCATCCCGGCCCGCGTGAAGAACGCGCGAAACCGATCGCGGTGGCGGCCGCCGACGGCCACATGATGATTGGCAACGGCGGCCTCGAGGAAATAGCTCACATCCTCGTCGAGACGGAGCCGAAGCTGCGTTCGACAGCGTTCCTCGGAGTGTTCGGCGTGCTCGGTGGACGCCTCGGAGACCCACGCCACGGACAGATCCTCGCCGCCGACGCGGGCAATGGTGAGATCATCCCCCTCGTACTCCCCTTCGATGGCTACCCCGAGCCCGGTTTCGAAGTGACTGCGCAGGCGAAACGAGCCGACCGATTGCGTGGCCACCATACAGTGCGCAATTTCCACCGCGTTGTGCTCGATATCCAACGAGGCGGGGTTCGCCAAAAACGGGACTTCCCCCGTCAGCGCATGAGCAGCCACCACCGTAAAGAGCGCTTGCTGGTCGCCCTCGCAGCCGGCCATGATGCCCTCGTCGTTGAGCAGCGCAAGGGCGAGACAGCCGGTATTGCGGTATTTGGTAACGAGATCGAAGCAGCGCAGGGTGACGGCGGACAGGTGCCGATCGCCGATGAGTTGCTTGAGCCCCAAATAAATGGTTGCCGCTTGCTCGATCGCCTCGCTGCTCGGCTCGACCACCGCCGTGCTGCGCCCCTCAACCTCCGAGGCCACCGCGCGAGCCTCTTCGGCGGGCACCTCGTCTATGTAGCGGTAGAGCTCATCGAGGGCGATCTCTTCGGTCTCGGTGCCGAAACGCTCGCGTAACGCCGCCCGGTCGACCGAGCTTGCAATGAGCCAGTCCGAGGGCTCGCCGATGAACCCGAGGCGGCTCTCGCCGAGCACCCCAAGCGTCCGCTCCACTGCGGCAAGACTGTCGAGCCGGCGCGCGACCCTTTCGGGATCCCCGTGGAGAATCTCGCAGTGTTCCCCCCGGCCCCGCACCCACGCGCTTATCTCGAGCGAGGCGGCAAGAGAGTTATGCTTGCCGTCGGTCAAGAGGTACACCGGTCGCGGGAGCCTCTCCCAATGTTCCACGAAACTGTTCTCCGTGCCGCCGGAGGCAACGAGGATCACGCGCAGATCGGCCGGGCTCGCCTGCGGTGTGCGCTCGTCGTCTTCGGCATCGGCATCGGTTATGCGAATGTCGTGCTGTGCTTCGAGGGCGGAGAAGAGCTCACGATGTACGGTGCGAAAATCGAAGCCCGGATGCAAGGGCGAAGAGAAGGGGATGATGTCGATTGTCATAGACCGGCAGTATAGCCGCCATACCGGCAAGGCTCAACGGCGGCCGCCGCCCGCGGCATCCCCCCCCCCCGCCCGACGCGCGGCCGGCCGCGCCCGGGCACCCCACCCCGGCCCGCGCCGACGCCCGCGGCTGTTCGCGGCGGCGAGCATTTCCGCTGTTTTCACAGCCGGTTCCATGTTAGGCTATGTATTGCAGGGCACACGAGAAAAACCTCACCACCAAGGATAGGCGACATGAAAATCGACAAGATGTTGGCATCGCGCACGCAGAACATGGGCTCGAGTGCAATCCGGGAGATTCTCAAACTCGCCGCGAGCCCCGACATCATCTCCCTCGGCGGAGGGATGCCGTCACCGGACGCCTTCCCGACCGACTTCGTAGACGAGATGTACCGACAGGCGATGAAAAACTACGCAACCGACGCACTGCAGTACACTCGGACCGAAGGATTTCCTCCCCTGCGAGAGGCCCTTTCCGATCACCTGAAGGCGATTACAATCGAGGCCGGAGCACAGGAGATTTACGTGACCACCGGCTCTCAGTCGGTGCTCGACGCAATGGGGAAAATCCTGATTGCCCCCGGCGACGTGGTTGCGGTGGAGGCCCCGACGTACCTCGGCGCCCTCCAGGCCTTCAACCCCTACGAGCCGCGCTACGCGCAAATCGAGACCGACGAATACGGGCTCATTCCCGAGTCGCTCGAACGGGTCATCAAAGAGTACAAACCGAAATTTGCCTATCTCAGCCCCACATTCCAGAACCCCACCGGACGAACGCTCCCTCTCGAGCGGCGGAGGCAAGTGGCGGAAATCATCGAGCGCACCGACGCCGTGATCATCGAGGACGATCCCTACAGCGCGCTTCGCTACCGCGGAGACTGGGTTCCTCCCATTCAAACCATGGCACCCGAGCACGTCCTCTACACCGGCTCATTCTCGAAGGTGTTCGCACCGGGGCTTCGCGTGGGCTACTACGTCGCACCCGAGGCCCTGCGTAACTGGCTCGTCATCGCCAAACAAGGGGTGGATCTCAATACGAGCGCCCTCACGCAGGCACTGTGCACCGAGTTCATTCGCGGCGGGTATTACGACCAGCATCTTCCGAAGATCATCGAAAACTACCGACCCAAGCAAGAGGTGATGCTCGAGGCGATGAAACACCACCTCCCCCCGAGTTTTGCCTGGACCCAACCGGACGGCGGCATGTTCATATGGGCGGAGGGCCCGGATGATGTCGATATCGAGGCCGTCTATACCGAGGCAATCCGAAACAAGGTGGCCTTCGTTCCCGGGAAGTTTTTCTACACCGATCCCGGCTCCGGCCAGGCGACGATGCGCCTAAACTTCACGGTCAACGGTCCGGATGCCATCCGAGAGGCTATAGCGCGTCTCGGTCGCTCGATTGCTAACGTCGTCGGCTAAGGGCCCGATTGATACCCCCGCTGCGCGCTCCGATCTCGCAAATCCCGCACGGTGGTTGCCACGACCTCTCGGCGTTCGGGCCGCGACAGTTGGGCGGTGACCTCGACCGGTACGGGGCTGCCGTCTCGCGTGTAGTGGGTGGTCTTGAATAGGGAGTATCCGGTCAGCCGGAGCTCTTCGAGGTGGTCCGCTACCGACAACGCCGTTCCACCGGAAACGAGAAATGACGGCGAGGCGTCAAAGAGCTCGTCCGCCTCATAGCCGAGCATTCTCTCTGCGGCGGCGTTCGCCTGCGTGCAGCGAAGTGACCCACAGGCGTCTGTTTCCCACAGATACAAGGCGTCACGCACGGTATCGAGAAGTTTGAGCAAATTCCGATTTTCCGCCTTGAGCTGGTAAATGGCAACTTCGAGATCACGCTCACTGCAGTGGCCCGGCTCGAGAAAACGGTGCCGCTCGCTCACGCTCTCGATGATGCGCGCGACTAATCCGGCCGCCGCAGCAAGACCCGCGAGATCCTCGGTGTTTGCATGTCCACCGCGCGGGCTCAACGGATATGCGCCGAACCGGGTACTCGGTGAGGCGACCTCGAGCTGAGGGCCTGGGCAGCTGTCGGTGAACTCGCCGAGAAGAAATTGCGCTTGTAACGCGTTTACCCCTTCTCGGAATCGCTGTACGACTGCGCGTTCGTCGGTCTCCTCCCCGAGTTGAGACAAAAGGAGGAGGAGTTGGTGAGATAATTGACCCGTCGTCTGCAAAGTCACCTGACGTCGTCCCCTTGCTGCAGTGAAATCAGCTCCACCGTATGCTGCAACGGGAGGAGGCCCCACTCATCCCTCCGTTTAAGCCAATTTAGCATGAATGTCCAATAAAATCAATACTTTGTTGCCCGCGGTCTTGGTCATCTCTGACTATCGGGCTATATTACACACGGCGTATGGAAAGAAACCCGGGGTTAGCACGGAACTCACGCATGTTCATAATGGCCGTTCTGTTTATCTGCTGTTCGAGCGCCGTCGCCGTCCCGGTCCTCGCACAGCCGTCGATACCCCTTGAGGATTCCGATAGCGGTCGGCACGACGCTGCGGCGGTTACCGAGACACCCGCGGGCACCACAATACTCAACGATCCTCAAAGCGCGTGGTATCAGTACCGCACCTACATCGTGGCCGGCGGAGCATCGATCGTGATCCTCCTATTCCTCGTGGTGATGTTACTCGTCAACGCGATGCGCAGGAGGGCGGCCGAACGCCGGCTAAAACGCAGTGAGCGAAAATACCGCAGCATGTTTGAAAGCTTGCATGACGTCTATTTCGAGGTGACACGAAGCGAAGGAAAGATACTGACGGTCAGCTCCTCGGTACGGAAGTTCGGGTTCCAACCGGATGATCTCGTGGGTCGGAACCTGGCGACTCTCAACATACCGCTTCGGCTCCGTCGAATGCTTGCGAATCGTATTGCCCACGAAGGTGCGGTCGACAATTACGAGCTCGAGCTCCACGACGCAAACGGAAACCCGCTCGTCGCCTCCATTTCCGCTCATCTCGAACCAGCACTCGATCTCGAAACCGAGTTCGGCGAGAAGATCGTCGGGACCATCAGGGACGTCTCCGAGCGGCGCCGCATGGGAGAAGAGCTCAAACGACTCCACAAAGCCATCGAAGAGGCCGGACACGCGGTCTACATCACCGATCCCCACGGCGTCATACAGTATGTAAACCCGGCGTTTGAACAAACGACCGGGTATTCTCGCAGCGAAGCGATGGGTTGCACGCCCAAGCTATTCAACTCCGGGAAGATGTCGGACCAGTATTACGCCCGATTGTGGGAAAACATCAACGCCGGCCGGACCTGGCGCGAGCAAATCATCAACCGCCGCAAAGACGGGTCGCTTTACCATGCGGATCAGACGATCGCCCCCGTATTGCACGACAACGGGGCTATCGAGTGGTTCGTGGCAATCCAGACCGACAATACCGAGCGCGTGGAAAGTGAGCGGCAGTACCGGCTTCTCGCAGAAAACGCCACAGACATGATTGCCCGACACACACCGGAGGGGATCTTCACCTACGTATCTCCTGCGTGCAGAGACCTCCTCGGCTACGAGCCCGAACAGCTCGTCGGCGTGAACAGCTATACGCTCTTCCACCCGGAGGACCTCGAGAACATCAGAGAAAGCCACCGCTACATTGCGCAGGGGCGGGTAGTTTCAACGGTGACCTACCGCATGCGGCGCAAAAACGGCACCTATACGTGGCTCGAGACAACGAGCAAAACCATATGGGACGAGGAGACGAGCTCGGTTTCCGAAATCATCACCGTCTCCCGTGACGTCTCCCAACGGGTAAAGATGGAGAATAGTCTCAAGACCGCGAAGTCTCAAGCGGAGGCTGCGAGCCAGGCGAAAAGCGAGTTCGTGGCAAACGTTTCTCACGAGATCCGCACGCCGCTTCACACAATCATGGGGTATGCGGAGCTCGTGCGACGGAGGACCGACGATGACACCTCTCACCGCTACATTGCGACCATCGAGAGCTCGGCAAAAACGCTCCTCCGGCTACTCAACGATATCCTCGACCTTTCAAAGGTGGAAGCCGGCCGCCTCGAGATAACGCCGGAGTTCGCGAACATCCGGGAGCTCATCACCTCGGTCGTTGCTATGTTCGAGCCTCAGGCACAGGAACAGAATGTTCCCCTGCTGCCCCAGGTTGCCGAGGAGGTGCCGGAGCTCTTGTACTACGACAGCGTGCGCCTGCAACAGGTGCTCGTAAACTTGATCGGGAACGCGCTGAAGTTCACCGAGAGCGGGCACGTTATTGTTCGGGTCGCCGGACGATACACCGAAGACGAGCGATACGACCTGGACATCAGCGTCGAAGACACCGGCACCGGCATGAGCGAGGAAACGCGAAAGCACGTTTTCGAGGCGTTCTCACAAGGAGAAACCGACACGAGCCGAAGCCACGGGGGTACGGGCCTCGGGCTGGCCATCACTCAGCGCCTCGTAGAGCGCATGGGCGGCACTATCGAGGCGCAAAGTGGTGACGGAGCAGGGAGCATGTTTCGCGTTTCCCTGAACGCGTTGGCATATCGCCGCGCCCAAAGCGAGGGTAGCGAAGAGTCCGCGAGGACCGACGAGGCTCACCGCGCACAGGGAGCTCAGGAAGCACACGGCGCTCAGCAGGCACACGGAGCCGCCGGAACCAACCCCGGGAAACAGCAGCAGCATGGGGCCGAAATCGAGGCCTTGGCTCCGCGGGTCCGCGAGAACCTCGCCCGGGCGGTCGAAGAGCAAATCATGCCCGACTGGAAGCGCACCCAAGAGGTCAAGATGCTCGACGAGATCGTCGACTTCGGCGAACGAATAGAAACGCTCGGCCGGCGGTTCGCGGTCGACGAGATTGCGCAAAACGGTCGTCGGTTGGCGGATGCCGCCGCAGAATCGGACGTCGAGACGATGGACCGAATGCTCAAACAGTTTCGTGCACTCGCACAACAGCTCGATATTGATTTAGATTAGGACGTATTATGGCAAGCAGGAAAAGCATTCTCATCGTCGACGATATGCCGAGCAATATTCAGCTCGTGGCATCCGAGCTCAAAAATGACGGCTACGCCATCGCCGTTGCAAAAAACGGCCTGGACGCCCTCGAGCAGGCAAGCCACAAGCACTTCGATCTCGTGCTGCTCGACATCATGATGCCGCAGATGGACGGCATCGAGGTATGTCGCCGGCTCAAAGGACAACCGGAGTACAAGGACACACCGGTTATCTTTCTCACCGCAAAAGACGAAAAGGAGACGCTCCTTCGCGGCTTCGAAGTCGGCGGCGTCGACTACGTCACCAAGCCGTTCTACGGGCCGGAGGTTCGCTCACGGGTCAAGGCACAGCTGCGCGCACAGGAAGCTAATGAGATCCTCGAACAGGCTGTCGACGATCTGAACAGGCAGTTGCTTGCCTCAGTACAGCACGAGTCTCAGCTCGAGCAAGAACAAAACGAGATGGCACGCTTCAACCGCTCCCTACTCGAACGCGCCAACACCGATCCGCTCACCGGCTTGGCAAATCGATACCACCTCACCTCGATTGCCCAGTACGAACAAGAGCGCTCCGCGCGCGCGGAGACCACATTCTCCGTCATTCTCGCCGACATTGATCATTTCAAAGAAGTCAACGATCACTACGGTCACGATTGTGGAGATAAAATACTCAAGGGGGTGGCTCAGCGCATGCAGGCGGTGGTTCGCGCTCAGGACCGGATTGCTCGGTGGGGCGGCGAGGAGTTTCTGGTATTCCTGCCCGACACCGTGTGCGACGGCGCTTCGATGCTCGCAGAACGCCTGCGTGGCGCCGTCGCCGATACACCGTTCTCTTGTGATGGGATCGAGACTCCGATAACCATTTCTCTCGGCGTCAACGCGTGTAGCACCAACGCAAACTTAGACCGCTGTATCGAGCAGGCGGACGTCGCGCTGTACGCCGCAAAGGATCAAGGACGCAACCGCTGCGTTGCCTTCGAGGACACACGCGAGGCGTGAGTCGGTGGGCTTCGAATCAATCGGCGTTTGAGAAGTGAGCGAGAACTAGTATCATGGGTCCATGATTCTCTACGACCCCGATCCCCGCCCGCCGCTGAGTGAGTACGGGATTGCAATTCCAATCGCACCGGATGCGTCACAGCAAGCGCTCGCAAACCTCGGCAAAGATCCGAAGGTTTCCGAACTGCTCGAGGAATCGCTCGCCGCGCGCGCGGACATTCAGATTACCGCCTCCGATCTCAAGCGCGTTCATAGTGAGGCCTACGTGCAACGCCTCTACTCTGCGGCGACGGTGGAGAAAGAGCTCGAGCGCACCTACGAGCTCCTCGACTCCGAGGGAAACTACCACCGCTATGACCCGACACAGGCGAAGCGCCCGTTGCGCGAGTTGTTCGACTATGCCCTTGCAACCGTAGCCGGGAGCTATCAATGTTGCCTCGAGGCGCTCGAGCATTCCTCGTGCTTCTATCTCGGCGGGGGCATGCACCATGCAAAGCAGGACACCGGAGACGGCTTTTGTCCCGTCAACGATGTGGTGCTTGCCGCGCGCAAAATACAGGCGGAACAACCGGCAGCTCACATCTGGATTCTCGATCTCGACGTTCACAAAGGCGACGGGACGGCGGCCCTCACCGCGGGCGACGAGAGCATCTGCACGCTCAGCATTCATATGGCCCGCGGCTGGCCGTTGGACCGGGACACCTACCGCCCCGACGGCACGCTTCACCCCTCCCACATTCCAAGCGACGTTGATATCCCCATCGAGCCCGGCGCGGAGGACGTTTACCTGCCGAACCTCGCGTGGGGGCTCGAGCAGCTCGACGGGTTCTCTCGTCCCGATCTGGCGATCGTGCTCTACGGGGCCGATCCCTACGAAAAAGACCGACTGCCGTCCGCCGCCGGCATCAATTTGACGCTCGACCAAATGTTCGAGCGAGACCGGCTCGTCTATCGCTTTCTGCGGGAGCGAAGCATTCCACGGGCCTACCTTCGATCCGGTGGGTATGGGATCGACGCGGCAGAGCCCCTCACGCAATTTCTGCGCTGGTATCTTCTCGAGGAGAACGGGCGATGACGCCGGCCGCGGGGTATCATCGGCTCGGACCGTATTCGGCGGCCGCTATATCGCCTCAGTTTTGTCGGGGGCCGTCTTGGGGGCGTGAGATTTTTGCTTGTGTGGCCCCCGCCAAGCCGATACAATGAGGTGCGTCGCCGATACTACGGGATACGCCGCCGCGTCATTCAAGCAGAATGAACCGCAGAATGAAACGCGGGCGGCGAGGAGACATGGTGCCTACGCGAACGGTTGAGCAATACGTTAAGACGCTTTATCAACTCGAACGGCTTGGCCAAAGAAGCCTTGTGCAGATGAAAACCCTCGCCGAGGCGATGGAGGTCACACCGGGCTCGGCCACTGCCATGGTCAAGCACCTCGACGAAGCGGGCCTCATTCACTATTACCCCCGCAAAGGTACATCGCTCACCGACGAGGGGCGTCGTCTTGCTCTGTCGATGATTCGCCGCCACCGGCTTCTCGAGACATTTCTCGTGCGAATTCTCAGCTACGACTGGAGCGAAGTTCATCTGGAAGCGGAGGAGCTCGAACACGCGGTCTCGGAAGGCTTCATTGAGCGGGTCGATACGCTCCTCGGCTCACCGACCGTCGACCCGCACGGGGATCCCATACCCAGTCCCGACGGCTCGGTCTCGGCATCCGAATATGTGCCGCTGTCGGAGGCCCCCCACGGAGGCAAATTCGAGGTGGCGCGCATCATTTCCGAGGATCGCAATTTCCTCACGCTCATGAAGGAGCGACGCATTGTGCCGGGTGCGCAGTTTGTTCTCAGCGATAAAAACGAAATTGCGGGCACGATTACGGTGAAAAACGTAGACACCGGCGAGGAGTTCGCCTTCGGTTACGACCTCGGCCAAAAGATTTTGGTGAAGTAGCCACGCCGCCCGTTGCTTCGCCATACCGACAACAGAGGTATCACCCCGTGATTCTTCGAGCAATTGCAGCCGTGGCGCTTTTCATGTTCTCAACCGTGTTGACGGTACCCGGCCAAAGCTTCTCACTGTCGAAGCCCCACATCGGCTTCGGAGACACATACCGGTCGGGATCATGGGCACCGCTCAGCACGAGGGTCCAAACAAGCGACTCGGCACCCGGCGGAGAAATCCGGCTCTCGGTTACAGATGATGAGGATACCCAATACCGCATCGTCCGGGATCTGCAATCGGGCACCTCGGAACAACATCAGCTCGAGTTCATTATTCCCGTACCCGACGAGCGTTTCTCCGTGGCGGCACAGCTGTACGCCGACGGCAAACAGCGGTGGAGCCGGACATGGCGGTTTGACGCACCTGAGCTGCCGCGGCGGCTCGTCCTCGCGGTCGCACGAAAAGGGTCTCTCGAGCCGTTGACCGAGGCGCACGGGACGTTGGCCGACGATGCACGCATCGTACATATCACTCCCGACGAGCTGCCGAGGAACGCACTGGGCTATGACGCAGTAGATACCGTTCTGCTCTACGACGCCGCGCCGGCAGAGGTGAGCCCGGCCGCGGTGAGTGCTCTCGAGAGGTGGACTCGCCGCGGGGGTCAGGTGATTACCGTCGGGGGCGTGCACCTTCGTCCCGGAGATACAGAGCAGATCAAGCGACTGCTTCCCGGTTCCGTTTCCGGGTTCACGCGGGGCATGCCTTCGAGCTGGAATGTTCTGTTTCCCCTGGGGATCTCGGGAAGCGCCTCGACCATCTACTCCTCAGCGTTCGACCCTTCCGCCTCCGCCCGCACGGTACCTGCCGAGGGGCCACCGCTTATTTCCTACCAAGAGCGTGGGAAAGGAAGCATTGCCTTTGTCGCAACGGACCTACAGACACTCTCGCGTATTGCCATGCGGGGAAGCGGGCTGTGGCGAGAGGCGTTTCCGCCCCTCTCCCAAACCGGCCGTATTCGGTTTCCCACAAACATGAACCGGCAGATGCATACCACACCCATCGGCAATGCGGCCATTATCGATGCACCGCCGCTCGTTCCGCGCCGCGCCACCGTTACGATAGTGGGACTCCTCTATGTGATCGCGATTGCGGTGGTGACACATCTCATTGCGCGCGGATACCGCCCTCCCCGCGCGGCGGTCCTCGTCCCGGCCCTCGCAGCCACCGCACTCGCGGCGGCTCTGCTCTTTGGTGCCGAACGCGGCTCATGGACGCCACCGGCATTCGTCGCGAAGGGAGAGTTGTTTCGGGGCACCGCCCCCGGCCATGACGCAAAGCCCTCACCGGGCGTGCTGCAGACGGACCTACTCATCATATCTCGAACGGGTGCCGAGGTGGAGCTAACCCTCGGGAACGACCTCCACCCCATCCCTCTTCGCCGCCGCTCGGTGACCGTCTATGAGAACCGCAACACGCACACGCTCAAGCCCGAGATTGTCCGTGGCGGAGAGCGGAACTATTACATCCAGTCCTCAATGTCGCTGCCGATGACCGCAGAGCTTGCGCTCTCCTCTCGGGGAGTGAGGCTTTCATTGAGCAACGGGACTGATACCCGCATAGAGGATGCCTATGTCTTGTGGAACAATACCGTGTTTCGCCTCGGTTCCATGCACGCCGGTGGCTGGTTGAGCAAGGATTTAACCGAGCATATGTCGGCGGCCGAGATTCGCCGTCGAATACCCGCCGACAGAGCCGCCGCATTGCGTAACATTTCGCGGCGCTCCGTCTCGGGCGCAGAGCCTGCGCTACTCGTGTTCATGGAGCAGCCCTTCGAGAGGCTCACCACACCACCAAAACTTCACTCCCACAGCTTCTCGGCCGGCCTGTTGTCGCTTCAGCACCCCTCCGCACACCGAGTCGCCGGGAGCGGCAATCCCCGATGATATCGCCCCGTATTGCGTTCAAAATCAGCATGTCGCACTACGCAAACGATAAACACTATCGCCGCGCGCAGAACGCCTACCTGCTGCTCCTGCTCCTTCTCGTCACCGCCCTGTGGCCGGGCTTGCGTACCGAAGGGGGTCCCACCTACCTCTCTCTGACGGTGTTTCTTAGCGAGCGGTTGATTCCGGTCGCGTTTCTTCTCATGCAGTTTCGTCTCGGCATCGGGCTCGACCACTCCGCCGATGAGGTCCCCCCCGAGCGGCTACCGGCACCCGGGCGCATCTCCGCGCTTGCCGCGGTCGTGGCCG
>JAWLED010000116.1:0-7016 GCA_041686235.1 Spirochaetia bacterium | reverse complement strand
GCCGGCCAAAAAAACCGAAAAACCCGACCCCACCGGGTTGGCAAAACCTTCTCTACACGCGATAGTGAATATGTGAAGTCAAATACAGGTATCAAAGTTTACTTAAATAACCGATGGGCGCTTCTGGTCATCGGCATTATCGTCAACGCCTGCCTCGGCACGGTGTATTCATGGTCGGTGTTCCGGGAACCGCTCGAGCAGGCCCTGGGGATAACCGCATCCGAGAGCGGGCTTCCGTATTCGGTCTTTCTTGCCGCATTTGCCTTTTCTATGCCGGTGGCCGGAACCCTCATGGACCGTCTCGGCACGCGCCTTACTCTTCTCATCGGTGGTGTGCTGGTGGGCTCGGGATGGATAAGTGCAGGGCTTATCACCGGCTTCGTGCCGCTGGTGTTTGCCTACGGCATCGTCGGCGGTATCGGAGTTGGGCTTGCCTACGGCGTTCCCATCGCGGTTGCCGGCAGTTGGTTCCCGGATCGACGCGGTTTTGCGATGGGACTGGCGCTTGCCGGATTCGGCGTGTCGCCGTTCGTTACTGCACCGCTGGCGGAAGTGCTGATCGTGCGTTTCGGCGTGCAGACGGCAATGATACAGCTCGGTGTGTTGTTCATCATCGTCATAACGACGCTGTCTCCGTTCCTGCAGCGGCGGGCTGATCATGCGCATGCTGCTGCCCGCGGGGGCGGTATGCCGCCGCGGCAGATGATGGGTAGCAAGAGCTTCTACGGCTTGTGGATCTGCTATGTCATCGGCACGCTCGCCGGCCTTACCGCGATCGGGATGACGGCCCCGTTCGGCCGCCAGGTTGCCGGGCTCTCGGTTCCGGCAGCAACGGCCGCGGTGGCGGCCTTCGGCGTTCTAAACGGCCTCGGCAGGCCTCTGTTTGGGAGTATTCACGATACTCTGGGATCGCGGAGAAGTGTGATTCTCTCCTTTGGGCTCATCGCCGTTGGCGCAGGGGTTTCTCTTTTCGCGCAGCCGGGGGTCGTTCTGCCGTTCTTTATCGGATTCGGCATCCTGTGGCTGATGCTTGGAGGGTGGCTTGCGATAGCACCGGCGGCAACGACACATCTGTTCGGGGTGAGCCACTACGCGCGAAACTACGGAATCATGTATACGGCCTACGGTGTGGGAGCCCTCGCGGGAGGCAGTGCTTCGGGGGCGCTCTATTCGAGTTTCGAAACCTATAAGTCGATGCCGGTGTTCATTTTGGTGCTGTGCGGCGTGGGAGTGGTCGTGGCGCTATTGATGCTCGAGCCGGCACGCTTGTCGGTGCGCCGGGAACATGCACACGCGCGCGGATAGCGCCTGACCGTTAGGCAGTATTCGAACCAAAAATTGGGCCCAGAAGGACTTGAACCTTCGACCCACGGATTATGAGTCCGCTGCTCTAACCAACTGAGCTATGGGCCCGTGATGTGTGGGTTTTATGCCATGTCCGAAGGGCTATGTCAAGCAAGCGCTTGCCTCTGCGGGTACTCGGTGGGTACACTCTCACTCGCCGATGAGCTCACCTACCGCACAATCCGGTATCCTCGATTGCGGCGTGCCCTACGCGCGGATCGCCCCAGACGACGGCCGGGACCCCGGCTCCGGGGAGTCTGCAGAGTCCCCGGAGTGCCGACCGATAGTAGTCTTTGACAGCTTTCGTGTCGAACACCGCCCTGCCGAAGGGCTGGTCCTCCAGGGTATGATGACCGCGTACGAACGATACGTGGAGATCGGCTACACGGTCTACATCATCGAGCGGACCTCGGGCATGCCGATCGATTATACCTTCGAGGATATCCGCGACGATTACGCCCGGGCGGTGGAGGAGATCGCACAGCTGCACTCCGGGGAACCCCGATCCGGGGTGAACCTTGTCGGCGTGGGCGCAGGCGGCCTTTTTGCCCTCGCCGTGGCGGCAAGAGCCGAATCCGGCGAAACCGGTGCTGTTAGCTTTGCCTCGCCGCTGAGAACACCGGTAACCCGCCTCGTGCTCATTTCCTCGGCAGCGCGCATGAGCGATGCCGCCCGCTCGGCGGCCGGGCGCTGGCAAGAGGCCGCCGAGCACTTGCGCTGGCGGGACGTCCACCGCGACATGGTTACGCTCAGCCACGTCGGCCCATCAGCCGTCTTCTACAGCACCATTGCCTGGCTGTTCCCGAATCTCCTCGGAACAACCGATTACCCGTGGGATTTTGTCATTACGGTGCGAGAAACGGCCGGCACCGATGTATCCGACCAGCTTACCGGTATTGAGGTTCCGACTCTTTTTCTCGGCGGCGAGAGGGACCGGCTGTTTTTGGCCGAAGACATGAAAGAGGCCGCACGTGAATTGCCGCATGCTGATGCGCAACTCTTCCCCGGCGGGGGCCATGCCGTTGCGAAGTCTCGCACACGAGAGGTGGAACGGCGCGTCCTTTCGTTTCTACGGAACAGCGACACCGAGACCGGCGGCGAGACCGACCGGATGCATTAAGCGTCGTCGGGGTCCGCACAGAACCCGCCGATGTTGGGATCCCAACGAAACTTCAGCGCAGTACAGGTTTGGTAGTACTCGATGAACCCGACGAGCCGTTGGTGCAGTGTCTCCGACAAATGATGCTCGAGATTGCACGCGTCCATATCAGCGGTGTGCGGATCGATGCCGAGGATTCCGACGAAAAAATCGTGCAAAACCCGGTAGCGGCGGTCGAGCTCTTCGGCCAACTGCAGGCCCTGTTCGGTGAGCGTCACGACGTCGTAGGGGGTGTAGTTGACCAGCCCTCGACTCGACAAGGTCTTCAAAGCGGAAGTGACCGACGCCTTTTTTACGTCGAGTGTCCGGGCAATGTCGGTAACCCGGGCCGCGCCCTTTTCCGCTGCGATGTCGTGCACCGTTTTTACATACATCTGCATCTTTTCCGAAAGATCCGTCAGCTCACCTACCGTTTCCATAGCCGTAATGGTAATCGTGGCCGGCACTCCGGTCAAACGAAGCTCACTTTATGCGAAGCAATTGACACTGTTAGGGTTTCTTGTTAATGTTAGATGAGACTAACAAACACACGTTTTCGCGTTCCGGCGGAAATTTGGCTCCCAGGAGGTCCGCGTGGTACAGTGCAGCTTGCGTGACGTGCCGGTAGGAGGCATGGCTCGCATTGTCGGGTTTACGGATATTCATAAGTCTTATCGAGCGAAGCTTCTGTCGATGGGGCTTACGAGAGGTACACCCCTACTCGTTGAAGGGACCGCACCATTCGGCGACCCGGTGCATGTTTCGGTTCGCGGTTTCAGCCTGTCACTGCGTCGAGATGAGGCACAAGGGCTCGTGCTCGAGCGCATCGAGGAGGCCTCGAGGTGAGCGCTAAAGTAGACGAAACGACACGAACAGTCGCCATCGTAGGTAACCCCAATAGCGGCAAGACGACCGTGTTTAACGGGCTCACCGGGGGTCGTCAGCGCATTGGAAATTGGCCCGGTGTGACCGTAGAGCGAAAAGAAGGGACCTTCACGCCGAAGGGGCTGGAGAATGTGCTTGTCGAGCCGTTTGCCGTCGAGGCAGACCACACTACCGGCTCGGTAACCACGAGTGTGCTCAACGACCCACAGAGCACTTCCAAACGGTCGACGATCCGGATGATCGATCTGCCCGGCATTTACTCGATATCGGCAAGCTCGGAAGACGAGGCGGTTGCTCGCGATTATCTGCTCTCGGGTGAGCCGGATCTGGTCGTCAATGTCGTCGATGCCTCCAATATCCAACGTAACCTGTTTCTCACGCTTCAGCTGCTCGAGATGAAGGTTCCGGTGTTGGTCGTTCTGAACATGATGGATGTCGCTAAGGAGAATGGTATTTCCATCGACGTTGAGCACCTTGCCGAGCACCTGCAGTGCCCTGTGGTCTCCGTCGTCGGCACTCGGGCGGCGGATATCGAGCGCGTGAAAGATGCGGTGGGCAAGGCGGCAGAGAGGAGTAGGGTGCCCGACATCCGGATCGCCTATCCCGAGCCGATAGAAAACGCCATTTCAGAGTTGGCGCCCTATACCGCCAACCTGTCGGCTCTGCTCGGGGCCGACACGAGATGGACCGCACTTGCTCTGCTCGACGATGATCCGTGGGTTCGCCGACGCTTTCTCGAGACTTCCAAAATGGATGCTGCCGCGCTCGACGCGCGGATTTCCCACGTGCGTGAGGCGCTCGGCGACGACATTGATGTCGCCTTAGCAGATGCGAAATACGGATTCATCCATGGACTTTCGCGCCACGTGACGAAAGAGCATCTGACCCGCGAGTCGTTTACCGAGCGTGTCGACCGCGTGGTACTCAACCGCGTTCTTGCCCTCCCGATCTTTCTCGGCGTTATGTATGCGGTGTTCTGGTTCACGATGTACGTGGGCGGTGCCTTTATCGATTTTTTTGACGTGCTCTTCGGGACTCTTGTCGTGGACGGATCAGGCGCTGCGCTCTCGGCGGTCGGGGCGCCCAACTGGCTAATCGCCGTGCTCGCGGGCGGTGTCGGTTCAGGCATTCAAACCGTCGCCACCTTTATCCCCATCCTGTTTGCGATGTTTGCTGCGCTCGCTGTGCTCGAAGATTCGGGCTACATGGCTCGGGCCGCCTACGTCATGGACCGCTTCATGCGCAGCATCGGCCTTCCGGGCAAGTCCTTCGTTCCGATGATGGTGGGTTTCGGGTGCACGGTCCCGGCTATTATGGCAACACGAACGCTCGAAAGCCGTCGCGATCGGTTCATGACCGCCTTCATGTCGCCGTTCATGTCGTGCGGCGCCCGATTGCCCGTCTATGCACTGTTTGCCGCCGCGTTTTTTGCAAGCAACTCCGGTGCCGTGGTGTTTTCCCTCTACGTAGTGGGAATCGCCGTTGCCATAGGCACCGGATTCTTGCTCAAGCACACCCTGTTCCGCGGCAGTGTCTCGCATTTCATCATGGAGCTTCCCCCGTATCACGCGCCACGGTTGCGTTTTGTCATGGCTCAGGCGTGGCACCGTCTCTCCTCGTTTATCCGTCGCGCCGGTGTAACCATCACCTTAATCGTTACGGTACTTGCCGTTATGAACAGCATCGGTACCGACGGCTCGGTTGGAAACGAAGACGAAGCGGACTCGATTCTCTCGACGGTCGGTCGCGGTATTACGCCGGTTTTTGCGCCGATGGGCGTGCAAGAGGATAACTGGGCCGGAACGGTGGGGCTGTTTACCGGCATTTTTGCAAAAGAGGCGATCGTCGGGACGTTGAGCTCACTCTATGGCCAGGCGGAAGCCGAGCAACCGGGCGAGGAGGGGTTCAACCTTGCCGGCGGTGTCGTCGCAGCATTCGAGACGATCCCCGAGGCGTTCGCCGGTGCCGGAGAGGCCGTCACCGATCCGCTGGGTACCGGGGTAGTGGATGACGACGCCGAAGAGGTCGGCGGTGCGGTTGGGGCGGATGCAAGCGTGTTCTCCAGACTCCGCGCCCAGTTCTCGCCCGAGGCGGCGTACGCCTACCTTCTCTTTGTATTGCTGTATTTCCCCTGTGTGGCAGCGCTCTCGGCGGCAATCCGAGAGATGGGTGCCGGGCTCGGATGGCTGCTGGCCGCATATACGACCGTGGTGGCATGGTCTCTGGCGACCCTGTTCTATCAGTTCAGCACCGGACCACAGTTCGGGTTCGTCGCAGTAGCGCTCGGGCTTCTTGTGGCAATTGCTGTGGCCTTCCGTGTACTCGGGAGCACTGTGTTCAAGTCGAGTGTCATGGAGAGTCGATCATGATTCTACAGGATGTTCGTCGGCGCCTGAAAACGATGGAGGGGGCGACGGCAAGTCAGCTTGCTGCCGAGCTTTCGGCGGGGCGATCGGAAGTCGAGGCGGCGCTCGACTTCTGGATTCGCCGGGGCGACGTCACCAGGTGCGAGGACAGCTCGAGCCCCGCCTGTGGGACCAGTTGCACGCGTTGTCCGATCGGAAGCCTGCCGAAGGCGAGCTCCGCGCGTCGGCGGTCTGCTCCGTCACCGGTTGTCTACGAATGGGTGTCGAACTAGTGCCAAGCCTGCGTCCCACGCACGCATAAGCCACGCCGGAGCCGGCTCCACCGCGAGCCCCGGCGGCCCCGACCCCGGCGCTGCGACCGCAACCGGTGTTTAGTACCGTTCCCGCACGAGTGTGTGCGAGTAGCCGAGCTTGCTCAAACGCTCTTTGTGTTCTTCGACGTCCTCTTCGGGCACATCGACGAGATTGACGCGAAACACGCCGCCGCCGGTTTCCTCGATTTCAGGCTCGAACCCTTCGTCGGTCAATCGTTTTGCAACGGCCTCGGCGTTGTCCTCCATCGAAAATGCGCCGATTTGTATGACGCGTGTTCCCGGAGGCGCTTCGCCGGGATGGAGGACCTGCAATCTCACCGGCGCGACGCCCGTGCCGGTCATTTCGATCCGGTCGGCGGCACCGCGAGAGAGGTCTATGATGCGGTTTTCTACGAACGGGCCGCGGTCGTTGATTCGCACGGTGACGCTGCGTCCGTTATCGACGTTGGTCACCTTAAGAACCGTCCCAAACGGCAATGTTTTGTGAGCCGCGGTCAGATCATCTGCATCGAAGCGCTCGCCGTTTGCCGTGAGCCGGCCATGGAACTTCCCACCATACCAGGAAGCAAGGCCTTCTCGCTCGAAGTCGGCCCCCCAGGCACCGACCGCGCAGAGAAACATCACGAGTACAATAAGACGACGAGATAGAGCGTTCATACCAACCATATCGGCCCGAACATTGGTGGAGCTTGAGTGCCTCATCTCACCTTACCCGAGTGCCACATCCAGGCTCATCATGACCGTGAAGCCGAGCAGTGTACCGATCGTGGCAACGTCCGTATTTTTTGCCAGTTGCGATTCGGGGATGAGCTCTTCGATGACGACGAAAATCATGGCTCCCGCGGCAAACGCAAGGGCGTACGGCAAGATGGGGCGCATGAGAAGTACTGCCGCCGCGCCGATGACGCCGGCAAAGGGCTCGACGACGCCGGACAGTTGACCGTACCAGAAGGCCCTCCTCCTCGAGAA
>JAWLED010000115.1:0-7025 GCA_041686235.1 Spirochaetia bacterium | reverse complement strand
CTTCTCGCCGTAGGTCTCCACGAGATAGCGGCTATAGGCGTTAAAAGGAATGTCCGTCACAATAGGAAGTATAGCACGGAGGAAGGGTCCTCCTGCAAACAAACCACACGGAACTTATGAGGAGCCCCTCGAGCGCACGCGCGCGCGTCCACGTCCCTAATACGCACCGCGGAGGTACAGCGCAAGTGCGACAAAATCGTAGACGGCGTGGGCCACCGCAGCGGCAAGCAGGCTTTCGGTGACAATAAAGAGCAAACCGAGATAGAGCCCGAGAAGCGCAGCAAACAACGCATAGAACGGCGTAATCCAGTGAACGAGGCCGAATATCGCAGATGCGATAAGCAGCCCTCCCACCGGACCGAGGGGCCTCGACAATACCGGCTGGAGAAAGCCCCGAAAGAGCAACTCCTCGCCGACTCCCGCGAGAATTGCCAGAAGCAGCAGCGCCCACCACGAGAGCGGGGAAAAGACCGGAAGCACGCTCTGCTCGAGTTTCTCTCGAATGTGCACAAACGGTGGCCATGACGAACGGAGAGAGGCAAGGAATAGGATGACCATGGGCACCGCGGCTGCAAGGCCGATCGTTGCGGTGCCCGCTTTCATTCCCAGGGAGTCGCCGAGATTGACGCTAAAAAGGAGGGCCGCTCCCACACCGATGAGGCCCAAACTCCCCTCGGCAACACCGGCAATAAGGAGTATTCGCCCGGGTCTCGCGCTGCTCATGGGCGAGAGCGCTCAGTTTGTAGAAGGTTTCTGGTCGGTATCCGCAAAAATGCGATAAAGCCCACCTTTGTCTCGCAGAGCGTCTTTCCACCCCTCTTCCGGATTCGCATGGAAGACGATGTGCGGACGAGCGCGGTGGAGGATCCACGCGCCTTGTTCGAGCTCCATCTCCAGTTGTCCCGGAGCCCACCCCGAATAGCCGAGAAACAACAGCACCTCCGGGCGCTCGGGCTCGGGTATTTGCAGCCAGTAGTCTTCGTCGAATATCTCCCGAACGTGATCGAAATCCGGCTCGAACACGACCCCGTCGACCGGCTCGACGGCGGCCTCGCTCGGCTCATGATCCTCGTATGGAGAGTGGACGACAAAGAGGAACTCCTGCTGCACCGGACCACCGACGTACAGCGGCAGTGATGAGCCTCGCTCATCGTCATACTCCGATAGTACGTCGCCGAGTGTCAGGTTCGACTTGCGATTGACCACCAAGCCGAATGCACCCGTCTCGTCGTGGCGGATAATCAATACGACGGTGCGGAAGAAGTTGGGGTCCATCATTTCCGCCTCGCTGATGAGGAAGTACCCCGTCAACGAGGACGGGTACTCGCTTCTGTCGTAACCCGGTGGCGTGATGTAATCAGACATACGTACGCGTCCCCTCTCGATGACTTCGCAAAGTGTATCGCAAAACCCGCTCCCCCTTCCAGTCCCTCCCTCCTACGCAATTGACAGGTACCCGCTCTCTCCCTACGATGTCGAGATCGTGAATCAGCGCCGCCGACAGCCGTTCCGCCGGCACCACACCATCGTCTTGCTCGCGCCGTTCGTGCTGGTCCTGGCACTTTCGGGGTGTGGGCCGCAGCAGACCACCACCGCCGAGCTGTGGACCGACCGCGCCTCGGTTGCCGCCTATGCGGAGATGTACAACGCCTCTCAAGACCGTTTCAAGGTGGAGGTGGAGTTGGTTGAGGAGCCCGCCGATGCGCTGCTCGAGCGCCGGCGCCACCCCGACATAATCGTCGGCGACTTTCTTGCCAACGAAACCGCATTCGAGCATTTCACCTCGCTCGACGACCTTCTCTCGGATGACGACATCTCAGAGGACGAGTTCTATACCGGTCTCTTCGACCTCGGACGTCAAGACGGCGAAACCCGGCTGCTGCCGGTCAGCTTCGATCTGCCGCTCGCCATGTTCAAGAGATCGCAACTCAACGAAGATCTCGATCAGCTGCGCCTACCGATGCAACGCCTCAGAGAGGAGGGGGCGGCGTTTAACGAAACGAACGACGACCGCTACGTGCGGATGGGCTTTTCACCCCGTTGGAACAGTGAGTTCCTCTATCTCGCGGCAATGAGTTTCGGCGCAAATTTCAGAGAGCAAGGCCCGCGCAACCCTGTATGGAACCAAGAGCCACTCGAGCAAGCAGTCGAGTACGCGGGCACCTGGATCGAAGAGTCCAACGGCGGACGGGAAGCGGAGGACGACTTCGAGGAGAAATACCTCTACGACCCGCCGTATCAACTTCTTCTGCGAGATAGAATACGGTTTTCCTACAGCACCGCCACGCAGTTCTACGACATGCCCGAAGGCTCGAGAAACAACGTGGACTTCCGGTGGATTTCGCGACAGGGCAGTATACCGGTGCTGGAAGACATCACCTATATTGGGATACCGCGTGAAGCGCAGCGTAGTAAGGCGGGCAGAGATTTCATTCGGTGGTTCTTCGACCAAGAAACACAGACTGAGCTCGTCGAGGCGCTCGCGACCAAACGCATTGGAGATTTCGGTATCGCGGGCGGATTCTCCTCCCTCGTTGCAACGAATGAGGAAAAGCTCCCTCGCGCCTATGAGCGGCTACTTGGCCGCATCCCCCCGCCGAGCTTACTCGAGTTTCCGCACCAAGTTCCCAAGAACTGGGACGCCGTCAAGGAAGCAGTCGTGTATCCGTGGCTCGACCGTGCGACCGACGGAGGTGCTACCGCAGAGGAATTGCAGCGGCAGTTGCAGGAATGGCTGCTGCAGCGGGGCGATTAGCGTCGAGCAAAGGCTCGGCCCACTTCTCCCGTCCCTTCTGCTCTCGCGTCCCCCTCTTCTCCCGTCCCTTCTGAGGGTGAGCGCTTGAGAACTCTACAATTGACAACACCCCCATACCGGCTTACCATAGTCGGCATAAGATAACTTTTTGTGGAGGTTGCAATGGCAACTGTAGAGTTGAAGAACATTACGAAGGTGTACGAGGGCAATGTCCTCGCGGTGAAGGATGCCAACATCACCGTTAACGACAAAGAGTTTGTCGTACTCGTTGGCCCCTCGGGCTGTGGAAAGACCACGACCCTGCGTATGGTGGCAGGACTCGAGGACATCACAAGCGGCGAGCTTCGCATCGACGACAAGCTTGTCAACGACATTCCCCCCAAAGATCGTGACATTGCCATGGTCTTTCAGAACTACGCCCTGTACCCGCACATGACGGTGTACGACAACATGGCGTTCGGTCTGAAGATTCGCAAGTTCAAGAAGGAAGATATCCAGGCAAGAGTGGACGAGGCCGCACGCATTCTCGACATCGGCGAGCTGCTCGAGCGCAAGCCGAAGGCACTCTCCGGTGGCCAGCGCCAGCGCGTCGCCGTCGGTCGTGCCATCGTGCGAAAACCGAAAGTGTTCCTCTTCGACGAGCCGTTGTCCAACCTCGACGCCAAACTCCGGGTGCAGATGCGTGCCGAGATCTCCGGGCTCCATAACCGGCTGCAAGCAACCATGGTCTACGTTACCCACGACCAGGTCGAAGCTATGACCATGGGCGATAAGATCGTCGTCATGCGAGACGGCATCATTCAGCAAATTGGTGATCCGCTCACCCTGTATAACGCACCGGTCAATCGCTTCGTTGCCGGGTTTATCGGCTCGCCGCCCATGAACTTTCTCAACGTCAATATTTCCCAGGACGGCAAGAAGATCATCATGGACGAGCCAAACTTCACGATGCAGCTCACCGGGCGACCGGCCGAGGTTGCCAAGGACTACGTCGGAAAACAGATGACCTTCGGCGTGCGCCCCGAAGACCTGCGTTACGATCCGGACGCAAAAGACGGAACCTACATTCCCGCCACCGTGGAAGTTATCGAGCCCCTCGGTGCGGAAACTCACCTCTATCTCAACACCGGAGCACACCAGTTCATCGCTCGTGTAAACCCCAACATCGACGTAACGGTGGGAGACGAGGTCAAGATCACACCGGTCATGGAGAAGGTCATTCTCTTCGACCAGGAGACCGAGCAGGCGCTCGCACTGGAAGGTGCTACAACTGCATGAGCCGCGTGGGGCCGTTTTGAACGGCTATGCAAGTGTGTGAATTATGCAAGTAAAGGGCCGGCCGCAGGGCCGGCCTTTTTTGTATCCGCGCGACGGTACATCCGGGGCGCTGCCACTCCGGGGGGTATCGCCCTTTCAGGATCGCTCGGTCGCTTGCCTGAGCGCGTCGCCGACACCGCCATGCTACCGGGCCGTCATCGTAGTGGTTGCGCGAACGATGAGACTGGATTACAATAAAAAGGATGGAAAAGCTTAATATCTCCAAGAAAGACGAGCTCATCGACTCTCTCCACGAGCTCGTCTCCGAGACCGAGCAGATTTTTCTCAGTCTCGGAGAGCAGTTTCCCAAGTTACTCTCCGAGATGGAGGCAAGCCTCAGCGCCTCGAGCGGCGTCCTCGACAGCCTCGACTCAGGCTCCGGGGACAAAGAAGGCGGCCGCCTCGCCGCTGTTATTCAAGAAGGGCGCGAGTCGGTAGAGGAGGCCTGTAACTCATTTGCCCGCATGCACGAGCAAGACGACCAACTGTTCAGTGAGCTCGACGCCGGTATTGCACGGTTAGGCGAGCTCGACCAGTTTATCGGGGAGATCAAAGAGGATTCCATTGAGATGGAGCTTGTCTCCATCAATGCCATGACCGTGGCACTGAAAACCGGCGGCGCCGGGAAGGCCTTTTCCTACATCACCGAGGAGCTCAAACGGCTCTCCACCCGCACGATACATCTGACCGATACGATTACCCGACGCGGCAGCGCGTTACTCTCGGACTTCCGTGAGTTTCGCGCAGAGATGGCTTCGGTAAAAGAGTATCAGGACGAATTATTCGGCCAGTTCCGCAACCGCTTGTCGGGGAGCTTCGATGCGTTCTTGAGTGGCGTCGAACAAACCGCCGCGGCCCTTTCCTCTATTCGCGACAAGTCGAGAAGCGTAAAAACGCCGTTGTCCAATATCATGCAAGAGGTGCAGATACAAGACATCATCAAGCAGTCGGTCGACCATGTAGTCATTTCGCTCGAAGAGCTGAACGAGGTCGAAGACTCCGACGACGAAGAGAAGCTACTTGACGAGTTGTCCTTTCTCTCGAGCTTGCCGGACCTTTGTATCACACTTCTCGACGATGTGAGAGAACAGATCAGCAAGAGCCTCGAAGTCTTTCGCTCCAATAGCGAGGAGGCGCGGGGCATTATCGAGCAAGCCGAAGAAGACAGAAGCAACTTCGTATATGAGAGCATGCACGCAGGCACCGATGAGCGCGAGGGACTCGAGGCTTTGTTTCATCGGGCTTCACAGATGCTCGATGAGCTTCTCGCCGATTTGCATCGCTCTATGGATATGAAACGCCGCCTCAGCCGCGACAGCGAGCAGCTGCTCGAGGATGTCTCGCAAATAGAGAACGATTTCCGCTCGTTTTCTACATTGATAACCCGATTTCGCTCCATCGATATCGCCTCGCGAATCGAGGTGGCCAAACAAGACGTGCTCCAGCAGATGACCGGTACCGTCGCTACGATGAACGAGCTGACCAAGAAGATCGAGAAGGACGTCAACGTCTCGCTCGATTCCACGAAGTCGTTCATTGCCGATACCAGCGAGGTACTCGGGCGCTATCAAAAGGTGTTCTCCGGAGAAGAGCGGTTGGTCGCGGAGTTCGAAACCCGTATGAAGCGCCTCTCACAGGAGCTCAGCGAGGCAAAGAATACACTTGGGGCCCGGATCGAAGGGCTTTCTCTGTTCAATGAGCGCTTCGTCAATCTCTTCCAAGAGATGAAGGCACAGCTTGACCGGCTCGAGGGGTTGTTATCCCACATCGATACCGTCAACGCCCAACTCAGAGAGGTACAAGCATCCGCGCGCTCGCGGATGAAACCGCTTCTCGACGCACGTGGTCTCAGCGAGTGGCATATCAAAAGTGATCGCCTCAAAGCCATGATCGAGCGCTTCACGATATTCACCCACAAGCAGAGCGCGGGCGAGCTTGCCGGCTTCGACGTGGAACAGGGCGCCCCTTCGGGCGAGATTACGATGTTCTAAAAATTTTGTATCTTCTGAGGCAGGATACCTAACACTGTGTACGAGCACTATAACGGAAAATTCGAAAAGCACGTCTACATCATCCACCCGGGCGAGTATTATGCCTCCGGCGAGCCGGTACTTATCTCAACGGTGCTCGGCAGTTGTGTCGGTGTTGCCTTCTACGATCAGCAGCGGCGGATCGGCGGGCTCAACCATTTCATGCTCCCCGGATCGCTCGACGCGAAGAGCTTCATGACCTCGGAGACCGGGAAGTACGGTATGTTTGCCATGGAGCTGCTTATCAACGAGCTCATCAAAATGGGGGCCCGTAAAGAGCGGCTGCGAGCGAAAGTCTTCGGCGGCGGCCACGTGCTGCAAAATGACGCCGGGGAGGACGGCGGGGTTCCACAGAGTAACATCGACTTTGCCTTCGAGTACCTCGATACCGAGCGGATTCCCGTCGAGGCCTCCGATGTAGGCGGGACCGTGGGGCGCAAATTGTTTCTCGATCCACAAACCTTCCGAGTCATGCTCAAGCGCGTCACCGGCCGGCTGATTGTGGATGTCGAGAAGGAAGAGGAAGAGTACCTCGAGCAGCTGCGCCGGCGACGGGGCCAGAAACGAAAAGGCGACGTTACTCTGTTCGATTAGTGGTGCGAACCTCGGGCAGCCGGCCCGTCGACTCGAAGAACAGCTGCATGAGGTGACGAGTGGTGTGGAGCCGCTCGACGATGATGCGCCGATCCCGCGAAACGCTTTGGGGACGGAGGTCTCCCGGCACGAGCGGGGAGAGCGAGGTCCACTGCCGGAATAGCGGCTCGAGCTCTTCTCGCGCCGCTTCGAGCCGTGCCAAGGGTCCTTCGAGCGCCTCGATCGTCTCCTCGCCCACCGAAGCGTGGACGTCCCCCGCCCGCATCCACTCGAGTGCGGCGGGCTCGCCGTGCGTCATATCCCGATACGCCTCGTTGAACGCCTCTTCG
>JAWLED010000114.1:1512-7157 GCA_041686235.1 Spirochaetia bacterium | reverse complement strand
TCGTTGGCGATACTGCAAAGATGGTAGATAAGGCTGATATGCCCTCGCAGCGTCGCGAGGTCCTGATTCTGCTTCTCGAGGTCCGACTCGAAAATGTAGGTGTCGTACAGCGACTGAAGATTGTGAAACCGGGCTTCCACCAGCCGCAAGCGCTCCTCGCTGATTGGCTCCGGAATAAGTTTCTGTTCACCGTCTTCACTCGGCTCACAGAGAACCTCTTGCACGTCATCGTCCTCGGACAGATTCAAGAACTGGGTCGCAAGGTACACCACCGTCTCGCCAATTCGCTCCGTGTGGCGGACTTCACGATCGGCCGGAAGTCGCCCCTCTAGACGTTCCGACTTACACGGTCTGAACCCGGACTCTCCCTCGGGAGGACGCACGGCACAACGGTCCAGTTGTTCGAGAAAATTACCGCACGCGGTGATGATTGCCTCGCGCAGCGTCGTGACAACACGGTGGGTCGACCGCTCGAGCTCGGTTTCCGGCCCTCGCAGTTGATACCGCGACAATCCCGCCCGAATGTGGAGGACCTCATAGGTTACCGCCGAAAACAGCTTGACCGCAGCGACCCCTTCACGGAAGGGGAACCACTTCTCATTGGTCTGCCCTCCGTGCCCGTCAACCAACTCTTGAACACGCGTTGCCTCGCGGTACAGCTCGCTCAAGAAGTCTCGACAGGGAAAATCCGCCGAAGTGCCCGAATCGCGGGCGGTGCAGCACAAGTCCGCAATTTTTGGCGTATAGCGCATGAGGAATCTCGTAAACTCGTCGTCTCTGAGGCTGTAGGAAAAAGATGTGTTCTGTTGCGCTTGTGATTTCCGACTCTCGGAAGGCGGCATTTCGTTAGAAGATTATTACGAAGGAGGCATATAAGCAAGCCACCTTGCGGTTTTCAGCTCACGGAAATGCTCTCGGCAGTGCAGCAGCCTTGCCCCCAAAAAAAACGACCCTGGGCCGGGATATCTATCCCGGCTTAGGGCCGTGCGGGTCAGACCGGACGGGAGCGAAGGCGTACTAAAAAAACCTTCGTAGCCTATTGTTACTCCGCGGTTTACTTACTCGACCGCGGTACCTCTCACTTCTATCGTACCCCAGCTTACGAAAGGAACGAAGGCCGACAACAAATAATCGACCCCAGTGAAGCCGTAATCGATCTCCAGATCCCGAGCGGCGGACGCGTCATTTCGTGCCAATTCCGGATCGATCATTGCATCCAAGTTTTCCCAATGCTTGTCGGTAAACGTCACCAGCTCCGGATGGATAAAATATATGAACCCCTCAGAAGCATCGAACGAACCGGCCGAATCGCCTTCGATCTCACCGTATGCGAGCTGCCCGCTATCCGAAGCAAATGTTGTCATACAACCGGAAAGTACCAGCACCGCTGCAAGCAGCGCGAGCCCGACAATGTATCTTACTTTCATGTAACTAGCCTCCTTCTTAGACCTTTTGTGCTTCGCTCCCATGGGGCCCATATTACATTGGACGTCCCATAGTCTTAACCCGCTCTATTAATTCTTACGATCCATCGGGAAAACACCGGTCATAATACCGATATGTGCCAATGCTTCTCCTCTATGCGTCACGCCTGCCCCAACCGAAATCCCCCCGATGTTTCCCATCGGGATAAGCCCGACAAGCGTTGCCTCGCCCGTGACTCGCGGCTGCCGGGGAAAGGCGGCCACAAGGTCTGCAAGCACAAACAGTCCAAAGCTCCTGCCGCCGGCATGTGAAAAGCGCTCGAACAGCGGAACTTCGACTCCTGTAGAGACATATAATGGACGCTCCGGCTCCCAGCCGGCACCAAGGCGAACGCGCGGCAAACGCACCCCGGGGAAGCCGTACGTAAACGTGGCTCCGGCACGGCGCGGTGAAAAGCGCCTGCTGAGGTCCGTATCCTCGTCGAGGCTCACAAAACTGTAGTATTCATAGGAAACACCGAGAAATCTCGAATCGTATGGCTCTTCGGTCTCGTTAAACAAAACAGGAGCCGTGGTCACGGGGTGACCGCCGGAAGATCCCGTATTGGGGAGGTCGGAGAATGCAGGGGTGCTGCATAGTGTTATCAGGAAAAGTAGCAAAAGGTGCCGTCGGCACAAAAGTGTTGCTTCTCTCAATGGCGCCCCCACCACGCTGTCTCCGATACGTACTGTAGCACAATGCGGAGTTCACGCCAACAAACGAGAGTAGAAAATTCAGAAAAAAAAGGGGCGCCGACCCAGGCCGTTATGCCTGAACTCGACGCCCACTTTCCTTACGTTCTTGCCCGCAACCGCCGGGCTATGCCCACTATGGGTAGCAAGCCGGCGGCTACGTGTCCGTTGTTCTACATTTCCTCTTCCATCTCTTGGCCTTCTTCAGGAAGCTCGCTCTCATCAATGGGCTCGCATCCCATCAGAGCAACACCAAATAACAACGGCAGAACCAAAAATAGTACCAACTTCTTCATAACGGACCTCCTTCCGTTTATTTGATGTTTTTAACCTAAACGACTCGTGCAAAGCCCGCGTCCATACTGTGTGAAGTTTTTGTGAAGCCGTCCCATTTTCGGCCGATTTTGCCGTGCGCTCGAGGCGAACAGGGCTTCTATCCGGTCACCGATCCGGAGGTCAATCCCCGCACGAAGTAACGCCCGGAGATAACATAGATCGCCAGTGTGGGAAATGCCGCTATAACCGCTGCAGCCATATCCACGTTGTACTCCTTCGTACCGGTCGTGGTATTCACCAGGTTGTTCAGAGCCACGGTTACCGGCTGGCTTCCACTTCCTGCAAAGGACACTCCGAACAGAAAGTCGTTCCAGATCTGCGTGGTTTGCCAAATGACGGCGACCATTAGGATCGGACCGGAAATGGGAACAAGAATCCGAAAGAAAATGCCCAAGAAGCTCGACCCGTCGATTCGTGCGCTTTCCACCATGGCGTCAGGTATGCCCACGTAGTAGTTGCGGAAGAACAACGTAGTAAACGGGATGCCGTATACTACGTGAACGAGTACCAAACCCGTTACACTGTCGGCAAGGCCCAAACGCCCGAGTGTCTGAGACATCGGCAGAAGAATTACCTGAAACGGGATGAAGCACCCCATGAGCAGGCCGAGAAAAAACGTCTCACTTCCCCGAAAGCGCCATTTCGAGAGAACGTATCCGTTAACCGCCCCGAACATAGTCGAGAACGCGACGGCGGGAACGACCATGCGTACGGAGTTCCAAAAATACCCCTGAAGGGTAAGCCACGCCTTGGCCCATGGCTGCAACGTGAGCTCGCTCGGTAACGTCAAAAGCGTCGTGCGGCGAATTTCGCCGAGTGTCTTTACCGAGGTATTGAGCATGGTAAATAGGGGAATAAGAAAGGCGAGCGCCGCAAGGAGCAACACGCCGTATAACAAAACCCTGTTGATAATTTGTACCGTCTCCGGGTTTTTTGAGCCCACCGGCTTGGCTGTCTCGATACTAGGCATTACGAGTACCTCGCGATTCGACGATCAGATAGGGCACCATGAAAACCATGATCATCAAGAGCATTATGACGGAGCTGGCCGCACCGAGCGCCAGGCGGTCATATGTAAAGGAAAAGTCATACATGAACGTTGCCGGCATGTCGGTCGCCACACCGGGCCCGCCACCGGTCATAACCACGATGAGGTCGAATGCCTTGATCGACAGATGAGCCAGGATTACGACTGCGCTCAAAAAAACCGGCCGTAACATCGGAATGATAATGCTCCAGTAGATCCGCGGCGTACTTGCCCCGTCTACTTGAGCCGCCTGGGGGATGGAGCTGTCGATGCTGCGGAGTCCTGCAAGGAATAGCGTCATTATGTAGCCTGTCGACTGCCACGCAGCAGCTATTGCAATCGTATAAATCGCCATTTGCTGGTCTACCAGCCATCTGAACGTGAACTCGGTAAATCCGAAACTCTGCACGAGCCGTTCCAGACCCATCGACGGGTTCAGCAACCACCTCCATATGGTTCCGGTTACAATGAAAGACAAAGCCATCGGGTAGAGATAGATGGTTTGGAGAATGCGCCCACCGCGAATCCGCTGATCGAGGAGGATGGCCAGAATCAGACCAAACACGACACAGATAATGATAAAAAGACTCGTGAATATCCCGAGATTTCTCATCGCAACCATCCACCGTGGTTGCTCGGTGAACAGCGTCACGTATTGCCCGAATCCGGCAATGTCGAAGCGGGGAAGCATCCGCGACTCAGTCAGCGAAAGCAGAAACGTCCACAGGATGAATCCATAGAAAAACACCATCGTAATGATAAAGGTCGGCACAAGCGCCAGGCGGGGTGCGATGCCGTCCTTACTGATCCACCGCCGTTTCCTTTTTGACTCGAGTTCGGCGTTCACTTAAAACCTCCACGAAATGACAATAGGACGGGCACCGCAATGCGATGCCCGTCCCGTTTTGAAAAACTCATTGACAATTCTTTTGTTACTCGGCGACGTTACTGCGCGCTCGCCACCGCTTCGGCCAGATCCTCGGCTGCATCCTCGGCCGACATATCGTCGGAGTTCACGTATGCGGTAACCGTATCGAGGAATGCTCCCCGGACACCACGGCTGACTGCCATTTCGTGCGCCATGCTCGGGATAAGCCTGTCGTTATCCGCCGCATCGGCGAACGCGGCCATTGAGTCTTGTGCCACAGCATCGAACGGATCGGGCTCCATGTCGGTACGCACCGGGATAGACCCCTTTATCTGGTTAAATGCTTCTTGGGTTTCCGGCTCGAGAATAATTCGCGCCAAGTCCGCCTGGGCCGCCTCTTTCTCGGGCTCATCCTGCTCGAACATGATAAAGCTGTCGATGTTGAACATGAACTGGCCGCCTGTCTCGGGGGCCGCATGCGCCTCGTAGTCTTCACCGGGCTCCTGGTCTGCGGCAATGAACTCGCCCTTGGCAAAGTCTCCCATAAACTGCATTGCAGCTTCGCCTTCAATGACCATTCCGGTGGACTCGTTCCACGCGCGTCCGGAAGCGCCCGGGTCCGCGTAGCTTTGAATCATCTTGAGGATCTCCAGCGATTCCACCATCTCATCACTATTGATGGCATCCGGGTCGCCGTCGACCATGACGTCGTTATAGAAGTCCACGCCGCCGACGCCGGCAACGATCAACTCCAACACGCTTGCTTCCCAGATGTCGCCACCGGTCCAAGCGATAGGCTGGATACCTTGGCTTTCCATCTCGTCGGCGACCTCCTCGAACTCCGCCCAGGTGGTCGGCGGCTCAACACCGGCCTCGTCGAAGAGCTCCGGGTCGATCCACATCCAGTTCATTCGATGGACGTTCACCGGTACCGCGACGTAGTTGCCTTCGTACTTCATGATGTCGGCAACGATATCGGGGATAACCTGATCCCAGTTTTCCTCTTCTGCAATGGGATCGAGATTTGTCAGGAAGCCTTCCTGGGCCCAATCCTGAATTTGCGGTCCCTTCAATTGGGCTGCCGCCGGAGGATTACCGGCTACCGCTCGGGAGCGGAGGGTCGTCATGGCTTGGTCTCCACCGCCGCCGGCGACCGCGAAGTCCTCCCACGTATGACCTTCTTCTTCCACACGGTCAATGATGGTTTGGACGGCTTCTGCCTCGCCGCCGGACGTCCACCAGTGCAAGACCTCGACGG
>JAWLED010000114.1:0-1412 GCA_041686235.1 Spirochaetia bacterium | reverse complement strand
GAACACCTCATGTCGAGCATCTTTACCGAATCGGAAACGGCGCTCGGCCACATGGGGATTGAGCGGAGCCTCCGTGCGAATCATGGGCAACGACGCCGGCATGGTGCGGACGGGGCTGTAGATGGGTGCCTCCGTGGGGAGGCCGACGCCGGACTCGATGTCGTAGTGGGAGGCCTCGGGCTGGGCTACACCGCCGCGGCGGTGCTTTCGCACCCCCAAGTTAGCTCGCTTGTTGTCGTCGAGCTCTTCGATGCCGTAGTCGAATGGCACCGCCGGGGGCTGCTTCCGCTGGGAACGACGATCAGCGACGATCCGCGGTGCCGCTTCGTGGTCGAGGATTTCTTCCGCCTCGCAGCCGGGGACGACGGCTTCGATCCCCAGGAGCCTGGGCGTCTGTTCGATGCAATCCTTCTCGACATCGACCATTCTCCCGAAATGGTGCTCGACCCCGGTAATGCGGGGTTCTACCAACGAACCGGCCTGCAAGCACTCTCCCGATATCTCCGTCCCGAAGGCACCTTCGGTTTATGGTCCAACGACCCGCCCGATACCGCCTTCCGAGCTCGCCTCGAGGACGTGTTCGAGGGGGTTGCCGCCCACCCGGTGACCTTCCAAAATCCGCTTCAAGGTAACTCGTATACGCAAACGGTCTACCTGGCTCAACGCGGTGCTCTCAGGAATGCCGCCGATGAAGGTCACCGAACGTGAAGGCCGCGCGGGGGGCGGCGGCGCAAGCGGCGGCGGCGGCCGCGCGGGGGCAGCGGCGGCCGATTGGTGAGCGTCTTGACCAGGCGTCGTCTATTTGGCAATATATGCATGTAGGTATGACTGAAAAGGACAGGCTCAAAGCCGAAGCTCGAGCACAGGTACTCAAGGCACTCGCGCACCCAACGCGCATCTACATCGTAGACGTCCTCTCCTCGGAAGGGTCTCAGTGCGTCTGCGATCTAACCGAACGCGTCGGCGTGGACACCTCGACGATCTCCCGTCACCTCGCCGTCCTCAAAGGTGCCGGAATCCTCAGCGATCGCAAAGAGGGAACCACCGTGTACTATTCTCTCGCGTGCGACTGCATCTCGGACTTTATGTCCGGACTCGAGAGCGTTCTCCGCGCAAAGCAGCGACGAAGTGAGGAGATGTACGACGCTGCGGTGGGCGGCTAACGAGCTCTAGGCAAGCCGGACTCCACCGGAACCGGTCCCCCACTCGATCTCGAGCTCCAATTGGTATTGGATGCCGGACGGCTTTTGCTTGGTTTCATACTGGACCTCGAGTTCGACGTGTTCGCCCACCTCGACCCGGGTCTCTCCGTCGTTGCCTTTGAGCATCACACTCCCGGCGTCGATGCGGTCGGCCAGCTCCCGCAGAAACGAGGACAGCTGTGTCCGACTCATACGTTCTTCGCTCTTGTA
>JAWLED010000113.1:0-7157 GCA_041686235.1 Spirochaetia bacterium | reverse complement strand
GGGCTTCGCCGCCCACCGCGGGGCGCTGCCGCCACCGTAGGGCCGCGCCGTCGCTACTCGCCGATGACCTTTACGAGGGCGCGCTTGCGGCGTCCGCCGTCAAACTCGCCGTAGAAAATCTGCTCCCAGGGGCCGAAGTCCAGTTTTCCATCAGTTACAGCCACCACGACTTCGCGGCCCATGATCTGGCGCTTCATGTGCGCGTCGGCGTTGTCCTCTCCGACGTTGTGGCGGTACTTGGAAACCGGCTCGTGAGGCGCCAAGTGCTCGAGCCAGTCCTTGTAGTCTTGGTGGAGTCCCGACTCGTCGTCATTTATGAACACCGAAGCGGTAATGTGCATGGCGTTCACCAGAACGAGGCCTTCGGTCACGCCGCTCTCGCGAAGGGTCTCTTCTACTTGTGGGGTGATGTTTACCAGCTCAACACGGCTCTTGGTGTTGAACCACAGTTCTTTTCGATGACTTTTCATTCCTCCATTTTATGACTCACTGCCCCAGCGTCAACGCCGTAACGGTTGCCTCTGCCGAGAAGCCGGCGTACTCTTTACCGAGGAGACGAAACATGCTGAGACCGATAGCTTCTCGGGCGGCCCTTGTGCCGCTCCTCGCCCTGCTCCTTGGTGCCTGTGCCACGGCTCCTCCCGAGCAACGGATAACGTTCAGCGAAGAGTTCGTCGAGAACGGCTCGCGAATGTTCGACCAACGGACCGAGGTCTCCACGCGCGGGGAGGGAAATGAGCACTTGGTCGGCATCCGGGCGGCCTCCGAATCTACGGGCTACCTCTACTACGCCTCGAGGCAGCAGATCGACCGCGACCGGGCGCGGGTTCGTCGGTTCGGCGACATCTACCGTGTGGAGCTCGATACCCTCGAAGTTGTCGAGATCACCGAGGAACGCGAGCGCGCGGAGGCGATAGAGCATTTCTCTTCGTATCGAAACTTCAGATATCACGAACCAACCAATGAGGGGCTGTTCAGCAGCTGGATAGGTGCCGGCAAACTTGCCTACGAACGCACCTACAGCTTCGATTTGGTCGCTGATCACCACGATAAAAGACTCTCCACGACCCTTCGATGGGTATACGACCGTGACCCGCGGCGGTTGATTCTGCGGTTCGAGAGCGACAGCAGCTCCGCCCGCCATAACTTTCCCCCGGAAATCTTCGATCTCTCGAATGTCGGGGAGCCCGACTACTGGCGCACCCTGTCCGCGATGCGCTACCGCGCAACGTCCGGGCACGTCACGTTTTTCGACTCCGTGGTCGACCTCAACGAGGGACGGCGCATACCACTCATCGATAACGCCCCGAGCGGCTACATCGAAACCATCGCCGTCTCCCCTTCCTGGCAGAAGATGCTCGTGCTGTACAAAAAGTACCGCGAAACAAAATATCTAACCGTCCTCGACATCAACCCTCCTCCGCACTGAAAGCACACGGTAGCCTCTTGCGCATACCTGCCTTTATCGGTAAGGTTCTAAGCTACATGCGGCGAAAGCCCATAGTAAGGAGGTTGCCATGCGTTCAACAGCTCTTTCGGCCTTTCTTGCGGTATTGCTGGCCGTGTTCGTGGTGTCCGGTGTCGCCGCCCAAGAGGGAAACGATGAGGAAGAGTCGAGCGACATCATTGCCCCTGGAAACATCGACATCGCCCTTTCCGGCGGGCTCGGAGGTCTCATTTATCCGCACATAACGCCGACCGTGGATGTAGGCGTTCTTCCGCTCGGCTCGGTCGTCCTGAGCGCCGGGGGCAGCGTAGACTTTGGATACTGCGTTTTCTGCAGCGTCGTAACCGCGGCCGGCGATTGGTCGGTGAGATCCTACTACTTCACCGTCCTCGGGAGAGCCCTCTTTCACCTCGAGGACCTTTCAAAGAGCACCGGTTCCTCCACGGCGCTCGACCCCTACGGCGGGATCGTTGCCGGCCCGCGGTTCTACCGCTTCACCATCGAGTATGATCCGAGCGACGACAGGGCAGACGCAACAATCAACACCATCATGATCGGTCCGAATGTTGGGGCCCGGTTGCTTCTCGGGGATGCAAAGCGGTTCTTCTTCTACGGAGAGCTTCAGTACCTCCTCGAGCTCGGCTTTCAGGAAACCGAGATAGAGTTAAGCGGCGAGACCTATGACGTCACTCGTGACCGCTACCAGAGCGGCGGATTCGACTTCTCCATCGGGCTCGGCGTGCGCCTATAGCTTCAGCACCGGGGGCGGGCGGCGCTCACTGCGTTTTTTTCGGTGAACGCCGCGGCCCTTCGCATACACCCCGATAGACAGAGAGGTCCTCCCACCGGTACCCTTGGTGTATAGCAACTTGGGCAAGGAGCGAACCGAGAATGGCTGAGACCTTTTTTGTAACGAGAACGCCGGAGCTCCACTTCGGGGTGGGAGCGCTCGAAAAGATTCCCGAGCTCTTGCAGCAACTCGGACTCAAGCGGGCCTTCCTCATCACCGGGTCGGGATCGGTGCGAGAGCTCGCACAGTGGAAAGAGCTCGTGGCGACACTGGAGAAAACCGGTGGCTACGCCGGTGATGCACGAGTGCCGGGCGAGCCGAGCCCGCAAGAGGTCGACGAAATCGCCACGTTGTGCCGAATGCGCGTAGCGGAGGTCATTATTGCAATCGGCGGAGGAAGCGCCATCGACGCCGCGAAAGCTGCCTCAGCGGCTATCATGGAGACAGGGTCGATTCGGGATTATCTCGAGGGAGTCGGGTCGAAAACACCGAGCGGTAAGCGCCTTCCCCTTATAGCCTGTCCGACAACTGCGGGTACGGGCTCGGAGGCGACCAAAAACGCAGTACTGAGGGAGCTCGGTCCGCAGGGCTTCAAGAAATCACTGCGTCACAACGCACTGGTTCCCGATATCGCCATTGTAGATCCGGAGCTCGCCGTCGGTGTACCGCGGCAGGTCACTGCTGCGAGCGGCCTGGACGCGATCACTCAAAACCTCGAAGCATACGTCTCTACCGCGGCAAACCCCTTTACCGATGCGGTAGCCCTCAACGGCCTCGAGGCTGCCGGCAGGGGGTTTTTCGCCGCGCTCGAGGACGGCAGCGACGTCTCTGCGCGCGCGGAGTTGGCGTGGACCGCCCACACCTCCGGGATTGCGCTTGCCAACGCGGGACTCGGCCTCGTGCATGGAATCGCCGGTCCGGCGGGGGCGATGCATGCCATTCCGCACGGCGTTGCATGCGGCCGGCTGCTGCCGCCAATAACCCGCGCGACCGTTGACAAACTGCGGGAGCGGGTGGACTCCCATGAGGTGCTTGCCCGGTATGCCGCCGCAGGGCTTGCTCTCTCGGGCCGCAATCGCGGCTCGGCCGACGCCAACTGCGATCTGCTCTTCGGCACACTCGAGCGTTACGTCGAGGTCGGCGAGCTACCCAACTTCGGAGATTACGGGTTCACCGAGGAAGACATGCACCGGCTTGCCGCGCAAAGCGGATTCAAGAACCATCCGCTGGGCTTCGAACCGGCTGAGCTCGAGGAGCTGCTCCTTACGGTATTGTGAGCTAAGCGCCGCTGCAGGCAAGCTCACCCCATGTTTTCGATGAGCGCGTCACCGAACTCGCTCGTGGCGAGTTTGGTGGCTCCCTCCATGAGGCGATGAAAGTCGTAGGTCACCTGCTTTTTGGCAATCGTTCGGTCCATGGATTCGAGAATAAGGTCGGCGGCCTCGTTCCACCCGAGGTGTCGAAGCATCATCTCGCCTGAGAGGATGACCGAGGAGGGATTCACCTTGTCCTGTCCCGCATACTTGGGCGCCGTCCCGTGCGTTGCCTCGAACACCGCGTGGCCGCTGCGGTAGTTGATGTTGGCTCCCGGGGCAATACCGATACCTCCCACTTGGGCGGCAAGGGCGTCGGAGATGTAGTCACCGTTGAGGTTCAACGTGGCAAGCACGCTGTATTCCGCGGGGCGGGTGAGAATCTGTTGAAGCATCGCATCGGCGATGACATCTTTGACGACGATTTCTCGGCCGGTGTTCGGGTTTTTGAGGGTAAGCCAGGGGCCTCCGTCGAGCTCGGTCGCCCCGTAATCCCGTTTGGCGGTTTCATAGCCCCATGCGCGAAACGAGCCTTCGGTGTATTTCATGATGTTGCCCTTGTGCACGAGGGTCACACTCGGCAAATCACGGTCGATCGCGTAGTCGATGGCCGCCTGCACGAGTCGCTCAGTGCCCTCGCGGGAGACGGGCTTGATGCCGAGCCCCGAGCTCTCGGGGAAGCGAATGCGCTCGTAGGCGTCGGGAAACTGATCGGCAAGGACCGAGAGTAGTCGGTTTACCTCGTCACTGCCCTGTTCGTACTCGATGCCGGCATAGATGTCCTCGGTGTTTTCGCGAAACACCACCATATTCACCTCTTCGGGGCGCTTTACCGGTGAGGGAACGCCGGTAAAGTAGCGGACCGGCCGCACACATGCGTAGAGGTCGAGCCGCTGACGTATGGCCACGTTGATCGAGCGGATGCCCCCGCCGACCGGTGTGGTCAGAGGTCCCTTTATGCCGACGCGGTACTCGCGAAGCGCGTCCTGTGTTTCTTGGGGCAGCCACAGCTCTTCGCCATAAACCTCATTGGCCTTGGCCCCGGCAAACACCTCCATCCAGGAAATGCGGCGCTTACCGCCGTATGCCTTTTCCACCGCCGCGTCGAACACCCGCTGCGAGGCGGCCCAGATGTCCGGGCCGGTTCCATCCCCTTCGATGAACGCAATAATGGGGTTGTCGGGAACTACCATTTCGCCGCCATCGAGCCGTACTTTGTCTCCGTCGGGAACCCTGATTTTTTGGTAACTCATAGCTGTCGCGGAGGATAGCACCTCCGGCGGCGATGGGCAACCGCACTCGCCAAGGGTGCTCGCCGAGAGCCGGCAGTTCTCATTTTGGCGAGCGCGGGTACTTTCGGGCGCGTCGGAGCTGGTCGGCCGGTGTGGTGCCGGGTCAACGCTCAATGAGGCCGCAGCCCCCTGTATCGGCGGTGGGCCGCGCAGGAGAACAAAGGCGGGGTGTGGCTCAAGCCCGGCACCGCGGACCTGTCCGCGCACATCACCACACGTGCCGCCAATGTGCGTATCGCCTCAATCCACTGGGGAGATAATTGGGGATACAAGATACCCTCTCGTCAACAACAGCTCGCCTATTCCCTCATCGACCGAGGGGGAGCAAGTATCGTGCATGGTCATTCCTCACACCATCCTAAAGGCATCGAGTATTACCACGGCGGCCTCATCCTCTATGGGGCCGGTGACTTCATTAACGATTACGAGGGGATCCCCGGCCACGAGCGTTATCGCCCCGAGCTTACGCTCGGCTATCTCGTCGATGTCGATCCCACGACCGGATGCGTGGAAACGCTCGAGGCTCGTGCATTTCGCCTCCGCACATTTCGGCTCGAGCGGGCCTCGAGGGAAGAAGGCTCGTGGCCGGCGGAGCGTTTGGCGCGGGTAAGCCCCCCGCGGGAACCTACGGTGTGAGACTTCGGGAAAAGGGTCCTTTATGGTCATCCCGGAAGGGTAAGCTCGGGGCCCGTGCAGCTGCCGGGCCCGGGCAAAAACGGGACAGCACATCGTAGGGTTCCACCCCCCGATAACCGTTCACATCCCCATATCTCTTTGGAGGACACCATCCTGGGAATGGCGGCTCGGGGGTGGGCGCTGCGCTGCCCCGCGTCTACCTAGAGAGTTACTACCTGAATAGCATTACGTCAATACAGAATCGTGTTTTTCCGCTACAATGGCGCCATGACAAATGATTTTGGAAATTCCGAGAGGCCCAACGAAACACGCGCCGCCACGTGGACCTATCTCTCGAATCATTCGCATGTCCTTATCTCACTCGCGCATCGGCCGAACGCACGCGTGAGAGACGTTGCGTCCCAGGTACATATTACCGAACGAGCGGTACAAAAGATTTTACAAGATCTCGAAGAGGCCGGGGTTCTCAGACGCTATCGCCTCGGGCGCCGCAATCTTTACCGAATAAACCCGGACGCCCACCTCAGGCACCCCATCGAAGCTCACTGCACCGTCGGGGAATTGCTGACGTTCGTTCTCGGCCCCGAGCTGTGGAAAGCAGCTACCCGCGAACCCGACGAATACCAGGGGTAGCCGGGACTCACTTGCGCTCTGCCCCTGGGTCCGCCTGCGCGGCACCGAGACCGGTTAAGTGCGCTTCTACGTCGTGCAGCGAATGGTTGAGCGGGAGGATGCCCCACAGGCCGAGGTCGCGGTACAAACGCGGCGCGTCGACAAACACCCCGGCCGGAATCCCCATGCGAACCGCGCGCATACACCGCTTCGGGTTATGGTCCACGAACAGCGTCGAGGTGCCGTTCAGCGTTTCTCTGTGAACAAGCTCTTCGAGTACCGAGCCCTCGCCACTCCCGCTGTCGCTCCCGATGGTCACGGTCTTCACTACACCGGCATACGCGCGCCTAACCCGTTGTGCTTGCGCCTCGTTACCGCACATCGCGGTTACATTCACCACCGCTGAAAGCTCACCGATGAGCTGGGGCATGAGCCTCACCACAGCACCCGTGTCGTCTACCATCACATCGGTGCAATACAACACTACTGTGCGGATGTCTTCGCCGCTCATTCTCCCGCCACCTGCACCACGAGTTTCCGCCGGCGCGGCTCAGTTATCGGGTCGAAGTCGACAACGAGGATCTCCTGATAGGTTCCCAGAAGCATCTCTTTCTGTGAAATCGGTATTGTTATGGAGGGGCTCAGAAACGCAGTGCGCACATGTGCCGCTCCGTTGCGGTCGAAACCGCGTCGGTGATGAGCCCACTCGCCGTCAATCGGCGCAATAGCCGACAAAACGTCTTCGAGATCAACCAGCAGCCCTACTTCGTGCTCGGCCGCCATCAGCCCTCCGGTAGTATGGCGGTAGAACACCAACACGGAGCCCTCGTTGACGTCTGAGCGCAAAACAACATCTCGCACCCGCTCGGTCACATTCGTCGTGTAGAAGTTACCGTGCGAGTCGAACTCCACTGTTTCGGTTGTAATCATCGTGGTCCCGTTTCCTCGCGAACGCCGAGCTAACTCACCGTCTCTACGAACCGTCTCACCCGCTCGGTAAGATTCTCCTCGCGCGAATGAAGCTTGCCGCCGACGAGAAAGCCCGAATCCACACCGAACTCTTCGCG
>JAWLED010000112.1:2961-7213 GCA_041686235.1 Spirochaetia bacterium | reverse complement strand
TTACGCTGTCCGAGGGCGGAAACGTCGAGTTCACCGCGAGCGGAGGGGTACCCCCATACGAGTTCGAAGTGGATCATGACGCCCAAAATACGGTTGAGCAGGTTTCCGAAGATAGTTACGAGTTCACCCTCTCCGGTGACTTGCCGAAGCCGTTCCAAGACCGTACCTGGGAGATTAGCGTCACCGACGCTCAAGGCCAGAGCTCGAGCTCGAACGTCCACACGAGCTCGAACTAAAGGCGGCCGGAGACCGTTCCCGGCGGAGACGCTCCGAAGGCGCCGCCGAGCGGAAACGCGGTCTACCCCCACCATCGCCGCCGGGCCGCCCGGCGGTCCGGCCCCACCCCCCGGTGCCGGGCACCGGGCCGCCCGGCGGCATTTTTGAGCAAATCGAAGGCAATGGCAGCAAAACGGTTGCAATACCGTTGACCGGTTTCCTCGATAATTAGCGGATTACAAAAGGGTATGGGTACGCTGGGAGAGTGCGCGCATAGGCTCCGCTGACCTTGTCGTACCTTTGCACGGGAACAGCTGCAATGGAGCTTACCGACGTTGAGCCGCTCTCTCTCACGGAGGTGTTTTTTCCTCTTGTGTCTCTGGGCGTGCTTTTCGCAGGCGTTGTTGCCTTTGGATTTCTTGCCACTCACAAGCGCGAGGTGCGTGCCTACTGGAGCGTGCTGATCGTCACTGCCGTTTCGCTGCTTTCCATTGTGGGCGACATTGGTGCGCTCGTGGCTGGGGGACTGCACCATCGCATTGGTCTTGCCCTTCAGTTCTCCAGACTCCAGGAAGTGGCTGTCGCGCTCCTGCTCGGTGCTGTCCCCTCGGTGGTCTGGTCGGTGTTGCCGAAACACAGTCGGTACGGTCGCTTCGCGCTGACCGTCACCATCGCGGGAAGCAGTGCCGCACTGCTGATCGTGTTTTTTGCCTTCGCAAAGCCCGAGCTCTTTTCATCGGTCACACGGCAGCTGCAGAACAGCGGCGCGGTTATCTATTCGAGCGATGTCGGCCGCGGCGCCCATGGGGTTTTGATGCGTGTCCGCGATGTTTTGCTTGCGGCGGTGTTCGTAGCGAGCCTGATCATCGGTCTGGCAGCCGGCTATCATCGGGTGATTACCGGCCCTGACCGGCTCATTGTAGCGGGCATCACCATAGGTGTCTTGGTGGGCGCGGGGGCGCTGTACGCCAACGTCACAGGGAGCTATCTGGGAGTATTCGCAGAGCTTCGCTTCTCCCGCGTGGGCGCAGCGCAGACCCTTTTTGCATTGCTTGCCATTGGGGCCTACGTCGGGCGTTTCCTTCGTCAGTCGCGCCGGCTCGATGAGACAAACCACGAGCTCGTCCACCGTCGCGACCGGCTTGCATTTCTCGCGTATCACAACGAGAGCACTCAGATGCCCAATAGGCAGGCGCTCGTGCGTGATGTGGAAGAGTTGCTCGCCGATGTCCGCGATCTCGAACTCCCACACGACGATATCCTCGGAGAGGCAATCATCTGTGACCTCGACAGCTTCAGCTCTATCGAGGACAGCTACGGCTTGACCTTCTCTGAAGCTCTATTGCGCACCATGGGACATCGCCTGGAGGCACTTGTCACCGAGATGACAGGGGATACCGGCACGGTCTATCATATCGACGGCAACCGCTTCGCGTGCCTCTTGCGCGGAAGCGTGGAACCGGACACTCGGCTGGCGCTCGAGCATGCCATGATTCATGAGATCTCCGCGCCGGCGACGATTACCGATCAGGAAGTGTTTCTCAGTGCTGCACTCGGACAGTACACCATTCGCGCGGATGCCGCGGATTCCGACGAAGTCCTGCGCAGGCTAAAGCGCGCGCTTGCTGCCGCCTCTGAGCGTCGTTCTAATGTGGGCCGCTATTCGCCGGAAACACATCTCGGTATGGAAGAGAACCAGCGTCTGGTTCAACAGCTCCGTAAAGCGATTCGGGCGGAGGATTTCAGCATCCACTATCAGCCCATCGTCCATAGCGATGGCGCTCCTATGCAGTGCGAGGCACTCCTGCGCTGGGAAGGAGTGAACACCGAACGGTTTGTTGCGCTCGCCGAAAAGTCGGGTCTGATTGTGCCGCTCACTGAGTTCGTCATCCGGTCGGCTGCACGTGATCTGGCTCGGATGCACCGGACCCTGCCCGATATATCCGTTCATGTGAACATTCCGGCGCACCACATCGAGCAACTCGGTTTTCCCGGTATCCTGACCCACTATGCCTCGCAGCACGGCCTGTCGCCGCATCATATCGGGGTCGAGATCACCGAAACCTCGGTGCTCCGCGGAGGTACCACCGTTGCCGATATACTCACAGAGCTTACCTCACAGGGATTCGATGTAGCGATCGACGACTTCGGCACCGGCTACTCTTCAATGAGTTATCTCAAGGAGTTCCCTGCCCGGCGTCTCAAAATAGACCGTTCTTTTGTGAACGGGCTGCCGGGGCAGAGTGACGATCGTGCTCTCGTCCATTCTATGATCACCCTTGCCCATGAGCTGCGGAAAGAAGTAGTCGTCGAGGGCGTGGAGACGCGCGAGCAGCGCGATTATCTACTCGGCGAGGGCGCAGACTATCTGCAGGGCTACTACTTCAGCCGCCCCATGCCATTGTCCCACTTTTTGGCGAGCTTCTCCGTGCCAAACCGATAGCAACCCGGCACGTCCAACGCTGACCCCTCCGTTCAGGGGGCCACGGGCTCGCGCGACGACTAAGGCGGCGGCCAGGCGGTCGCGAGGCGTCTACGCTTCTCGCCGGACTTCTCGCCGACCGGCACGGCGATAGTACGACGGCGTCATGCCGGTTCGTGCTTTGAACCGCTCGGCAAAGTGATTCTGGTAGGTGTAGCCGACCATATGGGCAATCTCTAGGATCGAATACTCGGTGCGAAGCAGCAGAAACTTGCTTTCGTTTACTCGCTGACTGTTCACGATGTCGGAGAGAGTCATTCCCGTCTCGCGCTTGATCAACCGCGAAAGATAGCCGGCGCTCAACTGGGTGAGGCCTGCGAGATCCTCGAGCGAGATCTTGCTGCTCATGTTCGCTTGAATGTATTGAAGGACCTGCCGCACCGGTCTCGAATAGTTACGGGCGGAGTAACGCTTCGACAGACCGGCAAAGTTTTCCACTGCCTGCCGGATGAGATTCATCAGTTCGTTGAGATCGTCCGTAGTGTCGACCTCCCGAATATGTCGGTCCGCCGTCATCATGAGCTGTTCGTACGGGAGGCCCTGATCGAACATCATGCCCACAAGAACACCGCAGGTAGCGATGAGGTTATAACGAACCGACCTTACGGCGTCGGTCTCGATGAGCCGATCCACCGGTGCCGAATCTATTTCCTCCCAGAGCTCTCGAATACCGTCGACATCCCCGGTCAGAACAAGATCCTTGATACGAACCAGGAACTCGTAGGGAAAGTGAGCCTCCTCCTCTAACAGCGTAAAGCTCACGGGAGGCACGTCGGAGGAGGCTCCTTCGGAATTATTCACTGTTAGACGTGAACCGGGCGCTTCAGAGCCAAGTGAAGTGTCGATCGCCTCATCGATGCGGGCCGGGACGGGACCGCCTGCCTCGCTATACCCCCAGCACAACGCCGCCTGCACACGTCCGAGGTGCTGAACTCGACTCAGAGGCACTTGGGGTAGGTGCTGTATTCGCTCTGCAACTACATCGGCCGGTTGTGCTGCCGGACCTCTGCGGGGCGCTATGGCTTGTAGCTCCCGATCCGTCGGTCTCGCGAGACGCATAGGCCCCGCCACCAAGACCTGCGGGCCGGAGTCCGCGAGATCAACGGGAACCAGGTTGTAGATGAACTGGTGCACGGTGTAAAGCGTATGATACTGCCCGGAAGCAAGGCTCTCCCGGCGCAATCCCTCGACAACCGTTTTGCGAAGCTGATCGGTGTCCGCGAACCGATAGTCCTCGGTGCAGAAGCCCGGAGACGGGCTGTGAACCTTAGCGGCACTGTCGATCAGAAACGCCGGCACGCCGGTGGTAACTGCAAAAGAGTAAACAATCCGCGTGAGCAGAGGAAGATTCAACCTCATACGACTACTGCTGCAAGCCTGTGGCCCGGACTTTGATTACCGCGCGAACGGCGCAGGCGGCGCGAACGGCGCACAGCCTACATTACCATGAGTATCGGCAATGTGTCCCAGGCGATACAGTCACCTCCGTCATATCGCAACTGTACCTCGGCAAAATCCTTCATGCGCAACAGAGCGTCTAATGATATAGTTGTG
>JAWLED010000112.1:0-2861 GCA_041686235.1 Spirochaetia bacterium | reverse complement strand
TTTCGGTACTCACACCGTTTCTCCTCGCTTTGTTGGTCCATTATGACTATCTGACTTTTAGTCAGGACATGTATGTTCGCCATAATCGGGCGACCCAGTGGCTGGTTCAAGGAGTGTCTCTATCCATATTTGCGGTGTTATCCGTTAATCTCGTGAATCAGTTACGCTTCAACCTGCTGGAAACGATAACCCATTTAGGAGAAAGCAATGAAAAACTGCGTGAGGCCAACCATAAGCTGGAAAACCGCAAAAACGAGATTGCCAGGCTGGCCTATTACGACCAGCTCACCGGTTTGCCGAACCGAAGTTACTTCAAACAGCACATAGGAGAACGGATCGATGCGGGAGTTAGCTCGGCTGCACTGGTCGTCTTCGACCTGCGGGGTTTTCGGATCATTAACTCACTCCTTGGAACGTCATACGGCGACACGGTGCTCCGGGCAATTGCTGAGTATCTCAAAAACTGGGCTGATGAGAGCAACTTCTTTGCACGGCTCGGCGGAGACGAGTTCGGCTTATGGGTTGAGGACTACGACACCGAGACGCTAATCGGGGATATCGAAGGGTCTGCGGCTACGCTCATTCGGGAAATTGAACGCGACTACAAGCTTGCCCACAGGATCGAATACAACACCGCCGCGGCTCGTTTTCCCGAGGACGGGTCCAGCTACCACGCCTGCGAACAAGCCGCCGCAGCGGCAATGAAGGTTGCCAAGGAACGGAAAACAACACGCGTATTGTTTTTTGACAAAGACGTTTTCGATACCGTCCAGGCTGACGCTAAAATGCAGCAACTTCTCGAGCGAGCGGTAGAGAACAACGAGTTTCGCGTGCTGTACCAGCCGAAGGTGAATATTCGTACTCGTGAAACTATTGGTGTGGAAGCGTTATCGCGCTGGTCGCCGCCCGAAATCGGCCCGGTCCGTCCGGACGTATTCATCGACCACCTGACAAGGTTGGACCTGATTGTTCCCTTCAGCAAAGGCATGATCAAGCGGGTTCTCTCAGATCTGCCGGCGCTCAAGGAGAAGCTAAACCAGGACCTCGTGGTGTCCATCAACATCTCGCCGGTTATGTTTCTCGAGCAGAACTTTGTGCAATACATAATGAACGAACTGCGAGCTTATGATGTAGATCCCCATAGGATTGTGCTGGAGATCACCGAGGATGTCTTTATCGATGATCATGAAACGATCAAAGAAGTGTTCTCTGAATTGCGCGGCCGCGGAATCGGCGTAGCATTAGATGATTTCGGCAAGGGCTATTCCTCCCTCTCCTATATCAGTTCATTCGAGTTCAGTGAAATCAAAGTCGACCGTTTGTTTACTGAGCATGTTTCCACCGACGCACGAAGTTACTCACTCTTTCAGTCGATCTGCTCGATCGCCGACGCATACAACCACAAAGTGGTGGCCGAGGGGGTTGAGAAGGAAGACCAGATCGAGACGATTCTGTTGGCCGGCTGTGATATCGCGCAGGGATACTACTTCTCGAAACCACAGGCGTTATAGGTATACGGAAGACATGCCTACGAAGCCGGCGTTTCACTCTCCAACGCCGACACGGCGGCCGGGGAACGGTAGGCGACAACGCGGTTGCGCCCCGCTTCCTTGGCCCGGTATAGGGCGGTGTCGGCACGCTGGAGCACTTCCGTGGACTCGCCGTCGTCAGAACGAATCTCCGCAACCCCGAGGCTTGTCGTCACATGCAACCTCCGGCTCGAAAGTTCGGCGCCCTCCACGGACCGGCGAATGCGCTCGGCGACTTTCAGTGCCACCTCCAGCCGTGTATGCGGCAGCATGATCGCAAACTCCTCACCACCGTAGCGCGCGATTTCATCGCTGATACGGAGCTCGGAGGTCAGCTTCTTGGCGATTTCGACCAACACGTCGTCACCGGCTGCGTGGCCATGTCGGTCGTTGATCGCCTTAAAAAAATCTATGTCGGCCATAATGAGAGAGCATCTTGCACCATAGCGCCGGTACTTCTCGAAGTAGACGGACAGGTGGTCGGTCATTGTGCGACGGTTCATGACCCCGGTAAGCGGGTCGGTCGCACTCAGATGAGCCAACACTCTATTGCGCTGCATAAGCTCGCCTTGGGTCAGGAACGTGTCAATGCGCCGGCCTTCCATTGTCAGGGCGACGTAGATCCCAAACACGGCGGCAATCACTACGGTTAACGCAACTGAGGCACCCAGACGTTCCCAGAGCAGCACGTGCCCGGCCAAAAAGACCGTCAGTGCCAGCAAGATAATGGAAAGATGATAGCGCGCAGAACCGCGAAAGGTCGAGGCAACCACTACCATACCAAGAACCAGTGCCCCGGTTTCGCTGCGAATCGCAGAATCAGCGAGCGAAAGTGCGGCAAACGTCAGCACAAATATGAGGGCTACGAACTGAGAAAACCGGTACGTCCGGACGGGAGTCCAACGCTGAGCCAGAACCCCGAGAATAAGTACGATCGACGAGACGGCGATTGCGGCTATGTATATGCTCGTGTACGTAAGCCACAGTGTCGAGCCTACCGGGGCTTTCGCGTCGGGCCACATTGCATGCTGGGTGAGCAGCACCGCAGCGGCAAGCAATGAGAGCACGGAAATGGTGGTAAGGACCCGCCGGTTGTGGTTAGCCCGATCGCGGAGCAGACCTTCGAGATGCTCGGGCTGGAGTTTGCCGTCAATTTGTCTCGTCAGCGTGGACAGGCCAATCATACCAATTTACAATTCTCAGTTCTTTCGGAGGTCGAAAAAACCCGATGTATTATCCATAAATGTCGGCGACAAAGCAAGAGGCGAGGAAACGAATTTGAAACAAGGGGATCTCGTGACAGAACGCCGTCACTCCAGCCCATAGCCGGGC
>JAWLED010000111.1:0-7262 GCA_041686235.1 Spirochaetia bacterium | reverse complement strand
CGGTTGGGACGCCCATGGCGCTATTGCGGCATCTCGGCACACGGCACGCACACCAAAGCCTCCGGCACGAGGCGCAACCGGTCGACCGGTATCGGGCGGACATGATAGCCGATAGATCCCACAGTGTAAGAACCACATGAGCTTGCGAAAGCTCGGATATCAGACTATCCTCTGTTAACGCGGTGAAACAACATGAAAGCGAGCGGTTCATAGCGGATCTCAACACGGTTTCACGCCTCTGTGCCGTGGAGAATTACGGGGATGCCCGCAGCATCCTCAAGCTCATGACGGAGGTGTTACGCTATGAATATCACCGGCGCTTCCAACTTGTGCCGATTGGGACGGAACTGCGAGCAGCCGAAGATTTCCTCTCGCTTTACACGGCCCGCTTTGCAGACCGATTGGTGAGCTCAGTGAGCAACCCGGAGGACGGCACGGTGTCGTTTGTTCCCCATTACACAGTGCTCACATTCGTGAAAAATAGCCTTTACCATGCGTTCACCGGAACCGAGCCCCCCTGGAGAGTAAGCATTCGGGTCGAGGATTACCAAAATCAAACGACAATCGTGATTTCGGATAACGGTTGCGGCTTTGACCCATCCTTGTATGTGGGGCTCGACCGTTCGCCCATTGAGCAAGGGTCGGATACCGATTACGGCTCGATTCCCTCGACCGTAGCGCGGCTTGCCTCATACTACGGAGATCGATACAGTCTCGATGTCCAAAGCACGAGCGAAACAGGCACCCAGGTAGTCATTAGCGTCCCGAAGGGCTAAAAGGGTAGCGGGAGGAGAGGCCCGCGGATGCGACAAATGAAACAGCCTACGCTGCGACGGCAATTATCGCTTCGAACAACGCAGCTGTTGTTGCTCGTGGCCATTATCTTGACCGCAATCGTTCTCAACATGGTTACCCTGCATCAGACGCGGCGGTACTTCAACGTCTTCGATAGAAACCTGCTCGGGTACTACACCATCCAGCGATTACAAAGCGCCATCGACACCAATCGATCGATGCTTTCTCAGTACCTGCGCTCTCAACAGACGGACCATTTACGCAACTTCAGCTCCTCACGAACGCAGATCAAGATCCTTCAACATGAGGTTCAGAACGGAGATCACACAACCATGGAGGCGGACTTCGAGATTCGGGCGATCAACAGAGGTCTCTCCGCCTACTTCGATTACGCGGACCAGGCCATCGCAGGCGTACGCGAAGGGGTAGGAGCAGATTTCGGCGCGTTCGTTCGCGCCGAGCGTATCTCCGATTACGTGTTTACCTACATACAGCGTCTCATGAGGGTCCGGCTCAGTAAGGAATTGGAGACCCACCAACAACTTCGGAGCCATGCACGTCTGACAGGACTCGGTGCACAATTAGGTCTGCTAACAGTGGGAATATTGATGACACTGTTTGCCGCCGTATTTGCACGACGGATTACGATACCGATTCGGCGCCTTGCCGATTCGGCCTACGACATGGCGCACGGCAACCTCGACGGCAAGAAAGTCGATGTAACGGCTCATCGGTTTTCGGTTACCGAGATAAACGTCCTTTGCGAGTCTTTCAACCTCATGCAGTACAATATTCGCGAGCTCGTGGCGGACCTCAAAGACAAGGCTGCCGTTGAGCGGCAGCTTCACCACCAGGAGCTCAAAACACTTCATACCGAGCATCTACTGGAAGCCGCGCGGCTTCAGGGACTGCAGGCGCAGATGAATCCCCACTTTTTGTTCAATGCGCTGAATACAATCTCCCGCGTGGGGCTCTTCGAAGGCGCAAAGGATACGACCGCTCTCATTCACTCCCTTTCCAACCTGCTGCGCTACCATCTGAATACCCCCGACGCGGTCGTACAACTCGGGCACGAACTGCGGATGGTCGAGGAATATGTCCATATACAGGAAACTCGTTTTCGCAACCGCCTGCGCTTCGAGTTGGATTGCAATGTAGATGCCGAACAGGTGTACGTTCCGTGCTTCAGCATCCAGCCGCTCGTAGAAAACGCAGTCCAATACGGCATCGAACCGCTCGAAACGGGCGGCGTAGTTCGTGTACTCATCCGAGACAGCGACTCACGAGTGCGCATTGCGGTCGAGGACTCCGGTGTCGGTATGAGCGATACGAAGATATCCGAAATACTTCAACAAGGCGGCCAGACGCAGACGGAGACCACTGCAGGGATTGGGCTGCGAAATGTCATAGATCGATTGCACCTGCTCTACCATGGCAAGGCCACACTCTCTATAGAACGAGGCAGCCTCGGCGGGACGACGGTAATAATGGATATCCCGGAGAACCCACCGCAAAGCTCGGCTTTGCTTCAACGGGATGTCGCAAGCATTCCCTCGGAAGAGGAAGACCACGATGACGTATGAGCTTCTCATAGTCGATGATGAGCCACTCGAGCGCGAGGCGCTTCGCTACATCATACAACGCTGCTTTACACGGATTTCCAAAATTCACGATGCGTCGAATGGGCGCGAAGCGCTGGAGTTGGTGAACGAGCTGGGTCCCCAAATCGTCCTCATGGATGTGAAAATGCCGGGAATAAATGGAGTAGAAGCAACGCGCAGGATTCTCGAGGGCCGCCCACGTACAAAAATAGTGTTTCTTACCGCATACGATTATTTTGAGTACGCCCAGCAAGCAGTTCGATTGGGAGCCGTAGATTTCATAGTAAAGCCCGCTTCGGACGAGCGAGTTGAGCAGGTCCTGTCACAAATCATCGAATCGCTCGACGAGGAGAACCAATATCACAAGAAGAGCATAGGAAATGTAGAACGGCTCGAACGTGCCACGGATATGCTCGAGCGAGAGTTCGTACGTGGTCTCGTGGACGAAGAGCTTTCCCATCAAGAGGTAGCGGAGTACTCCGAGATCCTCGATTGTAACGCGCCATTGGCCGTCACCGTGTCAGCCGCAATTGATTACGAAGGATATCCGACGCGCGTGGACACGGCAGAGCACCGCCGAGTACTTGTAAAGAGGTGCGGTAACGCACTGGCCGCCCGGTTCGAAGCAAAAGGCTTTCGGGTGCTGCAAGCCCGCGATGAGGGGACGGTGCATTTTCTCTTACTTCCACAGGTTACCCCCTCCGCCGAAGACGAGGTGCGTCAACTCGTGGAAAAGGTCGCTCCCGCAGCGGCACAAGAGGTCAGAAGCGAACATTCGATTCCGGTCTACCTGGGCGTAGATTCAACCGCTCGGCCCCCTCAGCTTGCTCATCGCGGCTTCCGTCACGCATGTGTGGCTCGCGCGCAGGCCGTTTCCCGTAGCACACAGGTGGTCTTTCACGACAGACACGGCTCATCTCCTCGGCAAACCTCCTATCCCTACGATCAGGAACGAAAACTATTCGAAGCCGTACGTGACGGTCACACCGAGCACGCAAAACGGATTGCAAGTGAAGCCGTTGACCGGCTCGCACTGCAGGGAGACGAGCCCAAGACTATTCGTCGCCGCCTGGTGGAATTGCTTACGGTAGTCGCCCGCCGCCTCGAAACCGAACCACTCGACATAACGGTCGATGAGGTCGGCGCTCTCGATGCGCTGGAATCTGCAGATTCACCGACTCGTCTCCGCACGGTAATGGTCGAGGCTGCGCTTAGTCTGTGTCACATGCAGTCGCCGACAGCAGTGCAAAGCTCTCACACACGCATAGAGAGGGTACGAGCCTATCTGGAGGTTCACTATCACGAAAACCTATCCCTGGAGCACGCGGCCGCGCAAGCTCGCCTCTCCCCCCAGTATCTCAGCCGTGCGTTCAAGAAACATGTGGGAATGAGTTTTGTTGACTATGTACACGCAGTCCGCGTGCGCCGAGCTAAAACACTGCTGCGGGATTCGCAACTGAGCGTTAAAGAGATTGCCGCGGGGGTCGGCTTTTCGGATTCAAACTATTTCAGCCGGGTCTTCAAACAACAATGCGGCCTCACACCGAGTGAGTTTCGCGACAAATTTTTCCCTCTTAGACAAAATCGTGCGGCAGAAGATAGCGGGGGGCGCCCAACAGCTGAAGATTCTCCTGTAGATGGCAAAATCCTATAGCGCGCGAATCGGCTAACCCGGGGTAGCATGGAGGTGTTAGACACACCAGAACCCAAAAGGAGGGTCAAAATGAAAAAACTTGTAGTGCTCATCACCGTGCTTCTACTTGTCGGAGCAATGGCTGCATTCGCCAGTGGCCAGGAAGAGGCCGAAGAGGCGGAAACTCATGTGTTCCGTCTTGCAGAGACGCACGCGGAAGACTATCCCACCACCCAGGGCAACTATCGCTTTGCGGAGCTCGTGGAGGAGCGTACCGACGGCCGCATCACTATCGAGGTGTATCCCGATTCACAACTCGGTGAGGAAAGCGACGTCATCGAGCAGGTGCAATTCGGCGGTATCGACATGACTCGTGTATCCATCTCGCCGGTGTCCTCGTTCGTACCGGAGCTCGACGCGTTTCAGCTGCCGTTCCTCTACGAAGATCCCGATCACATGTGGGAGGTTCTCCTCGGCGATATCGGAGATGAGATGTTCGAAAAACTCGAAGATTCGGGCTTCGTCGGACTAACCTGGTATGATGGAGGTGCCCGGAGTTTCTACACCACTGAAAAGGTAGAGACCGTAGACGACCTCGAAGGCCTCAATATTCGTGTCCAGGAAGCCCCACTCATGATGGACATGGTCGAGCTCCTCGGTGCGGTACCGACGCCCATGCCCTTCGGTGAGGTCTATAGCGGACTTCAAACCGGAGTCATCGACGGCGCGGAGAATAACTGGCCGAGCTACTATTCGACAAGCCACTACGAGGTAGCCGAATACTACATCGAAAACCGACACACGATGGTTCCCGAGATCACCATTATGAATAAGGACATCTTCGATGAGCTATCGGCTGAGGATCAAGAGATCATCAAGGAGGCGGCGCGTGATTCGATCGACTACCAGCGAGAGCAGTGGTCGGCATTCGTCGAGGAATCAAAAGAAGAAGTGCTGGACGCCGGTATCGAGCTGACCGAACCGTCTTCGGAGGTACTTAAAGAGATGCAGGAGCGCATGGAGCCTTTGTACGAGCAACAACCGGAAGAGGTGCTCGACATGGTTGACCGAATTCAGGCGGTGCGCGAGTAGGGGAAGGACAAGAAAGCCACACAACGGGGTGCGCGGAGCGGGCTCAGGCCCGCTTCGCGCACATGCAGCTTCGAAGCTCACGGTACAATACAGTCGTACAAAAGGTGGTGGAAACATAAATGTACGGAGAGAGCGTTGGAAGACAAGCACGGCGTGCTATCAACGTCCTGTTTCTTGTGCTCATAACCGTCGCGAAACTCATGATCGTGGGGATGACCCTCCTCATAGGGCTCCTTGTATTCATGCGCTATGTGATGGGATCGGGCATCCGCTGGGCAAACGAGTTCGCCTTAGTGCTACAGGTATGGTTTACCTTTATTGCGATGGCGCTCGGCGTGCGCAAGGGGCTGCACATATCCATCAACATCATGCCCCAAGGACTCTCCGGACGAGTCAATTGGGTACTCAGTAGGCTCCATGCACTCGCGATCATTGGGGTGGGCGTGGTCATGGTGGTATACGGAGAGCAGTTGGTCGTTTCCACGATGCGATCAGTGCTGCCGGCACTCGGCCTGCGCTCCGGATACCTCTACCTTGCCCTGCCGGTCGGCGGTGCGCTTATCGTCTTAGAGTCGATTTTGAACCTCTTCGGTATTGACCGTAAGGATGACTGGCTCGCCCCATACATCGGCGAAGAGGCGGAGGAGATACCCGCCGAAGACGTGGAGGCTACCCAGGCCGCGCTCATCCGCCACGGCAGTGATGCCGACCAACAGCCGGGCACCGGCAAGGAGGAGCACGACCGTGGTTGAACACACCATTGCTACATATCTACTGGTCGGTTCCTTTCTCGTCCTCATCGTCCTCAAGCTTCCGATCACCTTTGCGCTCGGCGTGTCGACTATTGCTACCGCGTTCTACCTTGATGTGAGCATATTGAGCATTGTTCAGCGGATGGCCTCAGGCGTACGCATGTTCTCCCTGCTTGCCATCCCGTTTTTCATTCTTGCCGGTGAGATTATGAGCAAGGGCGGGATCGCTACACGGCTCATTCAGTTCTCGAATGTCATCATCGGTCGCTTGCGCGGGGGGCTCGGGCTCGTCAATGTCCTCGCAAGCATGTTTTTCGGCGGCATCTCCGGCTCGGCGGTAGCGGACGTGTCTTCGATTGGCTCCATTATGATACCCGTCATGAAGAAGAAAGGCTACGATGCCGATTACTGTACTGCGATTACCGTTACGAGCGCGTGCCAAGGAATCGTGATTCCGCCGAGCCATAACGTCATCATATACTCGCTTGCGGCAGGCGGACTCTCGGTCGGTGCGCTCTTTCTGGCAGGGATCGTGCCGGGTGTGCTATTGGGCCTCGTCCTCATGGTTTTGAGCTACTGGCTGGCGGTGCGCCGGGGCTATCCTGCCGAGTCGGGCTACACTTGGGCGGAGGCGAAAAAAATCACCCGGGATGCGTTCTTCGGGCTGCTCACCCCGATCATCATTATCGGCGGAGTCATAAGTGGCGTGTTCACCGCCACCGAGTCGGCGGCGGTGGCCTGTATCTATGCGTACCTGGTGTCCGCTTTGATCTATCGGGAAATGAGCTTGCGCAAGCTCTGGAACGTGCTGTACTCCACGTTGCGAACACTCGCCATGGTGCTCAGTCTCATTGCAATGGCAAACGCTTTCGGGTGGTTGCTCGCGTTCCTTCGCGTGCCGGCTCAAGTAACACAAGGCCTCCTTTCGATAAGTGAAAACCCCATCATACTGCTTTTGCTGATAAACGTTATGCTGCTGGTGCTGGGCATGATCATGGACATGGCCCCGCTCATCGTCATAACGACCCCAATCCTCTTTCCGGTGGTCGTGAACGAAATCGGCATGAGCCCCATCCAGTTCGGCATCGTCATGATGTTGAACCTCGGTATCGGGCTTGCAACACCGCCGGTGGGAAGCGGTCTATTTGTCGGTTGCGCGGTTGGCGGGACAACTATCGAGAAAGCTACCAAGGCAATGCTTCCGATGTACGCGGCGATGATCGCGGTGCTGCTTCTTGTCACCTTCATTCCTGCGATATCGCTGACAATCCCTGTGTGGCTCATGGGATAATCGTTGACGCCGGCTGCACCCTTCCCTATGCTTCTGTTATGGCACAATCACCACGGTCACGGGTTCTCGTTGTCGGCGGCGCGGGCTACATAGGCAGC
>JAWLED010000110.1:4325-7383 GCA_041686235.1 Spirochaetia bacterium | reverse complement strand
GTTCTTGCCGCAGGTAGTGAAGAGCGCTCGCGTCATGAAGCAGGCGGTAGCCTATCTCGAGCCCTATATCGAAGCGGAGAAGCAGGGTGACGGTGGGCGAGGGAAGGGCAAAGTCCTCCTTGCAACGGTGAAAGGAGACGTCCACGACATCGGCAAAAACATCGTGGGGGTCGTTCTTCAGTGCAACAATTTCGATGTGATCGACCTCGGCGTCATGGTGCCGACCCCCGACATTCTGCAGGCGGCCAAAGACCACGACGTGGATGTCGTGGGCTTGTCCGGACTCATCACCCCGAGCCTCGACGAGATGGTGCACGTTGCAGGCGAAATGGAGCGAAACGGGTTTTCGCTTCCGTTGCTCGTTGGTGGGGCTACCACGAGCGAGGTGCACACCGCCGTGAAGATCGCCCCGCAGTACTCTGCGCCGGTGGTGCATGTGAAGGATGCAAGCCTCGCCTCGAACGTGGTGTCGAAGCTTCTCGGCGCCACAAGCCGTGGCCCCTATGCCGAGGAAATTGCCGCGTTCCACGAAAAGACGCGAGAGAAGAGAAAAGCACAAAGCGCCGAGGCGGAGTACTTGCCGATAGAAACCGTGCGTGCTGCCCGGTTTCGTCCCGATTGGGAGGCCTACGAGCCCAAAGAGCCGAGCTTCTTGGGTACGAAGGCATTCGAGAATTACCCGCTCGACGAGATCGCCCCCTATATCGACTGGGGCTTTTTCTTCTATTCGTGGCAGATGAAGGGGCGCTTTCCCGACATCCTCGACGATCCGGAGGTCGGCGGCGAGGCGAGAAAGCTCTATGAGGAGGCGCAGACCTTGCTTACGCGCATCGTAGAGGAAAAACGCCTTGCCGCTCACGGTGTGCTCGGGTTTTGGCCTGCCGCCTCCACCGACGATGACAACATCGAGCTCTATACCGACAATTCCCGCGAAGAAGTTCTCAGTGTCATCCATACCCTCAGGCAGCAAAAAGCCAAAAAAGAAACCTCGTACTATCTGTCACTCAGCGATTTTATCGCCCCCAAATCCACGGGGCCGGCGGACTACATGGGTGCATTTGCCGTGACCGCCGGCGACGGAATCGAGTCGCTTGTCGGCGAGTTCAACCAAGCGGGAGACGACTTCAGCGCCATCCTGACCAAGGTGCTTGCCGACCGATTGGCGGAGGCTTTCGCCGAGCGCCTTCACGAACGGGTCCGCACCGAGCTGTGGGGCTACGCGCCGAAAGAGCGGCTCGGCATCGAAGAGTTGCTGCAGGTACGATACCGGGGGATACGTCCCGCGCCGGGGTATCCGCCGTGCCCCGACCACGGTGACAAGGGGATTCTTTGGGAGCTCCTCGAGCCCGAGCCCTACGGTATGCGGCTTACCGAGAGTTATATGATGGTCCCGGGTGCAAGCGTGTCCGCCTACGTCATTGGACAACCCGAGAGTAAGTACTTTTCAGTGGGGAGAGTAGCGAAAGACCAAGTCGCCGATTACGCCGCGCGCAAGGGCGTTTCTGTGGCCGACGCCGAACGGCGGCTACAGTCGGTGCTCGCCTACGAGCCGGCCGACTGAAGCGGTGGAAACCGCGTTTATGCTTTGATGTCGACGGTCTGAGCGAGCATGGGGTCTTGCACTTGCTGTGGCGCGGCGCTGACTTGCTCCGCGCTCGAGAGAAGCCTGTTTACTCCTTCTCCCTGCATCTCCTGCACGTTCATCGATTCTTTCAAGACCGCCGTATTGGCCTGTTGTGCGACGTTCGCTTGGCTCATAGCTGTATACGCGGATGTGAGTGATTCAACCATAGATTACAATATAGCGCGGGTATCATCTTGTGACAAGGGGCGGGTGGCAAATGCCGGCAGTTCTAAATGTGGGGGCGGGCGTCGGCACGCGGGCGCGCTACGCGGCGCGCCGCTGCGGGCCCCTCACGCCGGTCGGATACGAGGCGCCGCCGCCGGCCCGTCACGCGAAGCTCGGCCCGGGCCCGGCGTGCGACCCTTCGTCCCCTCGCAGTTGCTCCCGCACGATGTCCGCCTGCATTTTGAGGTCTTCCATCTCGCGGATCCAGAACTGTTTTGTCCCCCAGTCCGGAAACTCTCTCAGAAACCAGTAGTCATGTCGCTGCCGCGCCCGCCATGCGAGAAAATGAATCATGCGCATAAAGCGCAGCGGCTCAATGAGCGCCAAGCTTTTTCGCGGAAATTCAAGAAATGTATCGTAGCCCTCGAGGAGCATCGTGAGCTCTCTGCGACAATCGGCGGCATGGCCGGGCAATAGTAACCAAATGTCCTGTACGGCCGGACCAACCATCATGTCGTCGAAGTCGATCATCAAGAGCCCTTCGCCGGGTCGGTCGAGTAGATTCCCGCGGTGGCAGTCGCCGTGAATGCGGTGAAAGGGCGCCGCGCGAAAATACGGGGCTATCAGCGGGAGGAGCTCATCGGCAAGCGCCTGCAACTCCTGCGCGAGCTCGGGATGTACGACGCCCTCCTCGAGAAGCTCGCGTACAAACGGAGCCGTCCACTCGGTCGGGGTACAGATCGGGCGGTGGTGCGCCTCGCGCGTTTGCGCGGCCAGGTGACATCGCGCAACGATGCTCCCGAGGCGAAACCACTGCTCGTCGGTTTCGGCGTCGAAGTTTCTGCCGCCGCGTTTGGGAAAAAGCGCAAAATGGAACTCATCGCTGTTCGACTCATCGGAAACCTCGAGTGATGCGAGCGTGTCCCCGTCGGCATCCGCAATCGGCTCGACGACCGGTATTTCGGCGTTCGCACAGTCCCCGAGAAACGTATGTTCTTCGATGACGGCCTCTTGGCTCCAGCGACCCGGCCGATAGAACTTTACCACGTAATCCGCTCCGTCGTCGGTGCGCACTCCATATACGCGGTTTACGTAACTCGGATAGGCGCTGACGGTGCCGTCGAGACTCAACCCATATGCGGATTCAACGGCTTGGAGCGCGGCTTCGGGGGTGAGCAGGTCGAATGATGCAAGTTGATAGCCCATATGCACGCGCAGTATGCGACGAAACCCCGGCGCTGGTGAAGCCCGCGCCGCCGGCCGGGCCGC
>JAWLED010000110.1:2083-4225 GCA_041686235.1 Spirochaetia bacterium | reverse complement strand
CAGACGTTTTCCGTATCCGCACACAGTGCCCACCACGCGTTTCGCCACTCCAATCTCGCATCACTCGTGGTAAAGGACGCGGTCGCCGACCGGTTCCGGGCTGTGGTTGGAGAGCGTCCGTCGGTCGATCCGAAACAGGCGGACGTGGGAATCTACGTTCATGTGACGAAGCGTAAGGCGAGCGTGTACCTCGACCTGTGTGGAGAAAGCCTCCACAGGCGGGGCTACAGGGAGCAGAGTACCGAGGCGCCGCTTCGCGAAAACACGGCCGCCGCGGTGCTGATTCGCGCGGGATGGCCCGACGCCGTCGACCGCTGGAGCGCCGGCGACGCCCCCCTGCCGTTTCTCGCCGACCCGATGTGCGGTTCAGGCACCCTTGCGATCGAGGCGGCCCTCATGGCAACCGACACCGCCCCGGGAATGCTTCGCCCGCGGTTTGCCTTCGAGGCGCTTGCCTTCCACGATTCGCAGCTGCTTTTGCGACTGCAGAGCGAGGCGCGTCGGCGCCGGAGCTTTGCTGAAGAACGGTGGGGTGCTGCCGGTGGGCGTATCCGGGCATCCGACATCGACCCCAAAGCGGTTTCCGCGACCCGCCGAAACGCCGCGGCTGCGGGCGTGGACGGCATACTGCAGGTGTCGCAAAGTGACTTTCTGCGGCTCTCGCGAGGTGCGATCCTCGGGGAGCTCAACAAGGACTACGATTCATCGGCTGATATGCCGTATTTCATTGTTACGAATCCTCCCTATGGGCGACGGATGACCGGGGAATCAACCGGCTCCGACGCGGAGCTCTACGAGCGCCTCGGGCATCGGCTTTCACAGCACTTTCGCGGCTTTCGTGCCGCGGTTCTCGCAGAGTCGAAGGAACAGGCGCAGCGGCTGGGGCTGAGGGCCGAGCGGGTGAACACGCTCTACAACGGGAATCTGAAGATCGTGCTCGCTCTCATTCCCCTGGAAGCCTCCAATACCTATCGACCGCCCCAGCACGGCACGGCGGCGGGCGCGCCCCCCGATTCGGGGATGGACTCCGAAACGGGCTCGCGACTCTCGCGTGAGACGGCCTCTCGTCCCGACCAGACTCAGGGACACGAGATGCTGATGAATCGACTGAAAAAGAACCGTCGGACGCTCAAAAAGTATCTCGAGCGAGAGAGCATAGGATGCTATCGCATATACGATGCGGACATACCCCAGTATGCGGCGGCCGTCGACATCTACACCGACCGTCGGGGCCACGTTGCCGCGGTCATTCAAGAATACCGCCCGCCGGCAACGGTCGACGCCCAAGCCGCCGAGCAGCGGCTCAGTGAGCTCGTAACCGCGGTGCGCGCGTTTTTCGAGCTGTCCTCGGATGCCGTGTACCTCAAAGAGCGTCGGCGACGAAGCGGAAGTGATCAGTATGCGCGCGCGGCCTCCGGGCTCTCGGAGAGTGCGATCGTAGAGGAAGATGGTTTGTGGTTTGAGGTGAACTACACCGATTATCTCGACACCGGCCTGTTCCTCGACCACCGCCACCTGCGCCGAGATATTCGCCGTGCCGCCAAGAACCGGCGCTTCCTCAACCTCTTCGCGTATACCTGCACCGCGAGCGTGTACGCCGCGGCCGGCGGCGCACAAGAAACGCTTTCGGTGGATACCTCAAACACCTACCTCGAATGGGGAACGCGCAACTTTGCTCACAACGGCTTCTCGTTGGAGGCCCACCGTTTTCTCCGTGCAGACTCGCGTGACGTATTGCGCGAGGCGACGAAGCAGTACGACCTCATCTTTATCGATCCACCCACGTTCTCCAACAGTAAAGGATATCGAAGCGATTTCGACGTGCAGCGCGACCATCCCGAGCTCATTCGTGGCGCGCTTTCATGTCTTGCCCCGAGCGGGGAGATCATCTTTTCGGCAAACGCCCGATCGTTCACCCTCTCGGACGAGCTTTCGGCGGAGTTAGGCGAAACAGCTGGAGCTGAAATAACCGACATTTCCGAAAAGACCCTGCCCCCGGATTTTTCCCGAAGAGCAAAGCATCGCCACGTGTATCGCATCCGGAAGGTGTCGTCCTCATGAGCGGTGAGTCAAACGGCCGCAAACACACAAACGGCGGCGCCCCCGGGACCGGCCCCGCCCCCGACTCCCGCGGCGGCCCCG
>JAWLED010000110.1:0-1983 GCA_041686235.1 Spirochaetia bacterium | reverse complement strand
CCCCGACTCCTTTCCGGTCGCCTCTACGTTGCTCCTCGTGGGCGTGTTTTTTCTGACCTTTCTCGCCCGCTCCGTTCTGGCTCCGCTGCTGTTGCCGATCGAAGAGGACCTCGGAATCTCCCATGCCGAAGCCGGATCGTTTTTTCTGTTCATTTCAGCCGGCCTCATGATCACCATGCTCTTCTCGGGGTTCGTCTCCCGGTGGGCCAATCATCATCGGACGGTCGCACTGTCGGTAGCGCTGGTCGGCATGGGCCTGTTGGCGCTGTCTGTGAGTTACTCGCTTCTGTGGTTTCGCGTGGCTCTGTTTTTCATCGGGGCCGGGGCCGGTCTCTATCTCCCTTCGGGCATCGCCACGCTGACCGAGGTGGCCCATACCCGGCAGTGGGGAAGGGCGCTCGCCTTGCACGAGCTCGGCCCCATTCTCGGACTCTCCGCCGGCCCCCTCGTGGCCGAGCTTGCGCTTCGATTCAGCACGTGGCGGGCCATGTATGCTGCCCTTGGTCTTGTCGCGCTCTGCGCGGCGGTGGTGTTTGCCCGCTACGGAGCCGGGGGCCGGTTTCACGGCGCCCCGCCCCGTTGGAGCGCCCTTCGCGAGGTAACGAGGCACCGCAGGTTCTGGGTCATCTCGTTCTTTTTCGTGATGGCGATCGGATTGGAGCTCGGAGTATATTCGATGCTTCCCACCTATCTGGTGGTGGAGCGCGGGATGGGGCAGTCGCTCGTAAACACGTTGGTCAGTACCTCGCGTTTGACGTCTTTGGTGATGGTTTTTGCCGCGGGGTGGCTGTCCGATGTCTTCGGCGTGCGTCGTGTTATCGCCGCGGTGGCCGTTGCCTCCGGGGCTGTGACCGCGCTGCTCGGCTGGGCCGACGGAGCACTTCTCATAGCGGCGGTCTACCTACAGCCGATGCTCATCTCGGCGTTCTTTCCGGCGGGCTTATCGGCGCTTGCCGGCGTTGGGTCGCCTGAGCATCGAAATCTTTCCGTCTCAGTTGTAATTCCGGTGGCGTATCTCTTCGGCGCCGGGGCGCTTCCGAGCATCTTGGGAAGACTGGCCGAGGCCGATGCATTCGGCCTCGGTTTCATCGGCGTGGGCGCGCTCATGGCGGCCGGCGCGGCATTAACACCGGCGCTTGGCGCAGGGAACACCGAGTGAGGTGCGTGTCGCACGAAAGCTCCCCCGGTTGGACTCGAACCAACGACATAGTGATTAACAGTCACTCGCTCTACCGGCTGAGCTACAGGGGATTGCGCTAATTGCGAGTCCAAAAATTACCGGACAGTGGCAAAGTTGTCAAGTGTTTGAACGCACGCCGGGCCTAACCGTTCTTTGTTCCTCGTGCCGCCACCGGGCTTCACGACGCCGGTGTTTTGGATGCCCGGGTCCTGGTTGCACGAGACGCAGGCGTTTTTCGGCCCGCCTTCAACAGTATTTACCGGAAATTGCTGCGCGACTCGGTCTGCCTGTAGTATACTTGACTCAAAGAGTCGGGTTAAAGGTTCGCTAAGTACCGGAATCCGCCACGGATGAGGGAGGTAGGTTAATGGGAAAAGCAAATTATCGGCTGACGCTGGTACTGGTAGCAGGGCTCGTCGTGTTTGCCGGGTGCGACAACCCGACGGGCTCGAAAGATGCGTCCAGTGACGAAGATACCCCCGGCTCATCAGAATGGACCTGGATGTCGGGCAACACGATCGCAAACCTTTCCGGCTCCTACGGCGCCAAGGGAACGGCTAATCCAAGCAATAGGCCCGGGGCGAGAGACGGTGCGGTCTCCTGGAGGGACGACGGCGGGGATCTGTGGCTGTTCGGCGGCGAAGGCTACGACAGCGGAGGATCGGAGAGGGTTCTCAACGATCTGTGGCGTTTTGACGGCACTGCGTGGACCTGGGTTTCGGGAAGTGCTACCGGAGGCGAAGCCGGAAGCTACGGCACAAAAAGTGTACCGGACGGAGCCAATGTGCCCGGTGCGAGGAGCA
>JAWLED010000025.1:0-31499 GCA_041686235.1 Spirochaetia bacterium | reverse complement strand
CCTGCCGTCCCGCCCGTGGCCGCCCCGCCGGCGGAACCGGTGACCGCCAGCGCTCCTGTGGCGCTTCCGCCCAAGGCAAGACCGGCGCCCCCGGCAACGCTCTCAGACAGCCGAGACAAGCCGTCGCCTGCCAGGCGGGCAAGGAGCGGTGCCTCAACCATGTCGCCCGGCGCGCCGAACCCGCCTCCCGAGGATACGAGGATGGCAAGGCCCGTCATGAGAACGAAGGCGCCGCCGAGGGAAAAGACGAGATAGCGATGTGCCGGTTTTTCCGCGTGCCGGCCGCGCAGCAGAAGAAAATAAGAGCTCAGCGTCATGAGCTCGAAGCCCACGAGAAAGCCGAGCGCGCTCCGTGCTACGAGAAGCGAGGCCATCGACATTCCGAAGAGCACGAACAGCGGAAAGGCGCCGGCATGTGCCCCGCGCCGGTGAAGTGCCGCCAGAAGCAGCAGAGGCGGGCCTGCGGCAAGGATGACGGCAAAGACCATGGTGAGCCCGGACAGGGCGGGTACAATCAGGTAGGCGTATGCGATGAGCGCCGCGACGGAGACCACGGCTTTGGTCGGCGCGGGAAGACCGTCGATGAGGAAGATGACGAGGGCGCCTGCGATCGGCAGGAGGGCCAAGACGTCTCGAAACCCGAAGAGCCAGGCGACGACAATCCCCGAGGCCACAGCGGCGGCGGCAAAGATCGTGGCGGGAGCTCCGGCGGTGAGGCCGGGGGATGCGGCGCGGGTTCCGGGGGCCGGCTCAGCGGCGGCGGTCAGCACGCCGAGGAAGCGAAACAGGTAGGTCGCCTCGAAGAGCGAGCCCGCGAGAACGACGGCGATCCACAGGAAGCCGGCCTCGCCGCTGAGAGAAACGACCAGCTGCCACTTTGCCCAGAAGCCCGGGAAGGGCGGCAGTCCCGCAAGCGCCACGATCAACACGCCGAAGAGGAGAGCCCACACGGAGGAGCCGCGCAGCCGACCCCGCGCCGAGGCAATATCGCGAATGCCGAGGGCGCCGACCAGCCAAAACAACCCGCCCTTGGCGAGAAAGTGGTTGAGAAGGAGTCCCCCGGCTATGAGAAGGACGATTCCCTCGGAGAGCCCTGCGACCAAGCGGCCCCCGGAAACGACGGCGACGATCAAGCCTACCTGGGCAACCGAGGAATACCCGAGCATGCGTCGCGCGTCCGGCTGGCGAAGACCGACGAGGTTGGACGCAGCGAACGACACCACCCCGGCGCCGAAGAGAACGAGACGTATCGAGTCCGGGAACAGCGGGACGAGCTTTAGGAGTGCGGCCACCATTGCCGTCGACGTGCCGACCGAAATGACCGCCGAGATCGCCGGATCTGCCGTCTGATAGACATCGAGCGCCCAGCCGTTCGCCGGAAAGGGCTTGAGCTCGATGAGCAGCGCCGTGACCACGAGGAACAAGGCCGAGAGTCCGGCACCCGCCGCAAGCCCCGCCGGATTTTCGGCGGACCAGGCAATCATGCCGTCGATATTGAGGGTTCCGGTAATTCGGTAGAGGAAGATCGTGCCGAGCAGAAGCAGCGCCGAGGAGATGCCTCCGGCGATAACGTACTTGAATCCGGCGGCGAGACTGTGCTCGTCGTCTTCGAGCGCCAGTATTCCGTAGGCGGCGATGGCGGCAATTTCGAGGAAGACGAACAGGCTGAACAGGTCTCGGGTCAGCACGATGCCGTTCGATCCCATCGCCATCATGATCAGCAGAACCTGCGCCCCCACACCCTCAGTCCGCAGTCGGCGAAAGAGAACCACGGCCGAGCCGAGAAAGGCAAGGTTGATGAGAAACGTCAACGCGGCTTCGAGCGTGCCCATGCGGAGATTTATCGAGACCGGAGGGGCGAAACCGGCGGTGAGTACCTCGGTGGTAGCCGAGCCGCCGAGCAGGGCAAGAAGCCACCCGCCGGCGAGACCCACCATCCACAGAAGTGTGGCGAAGGTAAGGGAGAGTGAAAGGCGGCGGTTCACGCGATCCGCAAGTCCGAGTAAAAAGGCTACGATTAGTGCAACCGCGATGAGGTAAATCGGGCTTACCATTTGAGCTCCTTGTAGTCGTCGATGAGGAGTGAGCCGCGCCGTCTGTGAAGCTGCACCACATAGGTGAGCATGAGCGCGGTAACCGCCAGCCCAATGACGATTGCAGTGAGAACCAGAGCCGACGGGAGGGGGTCGACCACGCTCTGCCCTGCCTCAGCGCGACCGACCGCCTCATCGAGGATGGGCGCGGTACGCCCGCGGATGTAACCCACCGAGACGATGACCAGGTGGATGCCGGTGTCGATAATCGAAAAGCCGATGATGATCTTGAAGAGGTTCCTCTGCGTAAGCATGGCCCACAGGCCGACGCCTACCAGAAGCAGTCCGATGACGGTTACCAGTGTCATGCGTGGTCTCCTTCGCGCGAGCGGAGGTGATCGAGAATGCCGGACAGCTCGGCTCCAACTTTGAGGCCGACGAGCGAGTAGATGACGGGAATTGCGCCGGCACTAAACAGTCGCCCGAATTCGCCGAGGGGCATGAGCCGGTTGTCGAGAAAGCCCGCGGCGAGCACGAGCCCTAAGACGCCCAGGAATACGTAGGAGGCGCCGGATAGGGACTCGACAAGGGTGAGCGCCGTGTGCCCCACACGGCCGCCGGGTGTCGAGAGAAAATAGAGGAGCATGGCGGAGGCTACGATAACGCCGCCTTGGAACCCGCCGCCCGGCGTGAGATGGCCGTGCGTGAAAATGTAGACGCCGAAAAGCAAGACGACCGGCATCAAAAACCGTGCCCCGGTTGCAAGAATCTCCGACGGAGCCTGGCCTGGGCCATTCTCCGGCTCAGCCGGAACCCCGTCGCCGCCTGAGCGCACGGCCGGACCTTGGCGTCTCAGCAGAAAACCGACCCCGGCAGTGGCGATGAAGAGCACGCTGACCTCGCCGAGGGTATCGAGCCCGCGGTAGGTCACGATGACGGCCGTTACGACATTTGCCGCGCCGAGCTCATCGGGCGTGCGTTCGACGTAGGTTCGTGCAAGGGAGGTGAGCTCTTCCATGGGGGGAAGCTCCGTCACCAGCGGGAGTGCAATGAGCGCAAAGCCTGCTATGGCGAGTATTGCGAAGATCCTAGCTACCATCCGAGCCTCCCTTGGCGCCGCGGATTCGGCTGAGCGCGTAGAGGAACACCACCGTGGTAAGCGCCGACCCGATTGCAGCCTCAGTCATTGCTACATCCGGTGCCGCCAAAAGGACATACACTACGCTCGCCGATAGGCTGACAACGCCGGCTGCGATCACCGCGCTTACCAACTGTTGGTGCAGCACGGCGAACACCGCGGCGACGAGCATGACCACGCCGAGGACTACGATAAGTGCCGTTGTCATGAGGGGCCTCCTGCGGCTGGACGGTCGGCCAAGTCGTCCTTGACCGTTTTCTGTGCCGGGGGGATACCCGAAAAATGCGCTGCGCGTATAAGCGCGTGCGAGGAAATCGGATTCGTAAACACGACGAACAGAATGAGCAAGGCGATCCGAGGACTCCATCCGGGGTTTGCAATAGCGACGCCGATAAGAAACAGGATGCTGCCGAGCGTGGTTGCTTTGGTGCCGGCCTGCATCCGGTTGTAGATGTCGGGCATGCGAACGAGTCCGAGAGCCGCGAGTAGCAGAAAAACGGCTCCGGCGATGCTAACGACCCCGCCGATTAGTGCGGCAATATTCATTAGAGCCCCCTCTCGAGATAGCGTGCCACGGCAATCACGCCGAGAAAACTGACCAGCCCGTATACCAGTGCCACGTCGACGTAGATGACACGCCCACTCACGACCGCGAGAAACGCGATAAAGGAGATGGCGATGATCGTCATGCCGTCGAGACCCACCGCACGATCCGCCGCGCTCGGCCCGGCGATGACGCGATAAAAGGACAAAACGGCGGCAATCGCAGCGATGCCTCCGGCAATCCAGAAAAGAAGATCAGCCACAGACGACCTCCAAATAGCGTTCGAACTTGGCGACGATCCGGTTCGTAGCCTCTTCGATGTCTTCACTTGCTACGTTGATCCAATGCACGTAGAAGTATTCGCCGTCGGTGTCCACCGTGATGGTGCCCGGCGTCAGGGTGATAGAGTTTGCCAAAAGCGTGCGCCCCAATTCCGTATGGAGGCGTGTCTTCACGCGCACGATGCCGGGGCGAATCGGGAGCTCCGGCGCAAGCACGCGGAAGGCCACGTCGAGGTTTGCCTTGAAAAGTTCTGCGGAAAACACGAAGAGGTAGGCAATACCGTAGGCGATGGCTTTCGGCGAGGTGCGGATCTCCGAGAATATGGCGGCCGAGCGGAGCGGCAACAGCAGCACGATGAGGGCAACGACCGCGGCAACCGCGAGCTCCTGTTGATCGAGCGGATACGCAAGAGCCGTCCACACGAGTAGCAAGAGTACGAACAGAAGAAGCTTGCCTTTGAGAGACTTCACAAACACCTCTTTGGGTCTGCCGGCGCACCTCCTCGGTGAATCACCAGAACCGTCAACGCGTTCCGCATGTATCGACCGGGGAATACGGCAAACACTTATCTATATATGGATTTCTATATAACTAGGATTTTATACGGGGAATGCGGATTTGTCCAGAAATTTTTGGGCCGATTTTACGAGCTGGGGGAGTGCTCGGCTGAGCCAATGGTGGAACGCCAGGACTCTTCGTCGAATCCGAAGGTGAACTCTCCACCTACCTCGAGGATCGGGTAGATGAGTTTCTGTTTCCAGATAGCTTCGAGATCGGCGGTAACGCGCCGGCGGTATTCACCGCGTATTCGATCGAGATACACATAGTGAAAGCTAAAGCCCTCTTCTTTGAGAAACTCGATTGCCGCCTTGCAGTGGTCGCAAAAGGAGAGTCCGTACACGTACACCGAGTCATGACCTCGCCGGCCCTCGATTTTTTTGTAGGGGATGTCGCTGTACATAGATACCTCACACTTTATATTAAAAAAAGTGTATACCCGTTCGAGCGTAGCTGCAAGCGCAAAGTTTGACCACGGCGATATGGTTTTGCATAATGTCTGCATAATGGAAGACAGACGGCGGCTCGGGCGACCGTGTCTATACTGGAGTTGTTTCAATGAAGTACAAAACGATAGAGGATATGATCGGCAATACGCCGCTCGTGCGCCTGCAGCGACAAGATACCGGCACGAGCACGGTGCTTGCAAAGCTCGAGGGCAACAACCCGGCAGGCTCGGTAAAAGACCGACCCGCCTACGGTATGATTGCCGAGGCCGAGCGTCGCGGAGATATTTCGCCGGGGGACACGCTCATCGAGGCTACGAGCGGCAACACCGGTATTGCCCTTGCAATGGTCGCGGCAATTCGGGGCTACCACATGGTGCTCATCATGCCCGAGAGCGCCTCCGAGGAGCGCAAGGCGCTCATGGCGGCCTACGGCGCGAAGCTCATTCCGACCCCGAAGGACCGCGGTATGGAGGGCGCCATCGATACCGCGCGAGAGCTCGAAAACGACGGTACGGGGCGCATTCTCAACCAGTTTGGAAACGCCGATAATCCCGAGGCTCACTATCGCGGCACCGGCCCCGAGATCTGGCGGGACACCGAGGGCGCGGTAACGCACTTTGTTGCCTCCATGGGAACCACGGGCACGATCATGGGAACGGGGCGGTATCTCAAAGAGCGGAACCCGGACATTCAAATTGTGGGTGTTCAGCCCGGCGAGGGCGCAAAGATCCCGGGAAGCCGGGCGTGGCCCCAAGAGTATCAGCCCGCAATCTACGAGCCGCAGCGCATCGACCGCATTATGCGCGTCACGCAGCAACAGGCCGAAGAGACGGCACGACGCCTTGCGCGAGAGGAGGGCATCTTTGCCGGCATCTCTTCGGGGGGCTCGGTTTTCTCGGCGGTCAGTCTTGCAAAAGAGCTCGACAACGCCCTCGTTGTGGCCATCGTCTGCGACCGCGGCGACCGCTATCTGTCCACCGGGGTGTTCCCCACTTCGTGATCCGGTCAGCTCGAGGCACGCTGCCGGATCCGATTCTCGGGTTTCTCGATGGTTACCTTGCTGCCCGGCTCGACGTCGTGTGTGAGGAACACGTTCCCGCCGATCGCCGAGCCTTCTCCGATTGTCACGGGCCCGAGGATGGAGGCATTCGAGTAGATGACGACATTGTCCTCTATGGTCGGATGGCGCTTGAACCCGCGGTGGAGGTTTCCCTCCTCGTCGGTGGGAAACGAGAGCGCACCGAGGGTAACGCCCTGATACAGCTTCACGTTGTCTCCGATCTCGGTCGTCTCGCCGATAACAACGCCCGTACCGTGATCGATAAAGAAGTTGCGGCCGATGCGGGCTCCGGGATGAATGTCGATGCCGGTCGCGCTGTGGGCGTACTCCGTCATCATCCTGGGCAAGAGCGGGACGTCGCGAGAGTGTAAATGATGGGCAATGCGGTAGGTGAGCACGGTCTGGAATCCGGGATAGCCGATAATGATTTCGTCGTTGCCGCGTGCCGCCGGGTCACCGAGATACGCCGCGCGCACGTCACCGTCGAGAAGCCCGATGAGACGGGGGATGTTTTCGAGAAGGCTCAGCGCGTGCTCCGCTGCTTCGGCTTCGGCCTGTTCGATGTCCGGCTCTTCGTCGGTGTCGCGGCGGTCATGGATGAGACACTTGGAAATCTCGCCTTTCAGGAGGTCGTAGGCCTCGTTTGCCGTCTCTCCGAGATGGAAGCGTAAGTTCGGCTTGTCTGCGGCCTTGCGGCTGAAATAGCCGGGGAACAGTGTTCGCTCGAGAAGGGTGAGGAGTCGTCCCACTGTCTCACGGTGGGGAAGTGGACAGGTGCATACGTGGTCTACCGACTCGCAGGCCTCGAGCTTGTCCAAAATGGCGTCTGTGAGTGCGGGAATGCGTCCCCGCGCGTCTTTATCGGTCATGCGCATATCCCCCTTGCCGCCGGGCGTTGATCTCTGTCAGTATCACTAAGGTACATACGGAAGCGCTTTAGGTCGAGTACGCCGGATCACCATTTCGGCAATCCCCGACAGAAGGGCTCCGCTGAGAACGATACGGATACGGATACGAATAAGGATAACGGCTCATGGCAGGCGAACATGTGTTAGTGATCGGCGGTGGCGGCACCGGAGCCGCAATCATCCACGATCTGACTCAACGAGGCTATCACGCAACACTCGTCGAGCGTGGCGAGCTCACCGCCGGCACGACCGGCCGGCATCACGGACAGCTGCATTCCGGCGCCCGCTATGCGGTCGGAGACCGAGAGATCGCGCGTGAGTGTATGGACGAGGTGCGCATCCTGCAACGGATTGCGCCTCAGTCGCTGGAGATGAACTACGGCCTCTTTGTAGCGACAAACGCCGAAGAGGCCGCCTTCGGAGACACCTTCATCGAGGCCTGCAACGAGGCAACGATTCCCGCTCGCGATATCCCGGTGGGCGAAGCGCGGGAGATGGAGCCGCTTCTCGCGGCGGGCATTACCCGGGCGGTACAAGTGCCCGACGGAACCCTCGACGCGTGGCGGCTGCCGCTGCATTTCTTTGCCACGGCCAAGGCATCGGGGGCGGTAATCAAGAACTTCACCGAGGTTGTCGGGCTCCACAGCTCCGGCGGACGCGTCACCGGTGCACGGGTGGTCGAGCACGCGAGGCAGCGCGAATACGATATCGATGCAGACTTCGTTATCAACGCAACCGGTGCGTGGGCCGGCCGGGTCTGCGCGATGGTAGGCATCGACTTGCCCGTCACGCCGGCGCCCGGCAGTATGGTTGCGGTGAACAAGCGGCTCAACAACATGGTCGTGAGCCGGCTCCGGCCGGCCGACGACGGGGACATTATCGTTCCCCAGCGAAAGCAGTCGATCATCGGCTCGACGCAGTGGAAAACCGACGATCCCGACAGTATTCTCGCGCGGCACGAGGACATCCATTTTCTCACCGAGCGAGCCGCGGAAATGATACCGGCCTTTGCCGAGGCCCCGTTCCACGCAGCGTGGTCGGCGGTTCGCCCCCTTGCCGGGCGCGCCGACGGCGGAGACGGACGGGGTTTGAGCCGGGATTTCAACTGTCTCGACCATGAGGCCGACGACGGGGTTGCCGGCTTTATGAGCGTCGTCGGGGGGAAGGCGACCGTTCTGCGGGCCATGGCGGAGAAAACCGTCGACCGTCTCGGCCGTATCCTCGGCGACGACATCCCCTGCGGCACCGCCGAGACCGAGCTATTGCCACACCGGGCCTACTTCAACCCGGCGCTTTCCTAAGCACGCGCAAGGATATACATATGCCTATGACCAACAACAACGACTCAGTTACCTTCACGGTTTCTCGGCCTCAACGCCAAGAAGACCGAATGGATTCGTTCGAGGTTCCCTGCGATGCATATACCACGGTGCTCGACGGGCTCGAGTACATACGCACGCGGCTCGACGCCACCCTTATGTATCGCCATTCGTGCCATCACGGCTCATGCGGTACCTGCGGGATGGTCATAAACGGCGAAAAACGCCTTGCCTGCACCACCAATGTGCGTGCGCTCGAAAGCGAGACGGTTACGATATACCCGCTGCCGATGTTTGACCACGTGGGGGATCTCGCCGTGGACCCCACGGGGCTTTTCAAAGACTTTCCCACGGGGGCGGACTACCGCAGAGATAGTGAGTTCAACCGAGACGCCCGCGTTCCCGAGGAAATCGAAACCTTCGAGCGCTTCGAAAACTGCATCGAGTGCGGCCTCTGCGTCTCGGCGTGTCCCATCACGATCGACTGGATGGGGCCGGCCGCACTGTCCGCCTATAACCGCGAGCTGCAGAAACACCCCGAACGCCGTGACGAGTTACTGAGCCGGATCGATGTAGACCGCGGCGTGTGGCCGTGCGACCGACACCTCAGGTGCAGCGCAGTGTGTCCCACCGGAGTATACCCGGCAAAACACATCGCCCTTTTGAAACGCGCGGCACAAAAGCGGCGGGACGGCGCTTAGCGGCTGGAGGCGGGGTGTGCTTCTCTGGTTTCTTGTCCGGATGCCTCTTCGGTTATGAGCGCCGCTATTTCGGCGAAGTCGTTCTCATGAGCTGCAAAGGCGTCGACGACCTCGGGGTCGAAGTGCGAACCGCGGGAACCCACGATAATCTCTTTGGCCTTTGTGTGTGAAAAGGCCGCTTTGTAGGTCCGTTTCGATATGAGCGCATCGTAGACGTCCGCGATGGCCATGATCCGGCCGGCCCACGGAATGTCGCTCCCGGAAAGGCCCCCGGGGTAGCCCGTGCCGTCCCACCGCTCGTGGTGCGTCTCTACGATTTTTCTTGCCAGCTGCAAAAACGAGCTGCCCCCGAGGCGTGATTCCGCCTTGTCGAGGGCCTGGGCGCCGTACTGCGTGTGGCGGCGCATCTCCACCCACTCCTCGTCTGTCAGAGGCCCCGGTTTCAGCAGTATTGCGTCGGGAACCCCGACCTTGCCGATGTCATGGAGGGGCGCCGACTTATAGAGAAGATCGATTTCCTGTTCGGTCAGCCCCCAGGACTCCTGCAGCGCGGTGGCGATGACGCATACGTACCTCTGCGTTCGGATGATGTGGGAACCGGTCTCGTTGTCCCGGGTTTCGGCGAGCGAAGCAAGGGAGTGAATAGTCACGTCCTGGGTGCGTTGAAGCTCATCCGTACGCTTCTTGAGACTATCGATCATCCGGTTGGTGTAATGCGCAATGATCCCGAACTCGTCGTTGGTGGCTACCGACACGTGCACCTGGTCGCCGAGGTTGCCGTTGTCGACCGCCTCGAGGACCGATATTTCGTTTTCGAATAGGAGGCGCAGGTTTCGAGAGTAGGTGAGTATCAGGTCGAGCACGATGATGAGGAACACCGCCATGACGAAGGCGAGCTCGAGTAGCATGACGTTGCGTGCCTGTTGGGAGTCGAAATCTGCGTCGAACGTCACCGAGGAGGTGAGGTCGTGGCTGAGCACCATGAGGATCACCGTCATCATGGCAAGCATGAGCACCGAGGCAAGCACGGCAAACTTTTTTGTAAGCGGAAAGAACCGCCCGGAGCGCTTGAGACTTCTGCCCTCCGCGGTGAGCGAGGTTATGACGCGCCGCTCGGCTTCGAGGGTGAGGTCCATTGCGGCAAAGAGGCCGACGAGCGTCATCCCGGAGAGAACTGCGGCAAGGCCGCTTTCCACGAAAGGAAAGCGGTAGTACACACGGTGGAAGACGGCTATGGCGAGCCCGGCGGCGAGAAACGGGGTCAGCTCGATCACGAATTGTTTGATGCCGCTGTAGTTCTCGATGTCCGACGGGTGTTTCGCGACTCCCCAGTGATTCGCGGCAAGGGTGCGCCCCACATAAGCGATTGAGGTCGCGATCAACAATGTGAAGCCCCATTCGAGGATGGTCAATGACTCGAGAAAGGGGCAAATCTCTCCCCCGTATACCGTCATGACGAGCCAGGCAAACACATAGATGACTATCGAGCGTAACATCGGGGGAAGCCTATCACACGGAGGTTGTGCAATCAAGTTATGTACCGGACGCGGTTGGCCCGGACGCAGCTCGCGGTGAGCTCAGAAGCGGTATGCAGGCAGCCCGAGCTCGGTGCGCACCCGCTCGAGGGTCGCGCGAAGTGCTTCGTTGACCGGAATGCCCTCGCGAAGGCGACGTTGCTCGATTTCGTATTCTTTTTCTCCGGCAACGAATATACGCTCGTGGCCCGGCATCTTCTTTGAGGCCTGCAGCATCGTGAGAATGCTCGTAGAAATCCGACGAAACTGAGCCGGGTCTATGAAGTGAGCTATGTCTATGGCAAGGAAGAAGTGGCCGAGCCCAAAGGGACGGAGATTTCCCGCTTCGTCCACCCCGGCGAGGTCCCACAGGTATCCGCCGCCGGCGAGGCCGGCACTGAGGATCTCCACCATCGTCCCGTAGCCATAGCCTTTGTGTCCGCCGTAGCCCTCGCCGGAGCCGCCGAGCGGTAGCATGGCCGCGGTTCCCGCTATGAGGTCTTTGAGAAGCTGATCGGTGTCGGTGCGCTCCGAGCCGTCCTCGCCGACGGCCAACCCCGGCGGCGTTTCCATGCCGCGGCGGCTGTAGTACTCGAGTTTTCCCCGCTGAGTGATGGAGGTGGCGGCATCGATGATGAAGGGGTAGGGTAAATCGGTGGGGGCGCCGAATGTCAGTGGGTTCGTACCGAGCATCGGTTCCACGCCGAAGGTCGGGGCTACCCCGGGGCGTGCGTTGGTGACGGTCAGGCCGATCATATTCTCGTCGATGGCCATGAGGGGGTAGTACCCGGCAAACCCGTAATGCGTCGAGTTTTTAACAGCGACGGCGCCGAGCCCGTAGGCTTTGGCTTTGTCGATGGCGGTCTGCATCGAGCGATACCCGATGACGTGGCCCATACCGTGGTGTCCGTCGACGGTGGCCGTCGTCTCGGTTTCCTTGACGAACTCGAGCGAGGTCGTCGCCGTTTGTACGCCGTTTCGGATGCGGTCATGATACATGGCAAGCCGGCCGATCCCGTGGGAATCGATCCCGCGCAGGTCCGAGGCAATGATTACATCGCGGCAAATCGAAGCCTCTTCCTCGGGCACGCCGAGCGCCTGGAAAACGTCGAAGACGAATCGGCTGAGCTCCTCAACCGGTGCGGTGTGTGGTGTGTCGCTCATAATAATCGTCGGAAGCTTCGCTGTTCAGGGCCTGCCTGTCAAGCGAATTTCCGGCGGATCTAAGGCGGAGGCGTTCTGCCGGTGTCTGCACGGCGTACCTCGCGATTGCCCGGGGTGCCTCGGTTCCGGTCAACGCCGGAATCGGCCCACGAGCTTTTCGATAGCCCGCGGAACGGATGCCTTGAGCGCCTCGGTGACGGGCTCCGTGGATCGATAGTCGTAGCGTTGGGTCATCTCCTCGAGAAGCTTGGAGAGCTCGTCTACGCTCGAATCGTGTATGTCGAAGAGATCGGTGAGCCATGCGGATAGGTCGCGATCGGAGAGTACATCGGTACTCACCTCGAGCATGGTCCGAAGATGAGGAAGACAAAAGCCCCGTGAGGCGCGGAAGGTCTCGACGAACTCGGGCTCCGAGCGGTAGAGCGTGAGGATGGTGAACGCATAGTTTGCTATCGAGGTCTCGAGGCGTCGACAAATCATGCAGGTTTCTTGTTCTCCCCGTAATGCCTCGATAAGCTCGCTGACCCGCGAAGCGAAACGCCCGCCGCGGCCCCTGCCCCCGCCGCGGCGCCCGCTGAAGTGGCGGGACAGGGCCGTGAGGCCCAAGAGGCCCCGGAGTGTTCCGCGGCGCCTCCGGAGGGAGTTCCCGCGCTGCTGCGTGCGCTCGTTCTCCGCGCGCGCTGCCCGCTCGAGCGCTCGCCTCGCCGCTTGGAAACGCTCACACCGTGCTTCGAGATACGTTTGCGTCATCAGCCCGAGACCGAGACGGTTTGCTCCGCGAAAGAGCAAATCGAAATGCTCGGCGCAAAAGCCGATCTTGTTTACCTCCACACGCATCTCCGGCGCCATGACCGCGTTGCCGAGAAAAAAGCGTTGATACTCCGTTTCGAGCGCATCTTGGAGAAAGCACAGCGGACAATCGGCCTCGTGCTCGTAGGCATCCCACACGGGGATGGTTTGTAGCTCGTATTTCACGCCGTCATAGTAGACCGGGTCGTGCCCCTATTCCAACCGGCGGTGTTCCTCTATACTCCGCGGTATGAAACGGGCGCGGCGCAGGTTCGAGGCCGAGAGCCTCCACAGACCGTTCATACTCGTTTTGCTCGCCGGGGCGCTGATACTTTCGTTTTTCGTGCTCCGCGCGTTTTTTAATCCCATTCTCTTTGCAATTCTCCTTGCCTCGCTGTCCCACCCGTTTTATCGCCGGCTCAACAATCGCCTTGGAGGTCGGGCAAACCTGACGGCGTTTGTGATCGTTATTGCGGTGTGTTTGGTGATCATCGTGCCGGTGTTCTTTTTCCTGTTCGTTTTGTTTTTGCAGGCCGCCGGCTTTGCTCGCGATTTCGTAGGTTGGGTGCGGGCGGGCGAGCTCGAGGCGTTGCTCGGGGGAGCCGGTGCCGGTGCCCTCGAAGCCTATGTGTCGCAGATGCTCGAGGGAGCCAATGTAAGTCTCGAAGCCATCGACCTTCAGAGTCGGCTTCTCGGATTTGCTCAGGCGGCTACCGAGTACTTCGTGCGAAACAGCGTTGCGATTTTCGGTGACGTCGCGGATGTCGTTTCCAAGTTCTTCATATTGGTGTTTCTGCTTTTCTATCTGGTGCGAGACGGGGCGCGGATGGCTCAGGGACTTAAAGACGTGCTTCCGATGAGACCGGCGCAAAAGCAGGCAATTTTCGAGAGAATACGCGATGTGACCCGTGCGGTGGTGTTCGGCACCTTCGTCATCGCCGTGATTCAGGGCGTTCTCGGTGGTGTCGGCCTGGCAATCGTGGGCATCCCGGGCCTGATATGGGGCACGGTGCTCGGCTTTTCATCCATGATACCGATCGTCGGGACCGGGCTTGTTTCCGTGCCGGCCGTCGCCTACCTTGTTATCTCGGGGCAATACTGGCAGGCGGTGTTCTTCACTCTTTGGGCATTCGTGCTCGTGGGTGGAGTCGACAACTACCTCAGACCCTTTCTCATGCAGGGGCGGGCAGCGATGTCGCCGTTCTATATCTTTTTAGCCACAATCGGCGGCCTCTCGTTTTTCGGCCTTCCGGGGCTCATCTATGGGCCGCTCGTCATAGCCTTTACGGCGGTTATGTTCTACGTCTACGCAGTCGAGTTCGGAGGCGGGGACTTGCGCAAACCTGAGTAATCCTGTAAGGTTTGTGCATGAACATTACGCAAGGAGGCTACGGATGATTCGCACGATATGTGGCGTCGTGCTTTCGATAGTGTTTGTGTCGGTTGCGGCATTGGGGTTCGCATCCGGATCTGCGGAAGATGTCGATGACTCCGGGGACACGAGTGGTGATGAGGCGGGCAGTGTCAACGTCTACTCGCATCGTCATTACGAGGTAGACCGCGAGCTCTACGACGAGTTCACCTCCCAGACCGGTATAGAGGTCAACGTGGTAGAGGCGGGAGCGGATGAGCTCATACAGCGCCTCGAGCGCGAGGGGGAGAATACTCCCGCCGACATCCTCGTTACCGTCGATGCAGGGCGGCTCAACCGGGCTCGCGACCGCGGTCTACTGGAGTCGGTGAGCTCACAACGGCTCGAAACGCAGGTCCCCGAGGCCCTGCGAGACGAGGAGAATTTCTGGTTCGGACTTACTCAACGCGCACGCGTTGTCGTATACGACCCCGAGCGCGTCGAGCGCAGTGAGCTTTCGACCTACGAGGATCTGAGCAGTCCGAAGTGGCAAGATCGCATAGCGGTACGGTCTTCGGGAAATATTTACAACGTATCCCTTCTCGCATCGCTGGTTGCACATCACGGTCGTGACGAGGCAACCGAATGGGCGGAGGGTATCGTCGACAATTTTGCCCGTTCTCCCCAAGGAAACGACCGGGATCAGATTCGGGCTGTGGCTGCGGGAGTAGCCGACCTTGCCATCGTCAACACCTACTACCTGGGTATCATGCACAACTCCGACGATCCCCGGCAGCGAGAGGTTGCCGAAGAGGTGGAGCTGTTTTTCCCGAACCAGGAGGGGCGTGGAGCACACGTAAATGTGAGCGGCGCCGGAGTAACCAAACACGCTTCCAATCCCGAGGCGGCCACTCAACTCTTGGAGTTCCTCACCGGCGAATCGGCACAGCGCAGCTATGCGGCTGCAAACTACGAGTACCCGGTAAACCCGGACGTCGACGCACAGGGCGTGGTGGCCGATTGGGGCGAGTTCAAGGCGGATGACATAAACTTGGGTCTTCTAGGCGACCATGCGGATGAAGCTATTGCGATTTTTGACGAGGTCGGCTGGAGATAGGCCCTTCGCGGTATTTTTCGGTGCGGCGCTACTGCTTCTTCCCATTGCGGTAGTCGTCGCATCGGTCTTTATTCCCGCCGGAGGGGTGTGGCAGCAACTGTGGCGGTCGACCCTCCCAACATACCTGCGCAACACGCTGGCCGTTGCAGTCGGTGTTCCCCTCGTGGCGGGGCTCGTCGGAACCCTCAGTGCGTGGTTGACCTCCCGCTACGAGTTCCCGGGGCGTCGCATCGCGGAGTTTGCTTTGGTGTTGCCGCTGGCGGTGCCCACCTACATTGCCGCCTACACGTATACGGGATTCGTCGGTTACGCCGGCCCCCTCTCCTCGTTGCTCGAGGTGCTCGGCATTTCGGTCACCGGCCGTCTCCACATACTCCCGATCGCCTCGCGGGCGGGGTTGGTGTTTACGATGGCTATGGTTCTCTATCCCTACGTATATCTCACCGCGCGGGCGGCGTTTGCCGGACGCTCGGCGCGACTGCTGGAGGCGGCTCGGTCTCTCGGTGTCGGGCGAGGCTTGTTTACTCGGGTGGCGCTGCCTTTGGCACGTCCGGCCATTGCCGCCGGAATGCTGTTGGTGCTGATGGAGTCTCTAGCCGCCTACGGAGCGCCGTTCTACCTTGGGGTGGATACGTTGACCACCGGCATTTTTCGCAGCTGGTTTGCCGCCGGTAACGTGATCGTGGCGCTCAAGTTGTCGTCACTCCTGCTCCTGCTCCTGGTGGTTGCCACCGCCGTTGAGCGGCTCGGGAGACGCAGGGCCCGATACGCCGAAGGGGCATCGGTCGCGCGCACGGGCGGGAACCGCATCCGTCTCGCCGGCACGAGGGGCGTGGCGGCCGCCCTGTTGTGTGCGCTTCCCGTTGCCGTGGGATTCGGTGTGCCGGTTGGGATGCTGTTGTATTGGTGGAGCCTTACCGGGGTGGTAGACGCCTCTTCGTTTGCCGTGCTACCGGGCCCCGCGCTTGGTACGCTCTCGGCCTCGGGCACCGCCGCAGCTCTCGCATTGGTGGTGGCCTTCGGGTTCTCCTGGGTGACCCGGCCGGGCTCGACTGCCGGAGGGGCAACGCGGGGGCTGATCTCGGTAGCGGTTTCCGGCTACGCGGTTCCCGGCGCCGTTATCGCTGTCGGCGTTCTCGTGGTTACCAGTTTCTCCGACAGACTTCTCGAGCCGATTGTGACCGCGGTTTCCGGAACGGACCCCCGCGGTATCCTCACCGGCAGTTTCGCAGCGCTGCTCTACGCGTACCTCGTGCGTTACCTTGCGGTAGCCTACCGCCCCCTCGTTGCGGGCTTTGCGGGTATCGGCGTGGGTATGGAGCACGCCTCACGTGCCCTCGGTCGGGCAAAACTGTCGACGTTGTTACGGGTGCAGTTGCCCCTTGCCCGCTCGAGCATGGCGGCCGCCTTCATGCTGGTGTTCATAGACGTATCGAAAGAGCTGCCCCTGACGCTTGTCCTGCGTCCATTCAACTTTGAAACGCTTGCGGTGCGAGCATTCAACTTGGCGTCCGAAGAGCGGTTGTTACAAGCTGCGCTCCCGTCACTTCTGCTCATCTTCGTGGGCGTTGGAGGTATGCTCGGCGCCGGATCACTGCTCGGCTATTTACAGAGGAATCGATGAGAGACGAACAACACCACACGGATTTCAGGTATACCGATCTCGCCCCCAAGCTTCGGACCACTTCACTCGGAAAGAGATATGCGAAGGCTCACCGCTATGCGCTGCGAGATTTCTCGCTCGACCTCGCCCCTGGGGAGATTTCGGCCATAGTCGGGCACAGCGGATCCGGCAAGACCACGGCGCTTCGACTGATCGCAGGGTTTGAAGTTCCGGACGAGGGTTCGGTAGAGATAGACGGACGCCTCGTGTCCGACCCATCCCGTGTGCTCCCGCCGGAGACGAGAGGGGTGGGCGTCGTGTTTCAGGACCAGGCATTATTCCCGCACCTAACGGTTTTCGACAACATTGCATTTGGGTTGGCCGGGCGCACCCCCGCGCCGGTGCGATGGATCCGCCGGTTTCGCGGTGCCGGCTCGGCTCACTCGGGAGAGCAGGCCGCGCAAGCTGAGGTCGAGCGCGTTATGGAATTGACCGGCATACCGGGGCTCGAAGCGCGCTACCCGCACGAGCTCTCCGGGGGCCAGATGCAGCGTGTGGCGATTGCTCGCGCGCTCGCGCCGAAACCTGAGTTACTCCTGCTCGACGAGCCCTTCAACAATCTCGACGCAACGTTGAAGCGACGCTTTACCCGTGAGTTGAGCGCGATCCTCCGGGAGACCGAGACCTCGGCGCTGATCGTGACACACGATCGAGACGAGGCGTTTGCCTTGGCACGGCGTATTGTGTTCCTAAAGGACGGCATGACGCTTCAGTCGGGGACCCCAAAGGAGGTCTACCAAACGCCGGCTCGCGCCGATGTCGCCTCGTTTTTCGGACCGGTCAACGTCATTGCGGCCTACTCGACCGAGCGAGGCTATGAAACGGCGTTCGGAGCGGTGACGAACGTGCGGAATGGAACCGGATTGAAGACGGTGGCTGCGGGAAATGCGGCGGACTCCGACGAACGAGAGCTCCTCGTGCGCCCCGAATCCTTGATACCGAGCGGCAATTCGACGGGGCAACGGGACGGGACCGATGTCGCGCCCGCAGGGGCGCACGTCATACCGGGGCCCTACGGATCTGCGTTTCGGGCGGACGGAATCGTGCGCGAGGTTACGTTTCGGGGAACTTACTACGAGATCCTCGTCGAGCCCCTTCCCAGTCGCCACGATATTCCCGCTCCGCCGCGTCTCGAGGTGCACGTGCGCCCTCGCGACGGCAAAACAGCGCATCACGCTGCTCACCGGCATTCCCCGGGCGAGCACATAACACTGACGTTGGCGTCGGCTCCCGTCTGCGCGACGTGCTTGCGGCATACCGACATGGAGCGCAAGGACGCTTCTCTCGTGGAAGCACCGGCACAGACGCGGTAACGTCCCCTGCTTGAATGGAGGCGACGAAAGACAACCGGATTCGTTGACATTACCTCAGGCGCATGCTCTAATGCGGTGAAATTAAGAGTAGTGGAGGAAGACGATGGTGAAACGTCTCTTAGCGGTTGGTGCCGCATTTTTGTTGGTCGCATCGATCGGGTTTGCCGGAGGACAGGGCGAGGCCGGCGAGGATATGTCGCTCGAAGATATGGACCCGATCAATTTCCGTTTAGCGCATGTCGTGAACGAGCAAGACGGGTTCCATATTGCCGCGGAAAAGTTCAAAGAGCTCGTTGAAGAGCGCACCGATGAAAAGATAACCGTAGAAATCTTTCCAAACGCAGAACTCGGTGACGAACGCACCTTGCTCGAGGGCATGCAGATCGGCTCCGTGGATATGGGCGTCATTACCAACGGGCCGGTGGCCAACTTCGTTGAAGAAATTGCGGTGTTCGAGCTTCCCTTTCTCTTTCCCACGCCCGAAGATGCCTATCGCGTCCTCGACGGCGAGATCGGGCAGGAGCTGCTCACCAAGCTCGAAGAGGTGGATCTCAAAGGTCTTGCGTATGCCGAGCGAGGGTTCCGAAATCTTACCAACTCACAGCGTCCGGTAAACACTCCGGAGGATGTGGAAGGCCTCAAGGTCCGTGTGATGGAAAACCCGGTTTACATCGACACCTTCCAGGCACTCGGCGCCAACGCCGTTCCGATGGCGTGGACGGAGGCGTTGACCGCGATGCAGCAGCAAACAATCGACGGTCAGGAAAACCCCATAAACGTTATTCATTCTTTTAAGCTTTACGAGCCGCAGCAGTACTTGTCGCTGACGAGGCACACCTACGCTCCTGCGATCATCGTTATGAGCCTCGACAAGTGGAACCAACTTCCCGTCGAAGCGCAGGAGATCCTCGAAGAGTCGGCTCAAGAGGCGGCCGAGTACGAGAGGCAGTGGAACGCAGATATGGCCGAAGAGCAGCTTGCCGAGCTCAAGGAAAACGGTATGGAGGTCATAGAGGACCCCGACATTGCCGCGTTCCAGGAAGCCGTTGCGTCGGTGTATGACGACTACGGAGAAGAGTTCGGGGAATACTTGCCGCGTATTCAAGAACAACTGGACCAGTAGAAGAGCCGGCGGGACAGTAACCGGTAAACACGACACGTAGAAACCGTAGTAAAAACCTGTACCATGGGCCGGGCTCCGTGTAAGAGCCCCGGCCTATGGCACGTGCGGAGAGAACCGATGTTTGCGCATATTCTCGAACGGGTATCTCGAGGGCTGGACGAGGTCGTGCAGCGTCTTGCGTTTGCATGCCTCGTGATCATGATCGTCGCCACCACATTACAGATCGTGTTTCGCGTCTTCTTTTCGGCTCTCGAATGGTCCGAAGAGTTATCCCGCTATATGCTCGTGTGGTCGACGTTTCTCGGCGCAACGCTCGCCTACCGCCGGGGCATGCACATTTCGGTGACGTTTGTTAGAGAGTCATTCCCCGTTGCCGTTCGAAGGGTTTTGAGACTGTTGGCAATCGTTGCCGCGCTTGTGTTTTTTACTCTGGCCTTCAAGTTTGCCGTCGATTATATGTCGCGACAAGGTCAGGTCTCCGCCTCTCTTCGCCTTCCGATGCCGTTGGTTTACAGTGTCATGCCTGCCTCGCTTCTGGTTATGATCATCCACGCGCTTAACGCACTTGTGGGCGAAATCGGGCGTTCAGAGGAAAACGCGTAATGGGACTCTTACTGCTCGGCACGTTCTTGTTCTTTTTGCTCCTCGGGGTTCCGGTCGCCGTAACCATCGGCTTGTCCTCGGTCATTGCGCTCATAAGCGGCAACATGAGTCTGATGCTCGTGGCACAGCGCATGTTTGCCGGGACCGACAGCTTTGCGCTCATCGCCGTCCCGTTCTTCATTCTTGCCGGCGATATTCTTGCGAAAGGCAAAGTGTCGGAAAAGCTCGTCGAGTTCGCCGACGCGATATTCGGCTTTCTCAAAGGGGGCCTGTCGGTCGTCGCCGTGCTGGCAGGGATGTTTTTTGCCGCCATATCCGGCTCCGGCGCCGCAACGACGGCCGCGGTTGGAACGACTCTGGTGCCCGAGCTCAAGCGGAAGGGCTACGAAGAGGCGTCGAGCGCGTCTCTCATAGCCGCAAGCGGCACTATCGGGGTTGTGGTGCCGCCTTCGGTGCCGATGATCATCTACGCGGTCATCGCCGATCAATCGGTCGCGAGGTTGTTTCTCAATGGGTTCATCCCCGGCGTAACGATGGGGCTCATTCTCATCGGAATTGCAATACGGCAGGCAGTCAAGAGAAACTATCCCCGTGGCGCCGAGTTCCGCCTCAAGAACATCGTAAAGACCTTCTTCGACGCGCTTTGGGGGCTTCTGACGCCGGTCATTATCCTCGGGGGCATCTTTTCCGGCTACTTTACCCCCTCTGAGGCAGCCGTGATCGCGGTGAACTACTCTCTGCTCGTGTCGGTTTTCGTGTACCGAGATCTCGGTTTGAAGGACATTTACCGAATCATGATCCGCTCGATCATCACGATGTCGGTCATCATGTTCATTATCGCAACATCGTCCGTGCTCAGTTGGGTCCTCGCGAATTGGAGCATCCCGCGCATCGTGGCGAACGCGGTGCTTTCACTGTCGAGCAATCCACACGTCATCATGTTTCTCATAGCGCTCATCATTGTCATTACCGGTGTGTTCGTGGAAACCGCCTCGGCGCTCATAATCCTGACGCCGGTGTTCCTGCCGCTGGTAAACCAACTTGGCATAGACCTCGTGCACTTTGGGCTGGTCATCGTCGTGGGTCTCGCAATCGGAATGATCACACCTCCGGTCGCCATTAACCTCTACGTTGCCTCATCGATTACCGGTCTTTCCATAGAGCGCATTACGCGGGCCATTGTGCCGTACCTGCTCGGATTGATAATCGTACTGCTTCTAATGGTATACGTACCGATTTTTATACCGGGCATTATTCTCTGATGAAACGATGCTGAAGAAACAAGGAGTAGACCATGCCGCGCGAGTTGAGAAGTAACACGACCACCCAGGGACGGCGAATGGCCGGAGCGCGCAGCTTGTGGCGCGCAAACGGTATGACCCAAGAGCAAATGGGCAAGCCCATCGTCGCCATAGCTAACTCCTTTACCCAGTTCGTGCCCGGCCACGTGCATCTCCACGAGATTGGCCAGCAGGTGAAAGAGCGGGTAGAGGCTCACGGATGCTTTGCCGCGGAGTTCAACTCCATAGCCGTGGACGATGGAATCGCCATGGGCCACGGGGGCATGCTCTACTCCTTGCCGTCGCGCGAGCTCATTGCCGACAGTGTCGAGTACATGGTAAACGCGCACCGCGCGGACGCGCTGGTGTGTATCTCGAACTGCGACAAGATCACCCCCGGGATGCTGCTCGCCGCGATGCGTCTGAATATTCCCACGATTTTCGTCTCCGGGGGCCCGATGGAAGCAGGAAAACTGGGATCCAAGGCCTACGATCTGATCGACGCGATGGTCATGGCCGGGGACCCGAACGTCTCCGACGAGGAGATCACCGACGTGGAAATGGCTGCCTGCCCCACCTGTGGTTCCTGTTCCGGCATGTTTACGGCAAACTCGATGAATTGTCTCAACGAGGCCCTCGGCATGGCGCTGCCGGGAAACGGAACGATCGTTGCCACCCATACCAACCGTACCAAGCTCTTTGACACCGCCGCCGAGCGAATCGTGGAGATGGCCGAGGCCTATTACGAGCGCGACGACGAGTCCGTTCTTCCCCGCTCGATTGCCACGCGAGAGGCATTCATGAACGCGATGCGCCTCGATATTGCCATGGGCGGATCGACCAATACCGTGTTGCATCTGTTGGCAATCGCCCGAGAGGCCGATGTGCGCTTTACCATGGACGACATCGATTGGCTCTCTCGCCATACTCCTTGTCTCTGCAAGGTGGCTCCGAGCTCCCACTATCACGTTGAGGACGTTAACCGGGCCGGCGGGATTCTTTCCATCATGGGCGAGCTCGAGCGCGGCGGTTTGCTCGACACCGGTGTTTCACGCGTCGACGGGTTGAGCCTTGGCGAGGCGATCGAGCGCTACGACATCATGCGGGAGAGCCGCGGGGCGGAGGCTGCCGAGCTCGCGCACAGCGCGCCGGCGCAACGCCTCGGAAACCGTGTCATGGGCTCGCAAAGCACCTCGTTCGCCTCGCTCGACACCGACCGGAGCGCCGGGTGCATTCGGAGCGTTGAGCACGCCTATTCCGCCGACGGAGGGCTTGCCGTTCTGGAGGGAAATATCGCGGCGAACGGCTGCATCGTAAAGACCGCCGGTGTGGATGAGTCGATCCTTACCTTCAGCGGGACTGCGCGGGTCTATCACTCACAGGAGGATGCCTGCGAGGCCATACTTGCCGGCGAGGTCGTCTCCGGCGATGTCGTGGTGATCGCCTTCGAGGGTCCGAAGGGAGGGCCGGGAATGCAGGAAATGCTCTATCCCACGAGCTATCTCAAGGCTCGGGGGCTCGGCAAGGAGTGCGCGCTCATTACCGATGGACGCTTTTCCGGAGGAACTTCCGGGCTTTCTATCGGGCATGTCTCGCCGGAGGCGGCGGGCGGCGGTGCGATCGGGCTTGTCCGCACCGGCGACACCGTCGATATCGATATTCCGAAGCGGCGCTTGGATGTGCGGATTTCGGCCCAAGAGCTCGAGCGGCGTCACGCCGAGGAAGAGGCCAAGGGCGCCGCCGCGTACCGACCGGTGCGCGAGCGTGAGGTCTCCACCGCGCTTCGTGCCTACAGTCTGCTCGCCGCCTCGGCGGACAAGGGCGCGGTGCGAATTCTGCCCGACTAGACGGACTGGCGGTAGTCGGCGAGGAAGCGTCCGAGGCCCTCGAACGCCGACTTCAGCTGCTCGATGTCGGGCAGAAAGACGATTCGAAAATGGTCCTGGTGCGGCCAATTGAATCCGGTTCCTTGCACGACGAGGGTGTGCTCTTTCTTGAGAAAGTCGAGGACGAACTGGACGTCGCTCGAAATGCCGAACTTTTCGGTGTCGATGCGTGGAAACAAGTAGAACGCACCACGCGGTTTGACCGCCGTCATTCCCGGTATGTTTGATATCATCTCGTGAGCGAGATTTCGCTGGTCGTCGAGTCGGCCGCCGGGGGCGAGCAGCCGATCGATATGAGCATAGCCGCCGAGGACCGCGCCAAGCGCCGCCTGGACGCCGAGCTGGGCGGGGACATTGCTGCAGAGCCTCATGTTGGCCAACATGTCGAGCCCTTCTATGAAATCCCGCGCTGAGCCCTTGTTGCCGCTGAGCGCGAGCCACCCGCAGCGGAATCCGGCAGCGAGAAAGTTCTTCGATAGCCCCGAGTAGGTGAGCACCAGCGTATCCTCGGTCATCGTTGCCGGCGAATGACAGACTTCGCCCTCGTAGAGGACCTGGTCGTATATCTCGTCTGAAAACAGGATAAGGCCGTGTTGCTCAGCAAGGCGAACTACGCGTTCGACGAGCTCTTTCGAGTAGACGGCTCCGGTCGGGTTGTTCGGGTTGATGAGGACAATGCCTTTGGTGCGCTCGGTAATCTTCGAGGCAAGGTCGTCGAGGTCCGGCTGCCAATCCGACTGCTCGTCGCACAGATAATGCACCGCGCGTCCGCCGGCAAGATTCACCGATGCGGTCCACAGCGGATAGTCCGGTGCGGGAATGAGAATCTCGTCCCCGTTGTCGAGCAGTGCCTGCATGCTCATGGTAATGAGCTCGCTCACCCCGTTGCCGATATAGATGTCTTCTACGTCCACGTTGGGAAAACGGCGGTATTGGTAGTACTGATATACCGCCTTCCGCGCCGAGTACAGGCCCTTGGAATTACTGTAGCCTTGCGCATCTTTGAGGTTCACGACGACGTCGTGCAACAAATCATCCGGCGCATTAAAACCGAACGGTGCCGGGTTTCCGATGTGAAGCTTCAGAATTGAAAACCCGTCTTCCTCGAGCCGTTCGGCTTCATCGAGGATGGGGCCGCGGATATCGTAGAGAACATTGTCCAGTTTGTGTGACTTATGGATTTCTTTCATGGTGCACCGTTCCGGTGTCGGAGGTTATTTAGAGTTGTACGATATCGCCGATGGTAGGATCCGCTCGTAGCTCCTCGGCCTCTTCTTCGGTCGGCCGGCGAGGGCGGTCGCGCTCATTTTCCACCAGACACAGAAAACCGAGGAACTCGTCTTCAGCCGCCTGAAGCTGGTGCCACGTATTTCCGGGAACGTGTACCACATCGTGCTCCTCGATGTCTTGAACGTACGTGCCGGCCTCCGACGCCGCGAGAATTCTGCCGCGGCCGCGAAGGACCATAACGCCGTGGACATGCTCGTGTTTCTCGAGCGATGAGTATCCCCCCGGGCGGACTTCGAAATAGCGAAGCTCGCAGGAAAGCCCGTGTTGATCGTCAAAGAATACTTGTTTCGTAATGTCACGGAAAAACGTGCCGACCTGGCGGTACTGTTTGACCTCGACCGCGTCCCAATGATACTCGTCACCTTCGGTGCGAAATCTGCGGATATGTATGGGTGCGTTGCTAACGCGTGCTTCTTGTTCCATAATGAAACCATATCATAGTCGCTCGTTTTTTGCAGGGGGTCGCAGCACCCTGTCGGTGAAACGAGCGCGGGCAAAATGGGAGTAAACAAGGGGCCGGTATGAAAGGCGATGTCATTATCGTGGAAGAACACCACCGGCGAGCGGCGGCACGCATTGCGGCCGGCTTGTCGGAGTCCATCTCGCAGGCGACCCACACGTACACGATTACGGTTGCGGGCGAGTCGGGAAGCGGTAAGTCGGAAACCGGAAAGGCGTTGCAGGAAGAGATCGAGAAACTCGGTTTTAAAACCGGATTGCTGCAGCAGGACGACTATTTCGTGCTACCGCCGAAGTCGAACGATGCAAAACGACGCGAGGACATCACCTGGGTTGGTGCCGGGGAGGTTCGCGTCGAGCTTCTCGACCAGCATCTCGCCGCGGCGCGCAGAGGTGAGAAGTCGATTACCAAGCCCCTCGTCATTTACGACGAAGATCGGATTACCGAGGAGGAGATGTCGCTCGAAGGTCTATCGGTGCTTATTGCCGAGGGAACGTATACGACGCTTCTCGAGCATGTGGATACCCGTGTGTTCATAGATCGCAACCGTCTCGAAACACTCGAGTCTCGCAAGAGGCGAGGTCGAGAGGAGATCGAGCCCTTTCTAGAAGAGGTGCTCGAAATCGAGCACAACATCATTTCCAAGCACATAACCCGGGCAGATGTGGTCATCACCCGTGACTACGAAGTCGAATTTCGCCACTGAGGCTGCCGCATGCACATCGGAAAAACACATACGGAGCTCAAAGATATATGGGCACAAGACGGCGCTCGGTGCCGCGCGCCCTACGAAAACGGAGAAGCGTCGTTCATTGTGAACCTGCTTCCCGAGGACGCCGTCGCGCAACCTCTTTCGCAGGTACTGTCGACCCTTCGCCGGCGCCTGGGACCGGTAGTCGAGGAGGCGCTTTCGAGAGACAATACCGACCCTCTTACCCCGGTACACGCACTGCCGGTTGAGCTGCGGGGCCCGGCCGCTGCACGAAACGACACCCGCTGGCTTACCACGACCAACATGGTGGGAGTCAATGTGCGAACGGTCGGAACGTTTGCGGCGGTGGTGAAGTATGCACTGACGCTTCCCTCATCACAGGACTCGATTCATCTGTTGCCGGTCTGGGAGCCGGGCGTCGTGGGAAGCCTCTATGGCATCAGCAGCTTCAACATCACGCGGGAGTTCTCTAGCGACGAGCTCGCCGAGGCGTACCCCCATCTCAACGATCCGGCGCGTCAGCTCCGGGCGGTAGTAAACCTCCTGCATGCAATGGGGTTTGCAGTGGGAATGGACGTAATCCCTCACACCGATCGGTTCTCCGAGATCGTGCTTTCCCACCCGCAGTACTTCGAATGGTTGAGACGCGAAGACCTCGATATCGTCGATCACCGGGCGGACTTGCATACGGAGGTCCAAGAGCGTGTTCTCGACTTTCTCTCGACCTTCGGGCCGGCAGTTGCAGACGAAACGCCTCCCTCCGGCGACGAGCTATTTGCGCCGGAGTTTAGCGAAAAACGGCGGTCTCGCCTGCTGTTTGGGGAGGTTTCCGATAAGGAGGGGCGCGACACCCGCCGAGGCGAGCTTGCGCGGCATGTGTATCGCCACGGTTACGAGCCGGTTCCCGCGACGATGGGGCCGCCATACCGAGGTATCGAGGTCGACCCCGACACGTACTACGAGGACGGCGACGGGCACGTGTGGCGTGACTATCGAGTTACCGAGCCTCAGAGCATGTCGAGGGTGTTCGGTCCGCTTGCGCGATACAAACTCTACGAACGACTCGACGACAATCGCGAATGGCAAATCGACTTTTCCTCGCCACGGGAGGAGGTCTGGCGGTTCATCTGCGAGCAGTACGCAGCGGTCCAGCAGGAGTTCGGGTTCGACTTCATGCGCGGCGATATGTCTCACGTGCAGATGCGTCCCGAGGGTGTGCCTGAGCACGTCGATGAGCGCTACGATCTGCTCAAGGCGGTGCGAAGCCATATCCGCCGGCACAACGGTGCTCCGTACTTCGGGTACTTTGCCGAGACCTTTATCGCGCCGCGCAACGTCATGGCCTATGGTGACGAGATCGACCATCTCGTCGCATGTGATGCGGAGGCCACCCTGGGCGATCTCCAGTCGGTTCCCGTGGGAAGTGACGAGTTCGTACAGCGATTACGGCGGTACCGGGATATTGCCGATACGCACCTTCTTACACCGAGTTTCACCATTATGACCGGGGACAAGGACGACCCGCGCTTTGACTCGTTCTATACCGGGGGAAATGAGCTGCGGCTGTTCGCGGGGCTGTTCCTCACCGATATGCCGAGCTACATGGGGTTGGGCTTCGAATGTCGCGACATTCATAACAGCCCGGCTCCAAACGAGCACTACACCAAGCTCTATGTATTTCAAGAGACCGACGGTCCGAAAGCGACGACCGGCCCGTATCGTTTCGGACGCAATGGGCACCTCTTTTCCAATCTTACACGACTGAGGCTCTTTGCCGAGGAAATTCTTCCCAATATACGGGGGCAACGGTGCACCTGGTTGATTGCGCCGGACGCAACCGCCTCTCAGCGGTTTTTTGCCTGGACGCAGGTGCACGAGCCGCGCTACGTGTTCGTTGCTAACGCCGACACCTCTGCTCCCGTTTACAATGTTGACATCCCCGCGCACCACAGCTTCCCTGACGGGTCCGAGTTGCTTCCGTGCTTCTCCACGCATCACTCTGTGAACGAAGAGGATCTCCGTGCACCGTCAACGCAACGGACATTCAGAGTTCGGCGTCTCGAGCCGGGGGAAGGGCGTGTTTATCGGATCGCATGAAACCGAGGTTTCTGCTAAGCTATCTCGCGTGGATACTACTACGGTGACGGTGGACTCCGATAATTTCGAGAATGGCTCCGCGCCCGCCGCGGGGCACGGCGGGGAGAACAACTCGTTACATGATTTGCTGTGGCGCGTAAGTCGAACCTTCGCGCTCTCGAACCGTTGGCTGCCCGCCCGGCTGCGGCGGACCATGACGGTGGCATACCTGTTGTTTCGCGTCTCCGATTATCTCGAAGACAACGCCGTCATGAGCTCGGAACGGAAAGTAGAGATGCTTTATCTGTGGGACGCCGTGTTGGCGGGTCGGGAGCGGGAAGATCGCCTGTGCTCCGAGCTGCGTGAGGTAAAACACGACGACGATCCCGAAGCCGAGGTCGCTATACGGTTTCGTGAGCTTACACGCTCCCTCCGTGGACTGGAGGAGTCCGAGTGCCGGGCCCTGCGAGAACGGGTTCGAGAGACGACGCGCGGGATGGCTCGCCGGCAACTGCGCGGGCCGGTGGTAGAGACCGAAGAAGAGCTCGACGAGTACATGCATCACGTGGCCGGTGTTGTGGGGTATTTGATTACCGAGGTTTTTGCGTGCTTCGATAGCCGGCTTGCGAAGCGCAAATCAGATCTCATGGAACCGGCCCGCGAGTACGGTTTAGGCTTACAGACGGTAAATGTCATTCGTGGGTTGCGAAAAGACTATGCGCGGGGCCGGGTCTATGTTCCGAGAAATCTTCTCGAGGAGGTCGGTCTCGAGCCCGATACCTTCCTGCGCGCACATAACGCAGACCGATCAATGACCGTTGTTGATCGGCTGGTCGAAAAAGCCGATAGTCACCTTCGCTTCGGCCTCTCATATGTGTTCGGTATGCCCCGCAGCCTCTATCGGGTACGGCTTGCCACCATGTGGCCGCTTCTCTTTGCGGCCAAGACGCTGTCGGTCAGCCGGGGAAACCCGAATGTAGTGTTTTCGGAGGCAAAGATAACACGGCGGGATGTTGCCCGCATTGTTCGCCATACCATGGTTATGGGATGGTCTAATCGGTGGCTGGGTTGGTACTACCAGCGGCTGCTCTATCGAAGAAACTCTCGGTAATGAATCGTTCCGCTGTCCATCATGCGTGACAGTTTGTGTTTAACCCACCGGCGGATATACCCTCGCGAGCCCGGAATGAGGATAGAGAATCCAAGAATGTCGGTAAGTACGCCGGGTGTAATGAGTACCGCGCCGGCTACGACCAATAACAATCCGTCTATGAGTCGGTCGCCGGGAAACACGCCCTGCTGCATCTTCTCTTGAATCTCGAACCACACGCGGCTTCCCTGTTGGCGAGCCAAGCCGGCGCCGGCTACCCCCGTTGCAAGCACGAGCGCTATTGTGGGCAGGGCGCCGATCCACCCCCCGATTCGAATGAGGATGTAGAGCTCGACAATCGGTACGGCCGTAAACAGAAGAGCCAGTCTAAGAAACATGATGTAGCTATCCTATCACACTCGTGACAAAAGGTGAACGCAACCCCCGGGCAGGATCTCGTGCCGAGACATCGACCTGCTCCTACGAGACCACGCCGGGCGACACAGCCGCACCTGCCGGCACCCGGCTGCTACGCGTGGTCGGCCGCACCATACTACCTGCGCCAGAAGAAGGGGGTAAAAACGATGAGCACGGTAAACACTTCGAGACGGCCCATCATCATGATCAAGCTCAAGAACCATTTGATGTAGTCCTGGAAGAATGCATAGTTCTTCGTGGGACCCACCATGTCGAACCCCGGGCCGATGTTGCCGAGGGTTACCTGGGCCGTGGAAAAGCTCGTAAAGAGAGGATGGCCGCCGCTTGCCACGACCAACGTAGTAATGAGAAGGAGCATCACGTAGAGAAAGACGAAGCCGGAAATGGCATAGACAATGCTCTTTTTGATGCGTTCGCCGTTTATTCGTACCCCGAAGACGCCGCGGGGATGAAGCAGATAGCGCATCTCGCTGAACCCCAGCTTCAACAGGCTCACGATCCGAATGACCTTGATGCCGCCGCCGGTGGATCCCGAGCTACCACCGACGAACATGAGTGTAAACAAAACCGCCTTGGAAAGGTCCGGCCAGGCTGCGAAATCCGCGGTGGCGTAACCGGTGGTCGTGAGGATGGAGGCGGCTTGGAACGCTCCGTAGCGAAGGCTCGTTGCAAATGTTTCGTAGATACCGTGATTGTGCAGGACAACGGCAATGATGAACGACGCAACAGCGAAAATCGAGAGATACGCTTTGAGCTCGGTGTCCCGCAGTATACTGCCGGCGCGCCCGGTGAGGAGCTTGAAGTACATGACGAAGTTAATGCCGGCCATGACCATGAATGCCGTGATAACCACATCGATAAACGGGGATGCGTAGGCGCCGATGCTGTCGCCCTTTGGCGAAAAACCGCCGGTGGCGACCGTACCAAACGTATTGGTCAGCGCATCGAAGAGATCCATGCCCCCGAAAAGCAGTAACACCGTCTCCGCCGCCGTCATGCCGAAGTAGGTCAACCACAGGAGTTTGGCCGTTTCCGTAACCTTCGAGGTAATCTTGTCCACCGCCGGACCGGGTGCCTCGGCTTTCAGAAGCTGGAGGCCTCCGATCCCCAAAAGCGGGAAAATGGCGACGGTGAGGACGATGATGCCCATTCCACCCAGCCAGTGGGTGAGCGAGCGCCAGAACAGCATGGAGCGGGGGAGCGCTTCGATATCGGTGAGAATAGAGGCTCCGGTTGTCGTGAACCCCGACATCGTCTCAAAGTAGGCGTCGACAAAACTCGGAATCGCGCCGGAGGTGTAAAATGGAAATGCCCCGAGAAAGGAGACCACGACCCAGCTCATGGCGACGAGCAAAAAACCTTCTCGCGGATGGAGCTCGTGCTCTCGACTGTGGGTCAAAAGGAGAAACGCTGAGGCGAGAACCGCCGTTATCGTTATGGGCCATAGGAAATGAGGGATAAGCCCCATCTCGCGGTAATACCAGGCAACGATAACCGGCGCGAGCATAACCCCCGCAATAATGAGGAGCAAGAATGCGAGTACGCGAAAAACCAGCTTCAAATTCATAGCAGGAGGGATGCTATACTATGATGCTGTTCCTGTCTCTACCCTCGAGCGGCCTTTTTTCAAATTTGGTTAGTGCCACCCGGGCACGCCGGCTCCGCCCCCCGCTCCCGCCCCCACCCAGGTTTGAACCGGCTCCCGAGGCGTATTACATTAGCTGTCAAGGATAGGTGTTCCATGGTTCTTCTTGTTCTATATCTTGTGCTCGCCGTCGGGGTGTCCTTTTTCTGCTCGATACTCGAGGCGGTCCTTCTCAGCGTGACCCCGTCCTATATTGCCTCTCTCGAGCAACGCAGCCCGAAGCGGGGCGCGCGGTTGCAGCGCCTCAAGCAAAATGTGGATCAGCCGTTAGCGGCAATCCTGAGCCTCAACACGATCGCACACACAATCGGTGCAGCCGGTGTGGGCGCGCAGGCTCAGGTGGTGTTCGGTAAGGCCTACGTAAGCCTTACAAGTGCGGTGCTCACCCTGTTGATACTCGTATTATCGGAGATCATCCCGAAGACGATCGGTGCAACGTACTGGCGGCAACTTGCTCCGCCGGCACCGCCGGTGTTAGGGATGATGATCGCTGTGCTGTATCCCCTGGTGTGGCTATCAAAAATGCTTACGCAGGTCTTTTCCCGTCGGGGGAAAGCCGGACTGGTGCGCCGGGAGGAATTGACCGCCCTTGCCGACCTGGGCGCCGATGAGGGGGTATTCGAGAACCGCGAATCACAGATCCTGAAGAACCTCATCCGTCTCGGATCTCTCCGTGCTCGCGACATTATGACACCCCGTACGGTAGCGGTCGCCTTCCACGAACGTACGTCGGTCGACACCGTTGCGCGCGACAAACAGAGCCTGCGCTTCTCGCGGTTTCCGGTCTTCTCTCGGGACGAGCATCAGCTGAGCGGCTACGTCCTCAAAAACGACATTCTCCTCGCGGCAGCTGAGGGACGAGGAGAACAGAGCTTGCGAGAGCTTCGACGGGACCTTGTTGTGCTGCCGGACCTCGTCAGGGTGGACGCTCTTTTTGAGACGATGCTTCAGCGAGGCGAGCACATTGTCGGCTTGATCAACGAGTACGGCGGC
>JAWLED010000109.1:0-7649 GCA_041686235.1 Spirochaetia bacterium | reverse complement strand
CGCGAGCCACATAGGTCCGTAGAGCCTTCTCGCCACACGGAAAGATGCTAGCGGTCGGTGTTTGTCGACTCAAACTTGTCGTAAAAGTCCGAAGAATAAGAGAGTGCACATATGTCTCTACTAACGTTCAAAAAGGGAGTTCACCCTCCCGCAAGCAAAACGGCCACCGCTTCCCAGCCGATAGAAGAGGCTCCGATGCCGGATACCCTCATGGTGCCGCTTTCACAGCACCTCGGCGCGCCCTCCTCGCCGGTGAAAAGCCGCGGTGACGAAGTGGAAGTGGGAGAACTGCTTTCCGAGGCGTCGAGCAAAATCTCGGCGAACATCCATTCTCCCGCGGCCGGAAAGATCAAGCGTATCGTGGATAAGCCGCTTCCCGGCGGTAAGATGGCGCAATACATGGAGATTACCGTCGACCACGAAAGAACAGCTGCTCACAGCTTTGAGCGCCAAGAGGTCGACATCTCCTCGCTCGATCGTCAAACGGTTGTAACGAGCATGCGCAACGCCGGTATCGTGGGGATGGGCGGGGCAACCTTTCCCGCCGATGTGAAGTTTTCCCCGCCGCCGACCGCGCCGGTTGATACCTTGATCATAAACGGCGTCGAATGCGAGCCGTATCTCACCTGTGATCACCGCCTGATGCTCGAGCATACCGAACAGCTCCTCGAAGCCTGCCGGGTGCTCAATGCAGCGTACGGGTTCGACTCGATCTACATCGGGATCGAGGCGAACAAACCGGATGCGGTCGAAGCTTTCGAAAAACAGGCGGCAACCTATGCCGATCTACCGCTTCGGATTGTTCCCCTCGAGGTGAAGTATCCGCAGGGTGCGGAGAAAATGCTTATCAAGGCGCTTACCGATCGCACCGTCCCGATGGGTGGACTGCCCATGGAGGTCGGCGTGATCGTCTCGAATGTGCAGACGATTTTTGCCGCCTACGAGGCCATCTACTACAACAAGCCGCTCATCGAGCGGGTGGTAACCGTCTCGGGCCGTGGGGTGGACACCCCTAAGAACGTCCGTGCTGCGGTGGGCACCCCCCTCGAAAGCTTAGTCGAGTTCTGCGGCGGCATGTCGCAAGAGGTCGACAAAGTGGTAGCCGGCGGGCCCATGACGGGAGCGGCACTGCCGACCCTCGATTACTCGGTTGCCAAAGGCACCTCGGGGTTTCTCTTTTTCACCGAGGCGGAATACCAACCCGAAGGTCCGTGTATTCGCTGCGGCCGCTGCGTCGCGGCATGCCCGATGAACCTCATGCCACTGAAGCTCGCCGCCTACTCCAAGGCGGAGAAGTTCGAAGACGCAAAAGCTCTCGACGTCAACGCTTGCTTCGAGTGCGGCGCGTGCGCGTTCGGTTGTCCGGCAAAGATCGATCTGGTCGCCTGGATGCGGTACGCGAAAAACTACATTCGCGTAAAAGGCCTCTAAACGGAAGGAGCACAAACATCATGAGTACGCGAAGCGAAGGCTTCATCATAACCGCATCACCGCACATTTTTGCACCGACCACAACACAACGCATTATGCTTGCCGTCATTGCAACCTTGGTGCCGGCGGGTGTGATGTCGGTCCTCTACTTTGGGGTGCGCGTCTTGCTTCTCTACGCGGTGGCGGTGGTCGCAGCAATGGCGACTGAGGCCGTTGTGAAGATTGCCCGTGGACGTGATTGGCGCAGTATAACCGACGGCAGTGCCGCACTATCGGGGATTCTACTGGTAATGGTCCTGCCTGCGACGATATCGCCGTTGTTGGTCGCGCTCGCATCGGTGGTAGCCATCTTTATCGGTAAAGAGGTGTTCGGCGGGCTCGGCTCCAACGTGTTTAATCCGGCTCTTGTCGGTCGAGCATTTCTTTCGGCCTCGTATCCGGTGCAGATAACCAACTACACCGAGGCTGCACCGGTGTTCTCGTTTCTTGGTTCCGGAGCAGACGCAACCGGCGGAGCCACACCGCTTGCGGCGGCGCGCTTCGAGGGCGTTCGCACCTCGAGCCTCGATCTGTTCTTCGGACAAATCGGGGGAAGTATTGGGGAAACGAGCACGTTGTTTCTGCTTATCGGTGGTATCGCGCTCTTGATCATGCGCATCATCAATTGGCGGCTGGTTCTCTCCTACCTCGGCTCCGTATTTGTTCTCGGTGGGATCTTTTATCTGATTGCCCCCGAGACCTACCCCGATCCGGTCTTCCACATCCTCTCCGGCGGCCTTGTTCTTGCCGCCTTTTATATGGCCACCGATATGGTGACCTCGCCGATCACCAACACCGGGCAAGTGATCTTCGGCCTCGGTGCGGGACTTATCGTCATCGTGATCCGGCTCTTCGGCGGGTTTCCCGAAGGCGTCATGTATTCAATCCTGCTCATGAACGCCGTAACCCCAATTATCAACCGCTACACCAACACCACCACCTTCGGCTCGGTTGAGGCGCGGGAAGGAGCAGAGGCATGAAAAAAATGATTCTTGTACTCGGTATAGTCACGCTTCTCTCCGGGGTCGTGCTTGCTGCGGTATATACCGGTCTCATTCCGCGCATCGAGGAAAACGAGCAAGCAGCTCTCGAGCGCTCGCTGAGTGCGCTCTTCGAGGGAAGCGAGACCCCGGAGTTCGAAGAGCTCGACACCGAGGGCCCCACCGTTTACCGAGCGGAGTCACAAGGGGGAGATCTGCTCGGCTTTGCAGTACGCGTTACAACCACCGGCTACGGCGGGGAGATCCGCTTGCTCGTCGGGGTATCGCCCGATCTTTCCTCGATTGCCGGCTTGGAGGTGGTCCAACAGGTGGAGACACCGGGACTCGGTGCCAAAATTGCCGAAGAGGATTTCCGGTCTCAGTTCGAGGGTCTCGACCCAAGTGAACCCGTCGATTACGTGAAGAACGCTGAGCCCGACACAGAGGAAAACGAGATCGAAGCCATTTCCGGTGCCACTATCTCCACCGAAGCAGTGGCGGAAGGTGTCAGTGATGACGTTGGTCGCGCTGTAGAGATACTCAGTGAGGAGGAAAGCCGGCAATGAAAAGCAGCCCAAGCATTGTCTCGCACTTTGGTGCGGGACTCATAAAGAATAATCCCGTCTTCGTGCAGGTGCTCGGCATGTGCCCGACGCTTGCGGTCACGACATCGGTGGCAAACGGGCTGGCAATGGGCCTTGCAACCACCTTCGTTGTGGTCTCTGCGGCGACCATTGCATCCATAATCAATCGGATCGTCCCGGGGCAAGTCCGGATTCCGGTCTACGCGGTCATCATTGCCACCTTCGTTACCATCGCAGACCTCGTGCTCAAGGCGTTCTTCCCACCGCTCTCAGAGGCCCTCGGCCCCTATGTGCCGCTCATCGTCGTGAACTGCATGATTATGGGTCGCATCGAGGCCTTTGCCACGAGAAACGCGGTAGGCCCGTCCATCGCGGACGCGCTCGGCACGGGCGCCGGATTCACCGGGGCGCTCATGGTACTGGGCGGTGTGAGGGAGATCCTCGGAAGCGGAGAGCTCTTTGGGGCCGCGATTTTCGGCTCCGGCTATACCCCGATGCTCATCATGATCCTGCCGGCAGGCGCATTCATCGCGCTGGGCCTTCTTATGGCCCTTTTCAACCATCTGCAGGCCGGTGGCTCGTTGATTCTAAGGAAGGCGGCGTAGTATGGAATTCATTGCGGTCTTACTGGTTGCAGTTCTGGTAAACAATTTCGTGCTCTACTACTTCGTGGGCATTTGCCCGTTCATCGGAGTATCCAAGCAGATAGATTCGGCCGTTTCGATGGGGATTGCCGTTACCTTCGTGATGACGCTCACCGCGGCGGCCACGTGGCTCATCAACAATCTCGTGTTGATCCGCTTCGGGCTTCCGTTTCTCGAGTATGTCTCCTACATACTGGTAATCGCCTCGCTGGTGCAATTCGTCGAAATGTTCATCAAAAAGACATTGCCCGCGCTCTACAAGACACTGGGCATTTTCTTGCCGCTCATCACCACGAACTGCGCAATCTTGTTCGTCGCACTCATTCAGGCGATGCGCGAGTACGAGTTTCTGCAGTCCATCGTGTTCGGCTTTGGTGCGGGCGTCGGCTTTACACTGGCAATCGTTATTATGGCGGGCATCCGCGAGCAACTCGAAACCGCCGATATTCCCCGCCCGTTTCAGGGCGCAGCGGTGACGCTCATCGTGGCCGGCGTCCTTGCGCTGGCGTTTATGGGCTTTACGGGTCTCGTGTCCGCGTAGGATCCGCATAGGAGGAGAGTAAGATGATTCTTCAAGCAGCGTTACTCATGGGAGTCCTCGGGCTCCTATTTGCGATATTTCTCGGGGTTGCAAACCGCAAGTTTCACGTGGAGACGAACCCCAAGATAGATGAGGTCGAGGAAGTTCTGCCCGGCGTTAACTGCGGCGGATGCGGATATCCTTCGTGTGCCACCTACGCAGAGGCCATCGCCGAAAACGGCGAGGAAATCGACCTCTGTGTGGTCGGTGGCGAAGACACCACTCGAGCGGTGGCGGAAGTCATGGGCGTGGAGGTCGCCAACGAGGACAAACAAAAGCTCGTGGCGGTCGTTTTCTGTCAGGGAGACTCAGAGGCGGCCGCCTTCCCCGGCGACTACCGAGGTATCGAAGACTGCGCGGCGGCCGTGTACTCACAGGACGTGGCCAAGCGCTGCAAATACGGGTGCATCGGTCTTGCATCCTGCGTGCGCTCCTGCCCCTTCGACGCGATCCACTTATCGGAAACCGGCGTGCCGTACGTCGATGCCGAAAAATGCACCGCCTGCGGCAACTGCGTGGTTGCCTGCCCGCGCGATCTCATCGAGCTCCATCCGGTCGATCACGAGGCGTTCGTGTTTTGCAAGTCTCAGGATCCCGCGGCCATTGCAAAGAAAGTCTGCAAGAAGGCCTGCATTGCCTGTAACCTCTGCGTAAAGGCGGCCGCCAAAGACGATAACGCCGAGGCGGTACAGATGAAGGGAAACCTTGCGGTGGTCAACACCGATCCCTATACCGCAAAGCCGGAGTACGGCGAAAAGTGCCCGACGGATGCCTATACGACTCGGGCGAACATCGTCAAATACGAGAAGTACGTAAAAGACACCTCTCGTGAGGAAGAGCCGGTATCATGATCGAAGAACAGGCAATCGTACAACATACCGATGACCGCCACGTCGTCTTCCAAATCGTTCGAACCGGCGCCTGTGATGTCTGCTCCATTCGCGAACAGTGCTACCGAAACGACGGCGTGGTATCGGTCCCGCGCAGCCACGTACACGGCGCGGATGCGCGCGGCCTCGACGCAACCGACTCCGTGAATCTGCGAATCCGAAACACCTCGGTGCTCGGTCTCACCGGCATCGTCTACGGCATACCGCTTGTAGCCTTTTTTGCGGGACTGCTTCTGGGACACTTCGTGCTTTTCGCCGGCGCCGGTCCCACGCTGCAGCCGCTTGGAGCATTTGCCTCGGCCATGGCCGGTCTCGGCGCCGCCGGCTGGGGCATCAAGCGATACGACCGCCGCGTTTCCGGCTCGGTCCGCTACGAAGTCGATCGGCGCCGCGGCGGCAGGAGCGTTGCCGGTGCCGCCGACGGTCTCAACTCAGAGCTCTCAGGAAGCGGCGGCCTCTCCGGGCTCTCCACCTCGGGCTCGACCGATCACGAAAAATGAGGCGAGCATAACGACGGCGGCAAAGCCGAAAATGGAGCGAAAGCCCACCGCGTCCACTACGACGCCGGTGATGGGCGGCGCCACAATGGCGGCCGCCTGAGAAAACACGTAGTAGATGCCGGTGTAGGCGCCCATTGTGTCGAAATCGGCCATCTTCCAGAGCATGGGAAAGCTGTTGGTGTTTGCCGCGCCCCAGGCCATTCCGAACATGAACAAAAGCCCCCAGAAGGTGCCGACAGCTAACCCCTGTGAAGCGCCGATCCCTACCGTCCAGCTCTCGTGAGAAAACATGAGCACCGCGACAACCGCCATAGCGGCAAGGGCAATGCGGATGGTTCGCTTCCGTCCGATACGGTGGGCGATCATACCGCTCGGCACGGCAAACACGAGGTAGGCGATGGCCACCATACCCGTGGAGAATCCCGCCATTCCCTCGCTGAGGCCAAGGTACTCTATGACGTATAGCGTCATGAAGGGGCGCATCCCCCAATACGCGGCGAACCACAGAAAGAGCGCCACGAGCACATATACCGCGCTCTTGTCGTCGGCCGAAAACACCGCTTTGAGCGATTTGAGCACCGGCTCCCGCTTTGTGGTTTCCTTCGGCAACTCTTTTTCCTTCACTGTGAGGCGCAAGAGCACCGTTGCCACGATAATCAGGCCGGCAGCGATGAGAAACGGAAGCCGCCGAGACGTATCGCCGAACAGCGGCAGAACGAGCTCGAGGTCCATGAGCGGCGCCAACGCAACCGTCCCCACCACCGCTGCAATTCCGCCCATCATGTTGATGACCCCGTTTGCCTCGCTGCGGTACTCATTTGGGATGGTGTCGGGCATGAGCGCAACCACCGGCCCCCGTGCCGACTGCTTGAAGAGGTTGAATCCCACCAGAGCCGCAACGAAGGCGGCAAGCGAGGTCATTCCGGCAACCGGCAGGAAGGTAAACATGACCGCGGAGGCCGGCAGAGCGACGATGATGAACGGCATACGACGGCCGATGGAGGTTCGCGCGTTATCGCTCCAGGCGGTCACCAACGGGATGAGCAACAGTGCCATGATATTGTCGATCGTCATGAGCGCGCCGATGAGCGCTCGCGAATCTACGAGCCCATCGAGAAACACCGGAACGTAGTTGTCGTAGAGGGGGTCCATGAGGCCCATGGTGAAAAACCCCAGACCAATCATGAACGTTGTTTGATAGAACCGCGGCGGTAAGTCCGCCCGAGCCGTGCTCACAGTGCACCTCCTCTTTCGGCACTGCCGATTCTACATGATGAGGCGCCCCGCCGCCACCACCAAACAGCGCGGCGGGGCCCGGAGCGCGTCGGGGGCCCTGAGCGCGGCGGCGCCCTGAGCGCGGCGGCGCCCCTGGCAGAACGTGACCCACAGCGGCCATGCGTAGTATGCTCAGCCCCGATGAAAACGATGCGTGTTGGACAAAGCGACAATGGCAAACTCTGAGAAACCGGCGAATACCGGCGACGAAACCGGGGCGGTTAATCCGTGGCAACTCGTTCGAAAGTCCGTGGGGCTACTCGGTATTCTCCTCGGAGCTACACTCGTGCTCATAGCTCTCGATGTGCCGGTCGAAGCCTACGCGGAGCGCGTTGTCAGCCGCGGCGGGCTTATCGGCGTTTTTCTCGTTGTCTGGATGATGGATATGTTTATCGTCCCCGTCTCCATGGACGTCTTCTACCCCTTTACCGTGACCTGGCAGCCCTGGTCGCTTCTTTCGGTGATGAGCGTCGCCTCCGTGTTCGGCGGAGCCTGCGGGTACTGGATCGGCCGCGGGCTCTATCATCTTCCCTTTGTACAACGGACGGTTTCGGGCTACTACGAACGCGGGACAAAAATCATCGAGCGGTACGGAGTATGGGCCGTCGTCATTGCCGGCGTTTCCCCTATTCCCTTTTCAGCAGTCTCGTGGATAGCCGGGATGGTTCGCATGCCGTTTCAGTATTACATCCTTGCAGCCCTCTCTCGCATTCCTCGAATTGTCGG
>JAWLED010000108.1:0-7651 GCA_041686235.1 Spirochaetia bacterium | reverse complement strand
AAGAGCTCAGCGGAAACGCTTCTCACCATTATCAGCGACGTACTCGATCTCTCCAAAATTGAAGCCGGAAAACTCGAGGCGAAGTCCGAGTCGGTCTCACTCCGCCCGCTTATCGAAGACGTCCGGAAGCTTTTTGAGCACCGCTCCGCTCAAACGTCGATTCCGCTTCGAGTTGACGTCGACCAAGACATCCCCGACCGGATCGTCGGGGACGGGGTGAGAATCCGCCAGGTTCTCTTCAATCTGGTCGGTAACGCGTTCAAGTTCACCGATGAGGGAGAAATCCGACTGGAGGTACAGACGCAGGAGGGGCCGGAAAGCGGGGTACGAGAAATCGTGTTCACGGTGGTCGACACGGGCGTCGGTATGTCCCCCGATCTCCTCGAGAACGTGTTGCAGCCCTTCGTCCAGGCGAATGCTCATCGGACTGAGAAAGCCGAAGGAACCGGACTCGGACTGGCCATTGCCGATCGGCTGGTCGAGCTCATGGGCGGCAACCTCTCCCTGCATAGTGAGCCCGGCACGGGTACCCGGGCTACATTCACCGTTCCGTGCCGCGAGGACACGGAGTCGCTCCACGCCGAGGGAGAAGCCGACGCACATCTGGAGCAAGCGACAGAAACGTACCGGCTGCTCGTAGCCGAGGACAACGCAATAAACAGCCTCGTGATGACAACGATGCTTCAGCGTCTCGGCCACGAGACCCGTGTTGCGCGGGACGGACTCGAGGTCCTCAAACTACTGGAGGCCGAACACTTCGATGCAGTATTGATGGACATACAGATGCCCAATATGGACGGGGTGGAATGTACCAAGCGCATTCGAAACGGGGAAAGCCGGGCGCCAAAGGATATTCCAATCATCGCCTTGACCGCCTATGCCATGGAGGCCGACAAAGCCGGGTTCCGAAACGCAGGAGTCGACGCTCAGTTGACCAAACCAATATACTTCGAAGCCCTCCAGCGAGAGCTTCCACGGATGGTTTCCCGCCACCGTAAAGCCTGAGCGTCATCGAGCGGGCGCATGCGTCTCCGCCTCGGGGCCGGTTTCTGCGAAGCGCTCGCGCACTTGTGTTACCGCCGATATTTGGTCGAAAAAGACATCCACAACTTTGGGATCGAAGTGGCTCTCTCTTTCCCGTTCAATGAGGTCCAGCGCAGAATCGACCGGCCACGCCTCTTTGTAAGGACGTTCAGAGGTGAGAGCATCGAAAACATCTGCAATGGCAACTATGCGTCCGGACTGAGGGATCTCTTCTCCCGCCAGCCCGTTGGGATAGCCGCTGCCGTCCCACCGCTCGTGGTGCGTCAGAGCAATGTCGTGGGCCAACGTAAGGAGCCGTGACTCGTCGCCTTCCAATAACTCGGCGCCGATGGGGGCATGCGTTTTCATTATCGCCCACTCCTCGGCATCGAGCTTACCCGGTTTTCGTAAGATCGCATCCGGAATACCGATCTTCCCGATATCGTGCATCGGGCTCGCGTGCAACATGAGGTCGCGCTCGTCATCGCTCCACCCCAATGCTTTGGCGAGTATTGCAGTTATGTAGCTAATCCGGAGAATGTGTTTGCCGGTTTCCTCGTCCCGATACTCCGAGGCTCGCCCGAGACGCTGTACCACCTGGAACCGCGTCTTTCGCAACTCTGCTGTTCGCGAGCGCACCCTTTCTTCCAGTTGCTCTTTCCGATCATGGGTTATCCGGTGTGCGAGGTGCACCTCGAGGAGGTTTTGAACGCGCATACGGAGCTCATTACGGTCGAAGGGCTTCGTAACAAAGTCTCGCGCGCCGACCTCAAACGCGCGAAGCAAATAATCTTGGCCCTGCTGCGCGGTGAGAACGATTACGGGAGGCAAAAGCGGGTCGTTTAGTGCTTTCAGCTGTTCCATTACCTCGAAGCCGTCGAGGTGCGGCATGGAAAGGTCCAGCAGGATCAAGTCGGGCTGGATCTCACGATACCGGGCGACCACCTCCCGCGGGTCACGCACCAATACGAGGTTCTCGTAACCGGCCCGGCGCAGCTGATTGTCGAGAAGTTTGAGATTGACCCGCTCGTCGTCCACGATAAGAATAGGTCTGCTGGATAGCGATTCGCTGCTCACGCACGTTCCTCCGCGTAGTCTGTTTCGATCAGACTCTTCGAGAGGGCAAGCCCTACCCCGCTTCCCGCGTAGGTCGAGTCCACATGGCCGAAAATCTGAAACAACCCCTCGAGCGTTTCCGGCTGTATCTCAGAGTCGCTTACCGCTAAGCTGATGTGCAGGCGGTCGCCGTTGACAACCGAACAGAGCAAGCGTACCGTACCTCCGTCGCCGGTGTACGTGACGGCGTTGGAGAGGAGATTCACAAGTACCTGCTCCACCCGGGTGTGATCGGCTTGTACGCGCGGGGCGGTATTCACCTCGTTCTCGATGGTGATGTCCCGCCGGTTGGCCACAGGTTGGAGCTGACCGACAGCACGCTCAATAATCGGCGCAATATCTACGGCCTCGAGATGTATTTCAAACTGCCCGGCCTCGAGTCGGCTCACGTCCAGCACCTCGTCGATCATTTTCAGTAAATGCCGGCCGGCTTGAAGGATTTCTTCCACATTATCCCGTTGCGTTTCACTGAGCGGTTCGTCCCTATCGCTTTCGAGCAGCTCGCCGAATCCAAGAACCGCATTGAGCGGGGTGCGCAATTCGTGGCTCATGCGGGAGAGAAACTTCGACTTCGACTGGTTGGCTCGCTCAGCCTCGTCACGAGCTCGTATGAGCGCCGCCTTCTCAGCGTTGCGCTGCGAAATGTCGTGCACGTATCCGAGGAACCGCCACTTACCGCCCATTTGTTGGATAGTGACCTGCACTTCAACGTCTATGAGACTGCCGTCCTTGCGGAGGTGGCGGGTCTCGAAGCGGTCCCCGCCACGCTCGTCGGCACAAAAGAACCCGTCCATGGCGCCATTTACTATGTGGTCATGCGGACAGCTATAACAGCTCTCGTCTTCCAAGCTCACTCTTACTCCCCGATTATAAACGGATACTACCGGTCTCACATAACCTCTGCGTGCAGTACGGCTCCACGATGAGCCTGCCGGTCACGGCCTCTTGAGCCATTGTGTGACGGCGGTTCTCATTTCCGCCTCCCCCACCGGTTTGGTTAGGTAGGCGTCGAACTCTTCGAGCTCTTGCGGCCGCTGTACAAAACCGTATCCTGTAATCGCAATAAAGCGGGGTTGCGCACCAGCGTCGGCTTCGCGCAGCCTTTGCACCACCTCAACTCCGGTCATGCCCGGCATCTCCATGTCGAGAATGGCCAGCTCGATACGCTCTCTGAGCAGCGTATCGAGCGCTTCGCGGCCGTCACTCGCTACAAAGGGTTCCAAGCCGAGCCGTTGCAGATATGATCGGAAGAGCTTGCGGTTTGCTGCATTATCCTCCGCCAATAGTACCGAACCGGTTGCTCTCGGATTCGTTTCCTCGCCCGCCGAGCGCGTAATCCCCGACTCGGACCTTGTGTCTTTCAACGCGGCGGCTAAGGACTCGAGATGTCCCGCAAGGTTATCGGCGGCGGCCACATCGGGGGGATCTTGCGCGAGATGGCTCAGCGCCTGCGCAGCCAACTTCTCTACTTCGCTCATCGATACGTTTGCCGCCATCCCCTTTAGGTCGTGCAACACACGATGGAGCGCGTTCGGATCAGCCGTGGAGCGAATGTCACTGAGCTCATCGCCTCGCTCGATTACTACGTCGATCGCCTCATCGACAATTTCTCGAGGCAGGTCCGCCGAGCCGGCACGTTCGTACCAGGTGGCTACCACGTCTTCGATATCCGCTGCTTGATACGGCGGTTCAGCGTCTCGAGCTTGTCCCGGCAGTTGCAGCAGAAATACCGATCCGGTCTGGTTCGATTTCTCCACCTCCACCGTACCGCCACACGCATGTGCAATCTCGCGTACGATGGAAAGGCCGAGACCGCTGCCGCCGTGCCCGTGCTCCCCTTGTTCGAAGGGGTCAAAGAGGCGAGGCCGCAGGTCTTGCGAAATGCCCGGACCGGAATCGGATACTCGGAATTGGAGAGCCCCGCTGCGGTAATCTGCGGAGAGCTCCACGTGCCCGTACTCGGTGAACTTAAACGCATTGGCCAGCAGATTCATAAGGGCTTGCTTCACGTGCCGACTGTCGAGCCACACATACCGGGGGACCTCCGTCGCCACCCGCGAATAGAGCTCTATTCCGCGATTTTCGGCCTTGGCTCGAAATAAACCGGCCACGGCATCGACCACCCCGCGAACAGACACCGGCTGCTGAGTTATGGCCACCCTTCCAGCCTCCAGCTGAGAAAGGTGGGTCACGTCTTGGAGTAACTCGAGTTGGAACCGCAAAGCCTCCCGTGCTTGACGGAGCTGGTCCGCCTTTGCCTCGTCGGGTTCGTCTTCTAATACGAGCTCGGTATACCCGAGTGCTACGTTTATGGGAGTGCGCATATCATGGGCACAGGAGGCAATGAAATGAGATTTGTACTTGGCCGACTCAATCGCGCTGCGCTCGAGGTCCGCCTGCTCGCTCACATCGAGGAGAACCCCGTTCCATACAACGGTCCCATCGCTCCTTCGGTGGGGCGTTGCCGCCGCCTTTACCGAACGAACCTGTTGCGGGCCGTCGACACGCGTTATGCGAAATACGTGCTCGAACTTCGACAACGACTCGGCGGACGCCGCTATCGCCGTCTCCAACGAGGGAACGTCCTCGGCGAGCACTCGCTCTCTCACCTTCTCAAAGCTTCCCTCGAGCTCATCTGCTGAAAGACCCACCAATTGCCGGAGGTTCCCGCTCATTTTGGAGACGTTCATGCTGCCGGCCGGAGAACGCTCGACCTGATATACCGCCCCCGGAATCGAGTTTACGATGTCCGTGAGTTGCTCTTTGGTAGCTTCGAGCTCTCGCTCAACCGTGCGCTCCGCGCTTATGTCACGGAAAATCGCGTAAAGAACAAGCCGGCCGCCGAGCTCGGTGAATGTTCCCGACCGTATCTCCACCGGCAAGCGGGTGCCGTCCCGACGGACAATTTCCTCTCGTACCACGGGAATGTCGTGAGTCATGCGCCGAGCAAAATCCCGGAAGCCCTCGACAATTTCGTCGCGCCGCTCGGGTGGGTGTAAATCGGTCTGGTTGAGCCCGACCAGCTCCCCGGAGGAAGCTCCAAACAGCTCCTCAGCCCGCCGATTGGTGTAGAGAACTTCCCCTTCCTCGGGAGTCACAACTACAACGGCGTCGGCGGAATGATCGAACAGCGGAAGGAACTCTTTCCAGCCCATCCGTGGGACTGAAAGATCATCGCTCCGCATATACGACATAACGCCTTCTCTTCTCTCCTGTTCCATTCGCGAATGGTCTCCGTTCAGCCCAAACTCACCCCGTGTGCTCGTGTGTCCGGTATACCCCTATGCTCGGTGTGTCCGGTGCACCCGTATGCTCGGTGAGCCCGGTGTACCGCGAGCGCCGGGTGTCCCGACCCCCGCCGTGCAAATCATAATAATTCCGGCCGGTTATACGGTCAATAAAAACCGCGGCGCTTCTGCCTGGGCAATTCGCCGGAACGCTGGGAACTTGCGATAGTAAGGCGGAGGTGGTATATTCGTGGTATGAAAGTAAAAACCTCCGTCACGCTCTCCGAGGAGCTCCTGGAGGCGCTCTCTCAGGAAACGGGAGCAACCAATCGATCCGCAGTCATTGAAGAGGCGACGTGGAGATATCTCCGTGAGCGTGTACGGGAAAAGAGGGACGCTCGCGAGGTCGAGCTCATCAACGAGCAGGCGGATGAGCTAAACAACGAAGCGCTCGACGTGCTCGCATTCCAGGCCGACGAATGACTCGCGGTGACATCAGCCTCTGCTCGAACTATACTCGCCGGTGTTTCGCTTAACCCACAAACAAAACCGACTCTTTGACCTGTCCCCACCCTCCCGACCTCCATACGATCTCGGTATGACCAAAGATTTGGCACGCGGATTGCATTCCGATACATCGAGATAGTCAACGCGCCGATGCGCGGTTATAGTGAGGGAGAGATGGCACACCAACCAAACATCTTGCTGACGTTTGTAGGGAATCGAGACCCGTATATCGAAAACAGTGACCAATTTGGGCCGGTCCTGTCGCTTCTCGAGGTACGGCAGTTCAGCCGTGTGGTCCTCTTTTGTACCGGTCCGTCCTACATCGAGCGGGCGCGAAACGTCGAAGAGATTGCGCGGCGAGACATGGAGTTCGACAATTTCCGCTTTGTCGACATAGAGCTCGATTCTCCGATCGACTACGAAGAGGTGTTTCGCGCGCTCAAAGCACGCGTGGAGACCCTGCGGGATGTGGAGGCCCATCGAGATGTCTCCTACTCCGTGCTGCTCGACCCCGGCACGCCGCAGATGCAAACCGCGTGGTTCCTACTCGTGCGCGGGGGATTCCTCGACGCCACGCTACTGCAAGGGGTGCCTCCGCGATTTGCCGCCGGGGCGTATCGAGTGAAGGAAGTCGATTTTTCCAACTCCGAGCTGCCCTCGGTGACGATCCCCCAGGCGCACCCCGGCGAAGCCCCCCGAACCGGACCGCGCTCGGTCGCCTCCGAGGCGGAAACAGAAGCCACGGAAGGGAATGATGGGCGACCGCCGTCGGTGGCGGCGCCGCCTTCGGTCGCCGCGGTGCCGTCGGTCGCCGCGGAGGTCGACGGGCGGCCCATCGTTGCACGCTCCGAGGCATTTCAAGACGTCCTTGCCGAGGCGGCAGGGGCGGCGCGCTACGATGTCTCGGTGTTGATCCGAGGGGAGACCGGCACCGGAAAGAACCTCATCGCTAAGTATATACATCAGAACAGCCCACGGCGCGAGGCGGTGTTTATGTCGCTCAACTGCTCGGCGATAAGCGAAACGCTCGCGGAGTCTACCCTTTTCGGACAGAAAAAGGGCGCGTTTACCGGGGCAACGAACGACCGGCTCGGCTATTTTCGGGCCGCCGACGGGGGAACGCTCTTTCTCGACGAGATCGGAGACCTTCCTCTGGAGATCCAGCCGAAACTCTTGCGCGTGCTCGAAGACGGAAGCCTCTCGCCCCTCGGTGACGACCGCCAATACCGGGTGGACGTGCGCGTGATCGCCGCGACCAACCATGACCTCGAACAGATGGTAGAGAACGGTACTTTTCGCCTCGATCTCTACGAACGGCTGCTACAATTCTCCGTTAACGTGCCGCCGCTTCGCGAGCGCCCCGAGGACATCCCGCTGCTCGCGGCGCACTTCGCCGACCAGTGGAACCAGAAGTACCACGAAAACAAACAGGTTACGCAAGAGGTCATGCCGAGGCTGCTCAACTATCGTTGGCCCGGTAACGCCCGTGACATCGGAAACGTCATCATCGACATGTTCGCCCGAGCGCGCGGTGAGGTCGTCGGAGAAGAGTTTCTGCCCGAGCGTATCGTCGCCGGCTCGTCGCAGGAGGCGGCCACAGGGTCAGAATCCGGACGCCGCGCTGCCGGGGGAACGCCTGCGGTAAAAATTCCACCGGAGGGCGTAAACATCCGAGAGCTCATCTCCCAGCTCGAACGAGATTACTACCACGCCGCCCTCGAGAAGGCCGGCGGAAACGGTGAGCGTGCGGCCCAACTGCTCGGCATTACCGGCGCGGC
>JAWLED010000024.1:0-32358 GCA_041686235.1 Spirochaetia bacterium | reverse complement strand
CCTCGAGCAGTTCGGAAATATATACACGCGCATCATGAACCCGACCACCGACGTGTTTGAGCAGCGCATGGCTTTGCTCGAGGGCGGCGTTGCCTCGGTGGCAACGGCATCGGGGCACTCCGCGCAGCATCTCGCTATTACGAGCATTATGGGGCAGGGCGGCCACATCGTCTCTTCTTCGTTCCTCTACGGGGGCACCTACAACCAATTCAAGGTTACCCTGCCGCGCCTTGGTATCGACACGACCTTCGTCGACATCACCGATCTCGACGAGGTCTACGGCGCGATTCAAGAGAACACCCGAGCGCTGTATGCCGAGACGATCGGCAACCCCGGCTACATCGTACCGGACCTTGCCGCCCTCGCCGAAATCGCGCACGAGGCGGGCATCCCGCTCATCGTCGATAACACCTTCGGCGGGGGCGGTTACCTGTGCAGGCCCATCGAGCACGGCGCCGATATCGTCGTGGAGTCGGCGACGAAGTGGATCGGTGGCCACGGCACCGCTATCGGCGGGGTGATGGTCGACAGTGGGAAGTTCAATTGGGGAAACGGCAAGTTCCCGTACTTCTCCGAGCCCTCGCCCGGGTATCACGGAATCAACTTCTGGGAAACCTTTGGCGAAGGCAGCCCGTTTGGAAACATCGCCCTTGCCATCCGTGCGCGAGTAGAGGGCTTGAGAGACTTCGGCGCGGCGCCGGCACCCTTCAACTCGTTTCTCCTGCTTCAAGGCCTCGAGACGCTCTCGCTGAGGCTCGATCGGCACGTCGAAAATGCGCTCGCGCTGGCCCGGTGGCTCGACAACCACGAGGCGGTCGAGTGGGTGAGCTACCCCGGGCTCTCCTCTCACCCGAGCCACGAGACGGCAAAACGCTACCTGAGCCACGGCTACGGCCCGATGCTGTCCTTCGGCATCCGGGGAGGCACCACCGCCGGAAAAGGGTTCATCGACAGCGTGGAGCTTGCGAGCCACCTTGCGAACGTCGGCGACGCAAAGACCCTCGTCATCCACCCGGGCTCGACCACGCATTCGCAGCTCTCAGAAGAGGAACAGAAATCCGCCGGCGTTCTGCCCGAGTCGGTGCGCGTATCGGTGGGAATCGAGCACATCGACGACATCAAGGCGGACTTCGAGCAGGCCTTTGCCAAAGCAGGCGCCTCCAAGAAACCGAGGGGCTAAGCTATCATTGAGAAGTACCACGCGTTTCACACCGGCGCGTTCCGGCGTGACTCCGCGCCGCTCGATCTCACCCAGTCTTTTGTATCGCGGGCGGGCCACGCGCGTGACAGCCACGCGCGTGACAGCCTCGCACGTGAAGGTAGTCGAACTCGCGTCGGGGCGGTATCATAAGGGGTGATGGACGGGCGTATTGTTGCGGTAACCGTGTTAAATGCCGTAGTTGCGGTGGCGCTTGCCGTGCTGCTGACGGTGCTCCTCACCCTCGAGCCCGGTGACGGAAACGGGAGTGCCGGGCGAGACGGGTCGCCGCAGACAGTCGAGAACGCAGCGGAAATCCGCAAAAGCCTCATGGAGCGCCCGGATGTGATCCCCTTCGAGGGGCAGCTCGGTGGTACCATGGACTTCTACGACCCGGACAACATCCACGTGCTTTCCGACCGCTGGGTCTACGCGAAGTTCGACGACGGCCACTCACAGGGCGCTATGCTTCTCGAATACGAGCGCACGGCCGACGGAGGGATCGAGTGGGACGTGTTCGACGCGTGGCTGGAATGACGGCGGTGGCGTCCTCCATCATCAAAATGATTCCGCTGAAGATGCACTATGCGTAAGCCTCGGTTGCAAAAGAACCCGAACCTCTTCGAGGATACCGCGCGGTTCTACGACCTCGATCTCTCGTGGTATCCCCACCATGATGTGGAATACTATTTGGAGCTTGCCGCCGAGATAGGCGGTCCAATTCTCGAGCTTGCCTGCGGAACCGGGCGAGTGACCATTCCTCTCGCGCGAGCCGGCTATGAGGTCTACGGCTTTGATCTGTCGAGGCCGATGCTCACGGTGCTTCAGTCCAAGATCAACAGACTTCCCATGGAGATCTCCCGCCGGGTCCATCTCCACCGCGACGACATGGCGAGTTTCGATGTGAAGCGGCGATTCCCGCTGGTTATCGTACCGTTTCGCTCCTTTCAGGCGCTCACGAGTGAAGGGCAGATCGCGGGGGCGCTCAGCTCGATACGCCGGCATCTTGCCCCCGGCGGCACGGCGGTCGTGGACCTCTTTTCGGTCGATTCGGACCCCGATGCGAGCTGGCTCGGGGAACAGGTGGACTGGGTGCGGCGTGTGCCGGAGACGGGCGAGGTCATCACGCGCACGCGAAAGGGCCTGAGAGTGGACCACGCAGAACAAGTCATCCATTCGCTCGTTACGTTTCACGTGCAGCACAAAAACGGCGAAGAAGAGACCGCGAGCGACCCCTTTGCTCTCAAGTACTACTTCAACCACCAGATGGAGGTTCGGCTCGCGGCCTCGGGGTTCTCGATTGTCGGGGAGTACGGCTACTACGACCGCCGCAAAATCGAAACCGGGCCTGAGCTGATTTACCATTTTCAATAAAAGCTGATACAAAACGGATACAAAGGACGTGGCGTGGAAATGTTTCGCGAGGCGTTTGCCGAGGCCGTGCGCGATTACTATTTGTTCATAAATCGCGGGTATCCCACCAAAGGGGTGCTCAAGCTCGTGGGCGACCGGTTTCGGCTTTCCGGTGAGGAGCGAAACATCCTCTATCGCGGGGTAACATCGAAGGAGGTTTCCGAGCGGCGCCGTGCTCGACGCCTGCCGCTGCCGGAGGGCGTTTGCGGCGGCGCGACGATAACGGTGGACGGGCACAACGTGCTGTTCACCCTCGTCAACTACCTCCAGGGGCGCACCTCCTTTATTGCGGTGGACGGCTACCTTCGCGATTCGGGGAATCCCACGCGGCGCGTACGCGCCGGCGGCGAGTTCGACCGTGCCGCGCGGGAGCTCGGCTCCTACCTGCGCGCCCTCGAGCCCACGCGCATTACCGTCGTTTTCGACGAGCCGGTTACCTACAGTAAAGATCACATCGGCCACGTGCGTGCGCTGTGGGAGGAGCTCGGCCTTTGGCAGCGCAGCGAGTTGGTTCTCGTTCCCTCGGCGGACCAGGCGGTAAAGGAAAGCGCAGCCGATGTACTGGTGACGAGCGATTCGACGCTCATCGATGCGACGACCGCGCCGATTGCGGATGTGGCGCGGTGGATCGTGGAACGTGAGTTTGAAGCCGACCTCGCCTCCCTGAGGAGGTATCTACAACCCTGTTGATATCTGCTACTCGTTCACGAGGGTGGCATCGGTGATCTGGAAACTGTAGCGCACTTGCCTCGCGTTTGGCTCGGGGCGAACGAGGGTGAAAAAGCGCTCGGTTTGCGCCGGTATCCGCATCTCGAGGGGAAGATCGGCGGTGGCGCGCACACCCCGCCCGTTTACGGTCAGTGTGACATCGGCGGGCTGGTCGTAGCCGTTTCGAACGAACGCGATGTAGGTTGCATCCACTTGCTCGGTGCGAAACGAAAGCTCACGACTCTCTGAGATCGACTCCTCGTGGTCGATAAAGTCCTCATGCTCGAGATTGCTTCCAAAAACCCTTTCAAAGGACTCTCCGCCGGGGTGTGAGGCGTAGTAGTAGCGCCCTTCCTCGACGCTGACCTCCTCGCCGTCGTGGTCGCGAAACACGGTTGGAATCGACTGCATGTTGCCGTCTTCGGTCGGCACACGCACATCGAAGTGCAGGTGGGGCCCGGCACTGCGGCCGGTATTGCCGCTGTAGCCGATGTGTTGGCCCGCCTCCACCCGGTCTCCCGGCTCTACGACGCTGCCGCCGGGCTCGAGGTGCACGTAGTTGGCAAATGAGCCGTCGTCGTGGGCCACAAGAATATAGTTGGCATGACCGCCGTAGCTCGCCGACCGGCCTCCGCGGCGGGAGTCTTGTTTTACCTCGACAACGCGCCCGTCCCGGGCGGCGTACACCGGTGTGCCACGATCGAGGTCAAAGTCGACCGCGTATTCGTTCTCTCCCGAGTGCGTGAACTCGCCCTGGTAGCCCTGCGTGACACGGTGTTTGGTTCCGTGCTCGAAGGGAAAGAGATAGCGATGGGAGTCGTCGTGTTGCGCTTGTGAGGGGTCGCCGCGGGCAAAGCTGTAGCTGATGCTGTAGCCTCGGCGCTTTTGGGGGTCTTCGAGCTCGAGGGTGAACAGATACACCTCGTCGGCGCCCGGCTCGAGCGTGCGCGTATAGGGTAAATCCGTGGAGGGCTTGAGGTTAACGATCTGTTCGAAGTCTATCGTGAGGTAGGTCTCGATGATGTGGTCGCTGTCGGCGTAAAAGTCATAGCCGTCGTCTTCGTTTCGCTCGCCGTAGACCGTTACTAGATCTTCTTTGTTCTGAGCCCGTCCGAGGGGTTGAATCATGGTCATGAGTACGAATCCTGCAAGTAGAACGTGCGATATACGCATAGGCGTTTCCCTTACCGGTAAGATACAATATTTCACCCCACCGTGACACTGGACATTCGGCGAGATCTATAGGGATAATCGCGGTGTGTCACGTCTGCTATTCAAACGGTATCTCGTTCCCTTCGGCCCCTCGGTGCTCCTTATCCCGCTTGCGGTGGTCGGCGTGGCTGTGCTGGTGTGGAGCTTCGCCGGGCCGGCGGCGGGGGAGGCCTCCGGACCGTCGGGCGGCGAGGCTGCGGAGGACCAGGCGCCACTATCGGAGGAGCCGGCAGACGACCGCGCGGCCGGCGAGAGCGCGGCCGACGACCCGGTAGACGGTGCGGCGGCCCGCGGGTCGAGCAGCGACGGGCAGGATGCAGCGAGTGAGGAACGCGAGGAGGTCGAGCTCACGTTTCTCGGAGACATCATGGCCCACCGCGTTAATTTCTCGATGGGCAACTACCGGCGAATCTATCGCGAGGTGGAAGACGAGCTCGGAGGTGACGATCTCACCTTTGCCAACCTCGAAACCCCCGTCGTTGCCTCTCATCCATACGAGAGCTACCCCCGTTTCAACGTCAAACCCGAGTACGCGCGGGCGGCGGCCGAATCGGGAGTGGACGTGTTTTCCGCGGCCAACAACCATGCCGCAGACCGCGGGCCGGATGGCGTCGCGGCGACCCGCTCGGCGCTGGAGGCCATCGACAAATCCGTCGGCCTGAGCTTTGGCGGGCTGCGCGAGAAGCCGGGAGACGGTTTTGAGGCGGTGACGCTCGAGGCCGAGGGGCGCACGATCGGCTTTGTTGCGGTCACCCAGTCCCTTAACGGGCTCGACGGCGGCTCGCTCGTGCAGACCCTTGATTATCGCGACGAGCAGGCGGCAGAGCGTTTCACGACGTGGCTCTCGAGGCAGGTGGAGCACTTCGACCTGTTCGTGGTCTCCTACCACGGCGGCAGAGAGTACGTGCTCGACCCCGACCCCGAAAAGGCGGCGTTTTTCGAGCGTCTCGTTCGTGCGGGCGCCGACATCGTGTGGTCTCATCACCCGCACGTGGTGCAGCCGTGGCAGCACATCGAGCGTGGCGACGGGAGCGAGGCGATCATCCTACACTCGACAGGCAACTTCATCTCCGGCCAGACGTGGGGATTCCAACCGGAGCAGGCAGACGCCGCTCGCGCCCACACCGGCGACGGGGCACTCTTTCGCGTCTCGGTTCAGTGGGACGAGGCCGGGAAGGCGCTCATCAATCATGACCCGCTTTTTGTGTCGAACTACCACCACCCCCGCCACGGCATGATCGTGCGCCCGATAGACGAGATCATTCGCAGCGACATCGACGAGAGCTGGAAGCGCTACTACGTGGTGCGGCGAAATGCGCTGCAAGAGACCGCGTGGCGCTCCACGAGGGTGCGTCTGTCACTGTTGGACTAGCATTGGAGTTGCGAAGCGAAACTGCTATGCTGTTCGTAACGGAAGAAGGGGGAACGGAAACATGGCACACGCTGTCGTGGATGCAGCGGAGGAAATTCTCGACCGCGAATACACAGTCCTCGACAAGGGGTTCGTGCGACTGGTCGACTACCTCGGTGGCGATGAGCGGATCGTGCAGGCGGCGCGCGTATCCTACGGGGCGGGAACGAAAACGTTTCGCGAGGACCGCGGGCTCATTCGCTATCTCATGCGAAACGAGCACACATCGCCGTTCGAGCAGGTGGTGCTGACATTTCACGTGAAGATGCCGATTTTCGTTGCTCGCCAGTGGATTCGACACCGCACCGCCCGGGTGAACGAGATTTCCGGACGCTACAGCGTGATGGAACAGGAGTTCTACGTTCCTGAGGGAAAAAACATTGCCAAACAGAGCGAGAGTAACCGCCAGGGACGTGAGCGCGAGGCGGTCGACCCGGCGGCGCAGCGAGAGGTTGCCGAGAAGCTCGCGACCGACCAGCAGCAGGCCTACGAGGCGTATCAATCGCTTCTGGACCAGGGCCTTGCGCGTGAGATCGCACGCATAAACCTCCCCCTCAGCCTCTACACCGAGATGTACTGGCAGATCGATCTGCACAATCTCTTTCACTTCTTGAAGCTGCGTATGGACGCGCACGCCCAGTTCGAAATCCGCGCCTATGGACTGGTGATGTATTCGATCCTTCAGCGGGTTTGTCCGATTGCCTGCGAGGCGTTCGAAGACTATCAGCTCAATTCGGTGCGGTTTTCGGGGCCCGAGGTCGAGGCGTTGGGCCACGCGCTGCGGGTTTCCGCGGCCGGCTCAGCGGACGAGGCTGCGGGCGCCGCCGCGGGCGCCGCGAACGCCCCGGCCGGCTCAGCCGACGAGATCCCCGCGGCCTTGAAATCCGGTGCCGAGGCTGCTGGAATATCGGAGAAGGGACTTCTTCGACTGGCACAGAAGCTGCGAAAGAACGCAGATGAGTGAGGTTTGACATGAGTAACGAAGAGCAGGCAGCACAGAATCAGTATCTGACCTTTAAGCTTGCCGACGAGGTGTACGCGATCGGGGTAAATCGAGTGCAAGAGGTACTCGAATATACGCCGGTCACCAAGGTGCCGCGCACCGCCGAATTCATGAAGGGCGTCATCAATCTTCGCGGCTCGGTAATTCCGGTCGCCGATTTGCGCATGAAGTTCGGCATGGAAGAGGTCGAAGCGACCGTGGAGACCTCGATCATTGTCAGCGAGGTTAAACTCGGCGAGGAACAGGTAGTGATCGGCATGATTGCCGATGCCGTCGAGGAAGTGGTGAGGATGGAGCCGGAGAATATCGAGCCTCCCCCGCGGGTCGGGACGAGCGTGGAGAGCCGTTTCATTTCCGGTATCGGCAAAATGAACGAGCAGTTCATCATCATCCTCGACGTGGATCAGGTGTTCAGCGCGGAAGAGGTCTCGGCCCTTGCCGAAAGTGAGGCGCAGCAATGATCGACGAGCAGAGCGACGGATACGTCATGGCGATCACCACCGCTGAGCCCGAGCGGGGGCGCGAGCTTGCCGGCGGGCTCGTGCACGAGGGGCTGGCTGCATGTGTTCAAGTCATCCCAAAAGTGGAGAGCTTCTATACATGGCAGGGACAGGTACAATCCGATCCGGAAGTCGTGCTGTTGTGCAAAACGCACCGCGAGAAGCTCCCCGAAATCGAGCGGTATTTCTCAGTTCATCATACCTATGACGTCCCCGAGTTGATCGCCGTGCCGATCACCGCCGGTTTGGACGACTACATGAGCTGGATGCGCGACACGCTCGCACAGTAACACGGAGACACTACATGCAAAACCGAACTCACGAGGGAAGGCCGCTTCCGAGCGAAGCAACGCGACGGTTGCCGATCGAGAAAGATGCCCGGTTCGCCGGAGCCGTTGAGCACACGGAGTCCGGGCGAACGAGCTTCGTGTCCCTTGCCTACGGGTCGGCGGCACTTCGGTTTCTCCCCGGCGGTATCGTGCGCCTCACCCTTTCCCGCGGCGACGCGAGAGAGACCGAGCCGTCCTTTGCCGTTCTCGGCGAGCCCGAGACACTGCCCCCCGAGGTCGAGGAGGCGGGGAGCTTTCTCGGCCTCAGCGCCGAGGGGGTTACCGCGCGCGTGTACTACGAGAGCGGCAGCATCGAGCTGATCCAAGAGCCCGGTGACACACGCTTCGAGACACGCGGGGGCGCATTCGTGTTCGACGACACGGTGATGGGAGTCCACATTCCCCTCGGCGGCGAGGACCGGGTCTACGGGCTCGGCGAGAAAACGGGTTCTCTCGACAAACGCGGGCGTGTCTATGAGATGTGGAACTCCGACGAGCCGACCCATTTCCCGACCCAGGATCCACTCTACTGTTCCATCCCGCTTGCCATACGGACCGATCCTCGCGGGGCGGTCGGGATATTCCTCGATGAGCCGGCGCGCTCGTGGTTCGAGGTGGGCAAAGAAGACCCCGAGACGATGTCCGTGGCCGCCTCATCCTCTACGATCGACCTCTACATTATCCTCGCCGATCAGCTCTCCGGGGTGGTCGAGCGATACTCCGCGCTTACCGGGCGCATGCCGCTGCCGCCGGTGTGGGCGCTCGGGTTTCAGCAGAGCCGCTACAGCTATTTCCCCGACAGCCGCGTACGCGAGGTGGCACAAACCATGCGCGATAAAGAGATCCCCTGCGACGTGGTATACCTCGACATCGATTACATGGACGAATGTCGGGTGTTTACCTGGAGCTCGGCGAGCTTTCCCGACCCCCTCCGTCTCTCTCGCGAGCTTGCCGAGCTCGGCATGCGAATGGTTACCATCGTGGATCCCGGTGTGAAGCTCGACCCCGAGTACCACGCCTACCAAAGCGGGATGGCCGGCGATCACTTCTGCCGGCGGGCAACAGGCGAGGTCTACGAGGGGGCGGTGTGGGCCGGTCGATCGGCGTTTCCCGATTTCACGCGCAGCGAAACCCGTGCGTGGTGGGCGGAGCTTCACAAGGTGCTTTTTGAAAACGGGGTGGCGGGCATTTGGAACGACATGAACGAGCCGGCCGATTTCAGCGGGGAGTTCTATTATCGTCCCGACTTCACGCCGCCCGAAGACGTGACGGTGCATCCCGACGGACTCGGGCGCCGAGGGCTCGAGCGCTACCACAACGTCTACGGGCACACCATGTGCGAGGCCACCGCCTCCGCATTCGAACGCTTCCAGCCCCACAGGCGCCCCTTTGTCCTCACGCGCGCGGCCTACGCGGGCACCCAACGCTACGCGGCGGTGTGGACCGGCGATAATCACAGCTGGTGGGAACACCTCTCGATGATGATCCCGATGGTGCTCAACATGGGCCTTTCGGGCTTCCCCTTTACCGGCGCCGATGCGGGTGGTTTTCAGGCGGACGCCACGCCAGAACTGTACGCGCGGTGGATACAGGCGGCAGCGTTCATGCCCTTTTTCCGCGCCCACAGCGCACGCGATACCGTGGCCCACGAGCCCTGGTCGTTTGGCTCGGAGGTCGAGCACATTGCGCGCTACTACATAGGGCTTCGCTATTCGCTTCTGCCGTACCTCTACACCCAGTTCCATGACGCCTCGGCTCACGGCACGCCGGTGGTGCGCCCGCTTGTGTGGCATTACCCCGAAGACCGCCGCGTGTGGAACCTCAACGACGAGTTCTTTCTTGGCCCCGATATGCTCGTGGCACCGGTTCTGAGCCCGGGGGCGAGGGCGCGCTCGGTGTACCTACCCGAAGGGGAGTGGTACGATTTCTGGTCGGGAGAGCTCCTCGTCGGTCCCACCGACGTGGTGGCTCGAGCGCCCCTTGATACGCTCCCGCTGTTCGTCAGAGCTCCCGCGGCGCTTGCAATCGCAACCGCGAAACGCAACGCCGAGGAGACGCTTGCCGAAGCCCCGCGGCTTCACATCTATCCGGGGACCGGTGAGTTTCGCCCGCGCAGCGTGGGGCTGCTTGTCCACGACGACGGGCTGTCGCTCGACTATCGAGGTGGGGCCCGCACGGTGCGCGAGATCCTGTTGTCGGTGGAAAACGGGGAGAAGTGGCGCGCTGGATGCGCGGTTTCGGAGCTTCAAAGCGGCTTTGAGGCGGCTCCATCCGCCTATGACGTGATTCTGCACGGGGCACAGGTGATGGAGAGCTCGTCGGTGAGGCCGGGAAGCCGAGGAGCCGGCGAGTGGACGTGGCTGGGGGCGAAATGACCGCTTTAGCCGGCGAGGAGATACAGCGAGGCGCCCGCGGCGGTTGAGAGGAGGCAGCTGATTGCGTTTACCGCATCGTTTGTCACCGAGGCGAAGCCGCGACGCAGCGTATTGGGCGCCTCGGCGTGAGGCGAGTGCCGGCGCTCTGTGGGGGCTCCCGTTGCGCTGTCGGTGTACTGTGCCTGCACGGTGGCGCCGAGAATGCTGTCGATGAGCGAGCCGAGGAATCCGCCGGCGGTGATGACCGCGAAAATCAAGAGAACCCCGGCGCCCCACCCGGCGGTGAACCCGTAAAAGAGCGAAAACACCAAGGCAATGAGTCCCGAGCCTATCGCCGAGGCGGCGAAGCCGAGGAGCGAAACGCCGCCGGAGGTTCCTCGCGGCAGCCGGCCTGCGCCCAGGATCGAAACCGGCGCGGAAGCGGAGAGCACGCCGATTTCGCTTGCCCACGTATCGGCATTTGCCGCGGCAAATGAGACTGCCACGGCAACCAAAAACATCGGCATGCCGGTGGCGGCGTAGGCGGCGCTCATCACCAGGCCTACCCCGGCGTTTGCCAGGACCTGAACGTGATCGCGGCGGCTGCCCTTTTCGTGCAGTTTCGACACGGCGTCCTTCGAGCTCGACTTCACGCGGCTGAGGACCGTCGAGGAGCCGAAGAAGGTCATCAGGAGTACCCAGGAGGTCCACCCGCCAAAGGCGAGGATTCCCGCCCCCACGACGAACCCGGCAACCGCCCCGGTGGGGGTGACGGCGCGACGGCGGTGGGCGCCGACGGCGGCGGCCGCGTTGAGAAGGACGGCAATAAGAATATGCCCGGTGGTCATACGAACACTCCGTGATAGAACAACGCGGTGAAAATGGGAACCGTTAGATTATCGAGCCCCCACGGTGTGGCAAACTCGACGCTCGTTGCAACAGCTGCGGTTGCAGCGGCGGCGAGGAGGGCTGCGGTGACTCGTGAAGCGTATTCGGGGTGCGCGACGTAGGTGAACGCCCCGGCCACTACCGCCGATGCGAGGAACATCACGAGCGTGCCGGAGACCGACTTTCGCCGGCCGAGCACAACGAAGGAGGGGCTTTTCACCCTATTGCCGACGAGCGAGGCAAGCCCGTCCCCATAGCCGAGGGTGAGAATTCCGATTCCCCCGACGTACAGCGGCATCGAGGCGCCGAAGGAGAGCAGTACCAACACGAGAAGCGATATCGGAAAGTACACGGTTCCGAGGTTCGCCGCCGGAGTCTCATCCTCCATCGCCTTTAGCAGCTCTTTTCTGTGAGTGTAATAGTTTAGCGCGATGAATACGACCGGCCCGACCGCGGCAAACGGCGCGCTGTCGTGGAAGTACATCGCCAGAAACCACCAGTGGGATACGCCGATGTGGATGATCTTGCGCGAGACCGGAGATCCAACGATTTCGCTGCGCCACAATACGTGCGCCACCCCGATGACGGCAAAGACAAAGAGAAACTCAGTCGCGAGACCTATCCAGTTTAGCATTGGCGCCACTACTATACGGAAAGCTTCACCGAGTATCAACGACACTGTTGCCGAGGGGCGGGTTCTCCGATACGTTCGTCATATGAAGTTAAAACTCTTCGACTTCGTTTCGGTGGCGGTGGCGGTGGTCGTCGTCGTCGCGTTTTCGCTTTTTGCCTACGGCGACAGCGCGGAGGGAAGCCAGGTTCGGGTTCAGACCGAAGACGAGTCGTTCATATACCCACTCAACGAGGATCGCGAGTTCGACGTTGAAGGGCCGATAGGGCACACGCACGTGGTCATCGAGGGCGGCTCGGTGAGGGTAACCGAATCTCCGTGTAGGGAGAAAATCTGTATTGCCGCCGGCGCGGTTTCCCAAGCCGACGAATGGGTTTCGTGTCTTCCCAACCGCGTCTTTTTGCGCGTCCAGGGCGGAGAAGAGACCGAAGTGGACGCTCAAACGTTCTAGCCGTCCCGGTAGGCCGAGACCGGCCGCGTCCGGTCGCATCCGGTCGCATCCGGCCGCATCCGGCCGGGCTCGATTGCACGGTGTGTTTCTCAGGACGAGGTCTGTTCCCGCGCTTCTTCGAGGTCGACGAGGTCGAATGATTCGTTCGTAACCTCGAACCGCGAGGACATGCCCGAGGTCATATACACACCCCGTTCTTGGGTCACGAACGCCGCTTCGATCCCCTCGAGGCTCTCGATAAGCTCCACGCCGCGTTCGATCCCCATGGCGTACGCGGCGGTTGAAAGCGCATCGGCGCCGGTAGAGTCCTCTGAGACGATGGACACGCTCGAGAGTCCGCTGCGAGCGGGTTTGCCGGTCTTTGAGTTGATGATGTGATGATAGCGCGTGCCGTCTTCCTCAAAAAAGCGCTCGTAGTCGCCGGAGGTCACCACAGTCATCGCCTCATCCTCCACGATACCGAGGAACTCTCCGCGGTCTTCAAGTGGATTTTGAACCCCGATTTTCCACTCGCTCCCGTCGGGCTTCACGCCCATGGCAAGAATGTTTCCGCCGAAGTCGAGTAAGGCGTGTTCGATCCCTTCTTCTCGCAGGATTCGCGCTGCCTCTTCAGCGGCGTAGCCTTTGGCAATGCCGCCGACATCGAGGCCCATCCCCTCCTCGGGGAGAAAAATCGTCTGCGCCTCTTCATCGATCTGCACTTTCGTGTAGTCGACCTTCGGGAGGAGCTCTTCGATCTCGTCATCGGAGGGCACCGCCGCATATTCGGTGCCGATTCCCCAGAGGTCAACGAGTGGCCCGATCGTTACGTCGAAGGCCCCTTCGGTCATCTCCGAGTATTCGAGGGCTCGTTTGACCACGTAGAAGGTGTCCTCGGATACCTCCACGGGGCGATCTCCGGCGTTTTCGTTGACCTCGATGAGCTCGGTGCTCGAGTAGTCGGTCGTGTTGGTGCTCATCCGCTCTTCGATTTCTTCCACCCGATCGAACGCACGCTCGAAGGCGGCATTCGTGGCGCCCTCGTAGATACGCATGGTCACCGTCGTGCCGAGCACGAGCTGTGTTTCCGTCTCAGGCTCGGAGGGAGTATTGGAGCAACCGGCAAGAAGCGCAAACAGGAGCGCTACACCGGAGAACCTTATCAATTTTCGCATGTCTGCAATATACGCACAGGAGTCGGAGTTCTGCAACCACCGCGGCCGGCGCCCGGCACCCCGCGGGGGCGGGACCGGCCGGCTTGATGGCCCGGCGGCCGGCGCCCGCCTGCGCCTGCGCCGGCGCTGCCTGGGGCGTCAGGATTCGGTGTCTCTTGCAAATACCAGGGTGCGCTCGTCGGAGCGTTCGGGGTGATAGCGGTAGCCCTCGAGGCGAAACTTCCGCGCATCATCGAGCGTGCGCGCGCCGCTTCGTGCAAGGTGGGAGGCCATGAGCCCGCGCGCCCGCTTTATTTGATTTCGCACCTGGCGGTACTCTCCACCTTTGAGCTCCTCGAATCGGCACTCGACGAGCGGTACCGAGAGGTTCTCGGCCGCAACTGCCGAGACATACTCCTTTGAGGCGAGGTTCAACACCGCCTGCGAGCCGGTTTGCTCTGCGGCGCGCTCTACGGCGTCGGTAACGCGGTCTTTCCAGTAGTCGCTAAGCTTTCCTCCATCGGGTGAGGGAAGGGCGGCTCCCATGTCGAGGCGGTACGGCAGAATGCCGTCGAGCGGCGAGAGGATGCCGTAAAGGCCCGAGAGGATGAGGAAGCTCGACTGCGCGTACTCGAGCTCGGTGGTGTCAAAGCTCCAGGGGTCCATGGCCCGATACACGGGACCGGAGAATGCATAGAGCGCGGGGCGCGCCCCGTCTTGTTCGTGACCGGAGGTGCTCCAGTTCTGCATTCTATGGTAGGCAACGGCGGCGGTTTTTTCTTTTACGCCGAAGAGTTCCGAGAGCTGCTCTCCATTTAGCTCGCGAAGTCGTTCGGCAACCGGTGCCGATTCGGATAAAAACCGCGGTGCTTGCCGTGGCGCTACCGGGGCGGGTGTCGTCCAATCAAGGGTTTTCGTCGGGGATAGTAATGCTATCATGGTGTGCCAAAACATAATGATAGGCCTGCGAACAATCTACCGCGGTCACGTGAAAGAGCGGGCTCGACACTACATTGTCACGCGGGGGGCGGAGGGTGTAGATCATATCGAGAGCACTTTCGATCGACCGAATTGAACGACTGTTGAACGGGAGTAATACATGAACGAGATAGCGTCTCTTATCGACATATCGGTGGAAGTAGCCGCGGCGGCGCACGGCTCCGGTGGCAGCGCACTCGCTGGTGGGGACCCCTGGCGCGGCGCTTCGGGCGTGGTCGCCCTCGAGTCGACCATCATTGCCCACGGGATGCCCTATCCGCAGAATCTCGAGACGGCTCGGCTTCTCGAGCAGACGGTGCGAGAGAGCGGGGCGGTGCCGGCAACGATCGCAATCATCGACGGGCGCATAAAGATCGGCTTGGAGGACGAGGAGCTTACCCGCCTTGCCGAGGAAGACGGCGTTGTCAAAGCGAGCCGTCGCGACCTCGGGGTTGTCGTCGCCGGCGGCTACACCGCAGCGACCACCGTGGCCGCCACGATGCTCTGCGCCCATATGGCGGGAATCCGCGTGTTCGCCACCGGCGGAATCGGCGGGGTGCACCGCGGCGGCGAGGTCAGTTGGGACGTCTCGGCCGACCTCCGGGAGCTCGCGCGCACTCCGGTGGCGGTGGTCTCGGCGGGGGCAAAGGCCATCCTCGATATCGGCCGCACCTTAGAGTATCTCGAGACGATGGGGGTTCCGGTGTTCGGCTATCGCAGCGACCGGTTTCCCGCCTTCTACACCCCCGACAGCGGCTACCCCGTGGACTACCGCTTCGATGAGCCCGCCGACATCGCAGGGGCGCTCTCCGCCCACTGGGACCTCGGACTCGAGGGCGGGGCCGTGGTGGCGAATCCGGTTCCCGCCGAGAACGCCTCTCGGCCGGAGGAAATTGCACGGGCCATCGATACCGCCGTCGGTGAGGCCGACCGCCGCGGCGTTACGGGGAAAGCTCTCACACCTTTTTTGCTCTCGCGCATCGCAGAGCTCACCGACGGGGAGAGCCTCGAGACGAATATCGCACTTGCGCGCAACAACGCCGAGCTCGGTGGGCGAATTGCAGCGGCGCTTGCAAAGCGAGGCGCGCGGTAGGCCCCGGAGCGCGCGGTAGGCCCCGGGGGAGCCGGGCGCGAGTCTCAGGCAAACGGAGACTCCACGAGCTCGAGTCGCGGCCCGGTGGGATCGACCTCGATCCGCCCGCCGAGGGGCAGAATAAACTTTGGGTCGGTATGACCAAAGTCGAGATCCATGATGACCGGAAGATCCACGGCTCCCGACTCCTCGGCGACCACGGTTTTGACGATTCGCTTTAGCTGCGCCGACTCCTCGTCGGTGTAATCCTTCGGCCGCCCGATGAGCAGCGCCCGGATGCGTGAGAACACGCCTTGCAGAGCGTAGTTCCGGAGAAAGTATCCCACCCATCGCGGCGGCGGTTTCTCCTCGGAGGTTTCGAGGAACAGTACGACATCGTTCCAGAAATCCGGCGGCGGCCAGTAGGCGGTGCCTTTTAGAAACTCGAGCACCTCGATGCACCCGCCCCACAGGCGTCCGGTGGCCGGGCGGCTGCCTTGGAGGACGTGCGGGCCCGGGTTCTTGTGAAACGGCTTACAGGCGGCCGCGGCGGCAGGGTTACTCCAGTCTTTGTATCCGTGCGTAAAGCGGGGGTACGGGGCGTAGGCATAGCTCGACCACTCACCGAAAAAGAAGGTCTTTACATGATCGACAAACTCGTTGGGATAGTTTTCCGTTTGCGCCAACCCGGACATAACCGCCGGTCCGTAGAATGTGTTGAGCCCCCTCATGCTGAGATAGCTCAAAAAGGTCGTTGCATCCGAGGAGCCCATAATCGGCTTCGGGTTGGACAGAGCCGCGCTCGCGTCGATAAGCGGCAGCAGCCGAACCGAGTCGTCTCCCCCGATTGCGGTGAACATCCCGTCGATGGCCTCGTCGGCGAATGCGGCGTGGATATCATCGACCCGTTTCTGCGGAGCGGCGGAGAGCTCCTCGCTCGACATGCCGACGGTGGGCATATCGACCACTTCGAAACCGAAGACCTTTTTCAAGTTGGACACCCCGCGACGGTAGACGGCCGGGAATTGTTTTGCGAGACCGCTCGAGGGGGCTATGACGGCGATGCGGGCGCCGGGGCGAAGTCGTTGCGGTTTTATTCGTTGTTTCACACGCAAAAATATATCACCCGGAGGCAACCGTGAGGTCACAACGAGTGGTATCAACGACCGTGTTGACGTGACCGGCCGCCCGGGGTACGGTTTTCGTCGTGCACCACACCTATCCCTTCTCGGCGATGGTCTCGCAGGAACGGTTGAAGAGCGCGCTGCTCGTGAACGCGGTGGACCCGTCTATCGGCGGTGTTCTCATTAGGGGCGAGAAGGGCACCGGCAAAACCACGGCGGTGCGGGCGCTTCGCGCGATCCTTCCCCGCCTCTCGGTGGTCGCCGACTGTCCCTATCACTGTCCGCCCGATGACCCCGATTCCATGCACGACGGCTGTCGGGGCCGTTATGACGCCGGACACGAGCTCCCCCGCGAGGAGATCCCCACCCCGCTCGTGGAGGTCCCGCTCAACGCCACCGAGGACCGCCTTGCCGGAACCCTGCACGTCGAGCACGCCCTCGAGACGGGCGAGCGACGCTTCGAGCCCGGCCTCCTCGCGCGGGCAAACCGCGGTATTCTCTACGTCGACGAGGTGAATCTGCTCGAGGACCATCTCGTGGACGTGGTGCTCGACGTGGCGGTCAGCGGGACGAACATCGTAGAGCGCGAGGGTATCTCCTATCGTCATCCGGCCCGATTCTTGCTGATCGGCACGATGAACCCCGAGGAGGGGGAGGTGCGCCCTCAGCTTCTCGACCGCTTTGGGCTGTGCGTAACGGTTTCGGGGTTGGCCGATCCCGGAGAGCGGATGCAGGTGGTGCGGCGATGGGCGGAGTTCGAGCGCAATCCGGACGGCTTCATCGCTCAGTGGGCCGAGGATGATGCGGCACTTTCCGAGCGGATCGTGGATGCGCGCGAGCGACTGGACAGGGTAGAGGTCCCCGACGCTATGGTGCATCTGGCGGTCAGCATTGCCGCTCGTGCCGGCGTGCAGGGTCACAGACCGGATATCGTCATCGTAAAAACCGCCCGCGCGCTCGCAGCACTACTCGGTGCACATCGGCTTAGCACGCAGCTCGTCTTCGAAGCGGCACGGTTGGTGCTGTCACACCGAATGCAGAATGCTCTGTTGCGGCCGGCCGGTGAAACAGATGATGAAATAGAACGGGTGCTGCGGCAGGCGGCAGAGGACGGGGGAGCCGGCGAGGCGGGCAAGGGCTCCGGCGAAACGGCGTCTGCGAGCGGCTCCGATACGGGGGAGCTCGCAGAGCAGGAGCTCGAGGACATGCAGGTCCCCGGCTCTACTGCCGCCGGAAGCATTCTCCTGTCGCTTTTCGACTCCGAAAAAAAAAAGACCGCGGGCACCCGCCGGACCCACAGCGGCTGAGGCGCACGCTCACTGAGGTGCTCTCTACGCTTCCTCCCACCCGCGCGCACGAGGACCCGCAGACGGGGCGAGCGCGGGGACGCTACGTGCGCTCGGCACCCCCTGGGGAGGGTGAAACGGAGTTCGAAGTTGCCGTAGACGCCACCTTGCGCGCCCGGGCGGTAGCGCGAGCCTTTGCGGGCTCACAATCCGGGGCAGGCGCGGGTCGCGCGGGGAAGCGACAGAAACTCGGTCGCGCGGGGCTGCGAAAGAAAGTGCGGCGCCGTCGGGGTGGGCGGCTCGTTGTGTTTCTCGTCGACGCCTCCGAATCCATGTCGGGGCGATATCAACTCGTGGCGGCCCGAGAGGCCGCGGTGGGGATGCTTCGCTCAGATAAGACGGGGCACGACCGGGTGGCTATCGTGAGCTTTCAGAACCGATCGGCTCGGGTGCTCCTCAACCCGACGCGGAGCTCGATTCGTGCGGCTCGCGCGCTCGGCGGGGTTTCGCCCGGCGGAAGCACTCCTCTTGCCGCGGGCTTGGCGAAGGCCGGGCGGGTGATGCGCTTCGATGCGATGCGAAGCGGACAGGCTGCGCGGGTGTTGATTGTGCTCTCCGACGGCCGCGGCAACGTGCCGCTTCGCGAGGGCGGCAACGCCGGGCGGGACGTGGCCCGAGCGGCCGCGGAATTGCGACGGACCGCCACGCACAGTGTAGTCATCGACACCGCTCCGGGCGAAGAAAGCCACGAACAGATGCAAAAGCTCGCCGCACAGCTTCAGGGTCCGTATCACTGGATCGGTTCTCGCGCCTGAAAGCGGCTCTCACCGGATGAGGCGCCGAGCACGGTCGGGTTCGGGGTAGGCAGACCGCAGCATCTTGACACCGTGGGCGCCGGCTAGTACCGTTAATAATCATTCTTATTATTATCTTGGAGGAACAAACACATGGAACAACAAACGTCGACTCCGATGATGGGACAAAAGGTCCCGGAAATGACGGTTACGACAACGCACGGCAAGCTCGAGCTGCCGAAGGCATATAAGGGGAAGTGGCTCGTGCTTTTTAGTCATCCCGGGGACTTCACGCCGGTGTGCACCACTGAGTTTGTGTCGTTTCAGCGTCACTATGATCAGTTTCGGGAACTGAACACGGAGCTTCTCGGTCACAGCGTGGATCAGGTGTTCTCGCACATCAAATGGACTGAGTGGATTGGCGAGAACCTGGATACCGAGATCGAGTTCCCCATTATTGCTGATGATAGGGGTGTAGTGGCCGATAAGCTGGGTCTCATTCATCCGGAAAAGGGAAGCAATACCGTGCGAGGTGTGTTCATCATCGATCCCGAGGGTGTGTTCCGCGCTATTCTCTATTACCCCCAAGAGATCGGTCGCAACATTGATGAAATCGTTCGCATGGTGAAGGCGTTCCAGACATCCGACAAAAACGGAGTTGCGCTTCCCGCGAACTGGCCTGAGAACGAAATCATAAACGATGAGGTGATCATTCCGCCGGCCCAGGATGTGAAAGCTGCTCGTAAGCGAGCCTCGGAGTACGACTGCTATGACTGGTGGTTTTGTCACAAGAAACTCTAAAACCGTTGCCTCGGCGCTCGCGGCTCTGTAACCGCCCCGAGCGCCGGGACCTCTCTTCGGCGTCTGGGCAGCTCATCACCACGGCGTTTACGACGGACCCCCGGGCCTCGATACTACGGCGCGAGCCAGGCGTTTCTCACTGCCTCGATTCGTCGGGTCCCTTCGGCTAAACAGTCTTGGAAAAACGCCGAGATCTCCTGCGCCCGCGGGGAGAGTTTCGGCTCTCGCGAAATGCGCGTCCAGCTCTCGCCGTCTTGGTAATCGACGTATTCCACGACTCGCGTGCGCCGGCCGACGCCGCCGTCGACTCGAATAGGTACGAACAGGTCGAAGGTGTTGAAATGCTCGGCGGGAACGCCGTTGTCTTCTACCAGTTGATCGTGTGCTTGCTCGAGGGTATCGGCGTGAAGATTTGAAACGAGCCGGGCCCCTTCGAGACCTCGCTCGACGAACTCCCGCAGGGCCTGCCCCCAAATATAGGCTTCGAAGGAGGCCGGGCTGATCTCGTATGCCACGATGCATTCACCGGCCCCGGCGGTGCGCCAGGAGCTCCCGCTGCCGGGATGCGGGCCGCGGGCACGAGATGCATCGCGGGTGACGTGGACGGGCTCTGCGGCGGGAAGCATGGTGAGCAGCGCCCCCATTACGGCGGTTTTGCCGGCACCGCCGGGGACTGCGCCGACGAGCAGCGACGAGCCCGCCTCGATGAGCTCGGTCAGCCGGGCGGCCATCCCGATGGTGAGTGTGTCGGCCTCGATGAGATCGACGAGGCTCAGCATGCGCCCGCCCCGCTGGTTGCTGTTAATTATCACCTGTAGTACGTCTTCGGGCATGTCTTACCATCCTCCCGTGCCGGGTGCTCCCTTGAACGGGCCGGTGATGTTGGAAGTGATCCATCCGCCGTAGTAGCTGCCTGCCTGGGCGTCAATCTGCTCGCCGTCCACGAAACAGGCTTCCATCAGACCGGGATAGAACGCAACTGCATCCGCAAGCTCTTGGTAGGCGGCGGTGGGCGATGGATAGATCCACGCCGCCGCGCGGGCGCGAGTGTCACCGGAGACGACGTCAAAGTAGGAAGCGCGACCTTTGTACTCGCAGAAGGAGGAACCCCTGGTCGGCTCAAGAGCGCCCTCGACAATATCCGAGCGGGGAATGTAGTAGGTGGGCGGGTGGCTCGTTTCGAGCACGCGAAGCGCCCTCGTGGTGTCGGCAATCGTCTTACCGCCGAGTGTTACCTGGACCCGGTCTGTAGTCTTCTCGACCGCCGGTGGGCGAGGGTAGTCCCAGACGGACTCTCTGTTTTTGCGGTTATGTTTTGGCATGAGCTCTCCTCATCTTGGTGCTGACGAACGATATCCTACACTGTTAAAATTGCCATACATGAGCACGGCGGCAAGGAAAAAGGTGCTGTTTGTCTGCACCGCTAATCAGCAGCGCAGCCCAACAGCTGAGCAGATGTATCGGGACGATCCTCGCTTCACGGTGCGTTCGGCCGGCACGCACGCACCGGCAAACACCCAAGTGTCGTCGGAGCTGGTGAGGTGGGCGGATATGATCGTGGTAATGGAAGAACGCCACGCGCGCGATATTCGCTCGGCATTTCGTGACGATCTGGGCTCGACGCCGATCATCGTGCTCGGTATTCCCGACATGTACGGATACATGGAGCCGGCACTACAGCGACGGATTCGGGAGCTCTTCGAAGAATCGATACAATAGGCGATTTGTTACCAATTGTGCACCAAAAAACCTCGTTTTGATGGTACACTGTCGGGAACACATGAGCGCGTGGGTATACTTTCTCAGTAATCACATGCCGCTCGATAGCGGTGTCACCTACACCATCGGGCGGGGTGCGGGGTGTGAGATACAGCTCCCCGATATTTCGGTTTCTCGCCGACACGCGCAGCTGTTCGCGGAGGACGAAACGTTCTTTGTAGAGGATCTCGGAAGTACGAACGGAACTTACGTCAACGGCGAGTTGGTGAGCCGCCGAGAGCTGCAGGGCGGCGAAAAAATCCGTGTCGGGCGTCTGCATCTGGAGTTCCAGATCCGCGACGACGATAGCGGTAGTGAGACGCTTTCCCCGAGCGACACGATCGTCCTCGAAGGCGAGATCGCTCACCTCGTTGGTGAGGTCAACGATCCGGAGGTGGCGAAACGCATTGCAGGCCTTAAAGATTTTCTCGTCCGCAGCAAGCGCCGGCTGTCTGACCTCGCCTTCCACGATCACCTGACGGGCCTCTACAATCGGCGCAGTTTTGATGCCCGGCTGCGCGACGAGGTGGATCGAATCCGCCGCTACGGGAGAGTGTTCACGGTCATCATCGTCGATATAGATCACTTCAAGCAGTGCAACGACAACTACGGACACCAGAAGGGTGACGAGGTGCTGCGCGGCGTCGCGCAGCTCATTCGCTCGAGCATCCGACGCAGCGATTTCGCCGCACGTTACGGCGGAGAGGAGATAGCGGCAATACTCCCGGAGACGCCGGCGGATAACGGCGAGCGCGTGGCCGAAAAGGTGCGTGCGGCGGTGGAAGAGCAGTCGGAGGCCTATACGGGCATAGGTGTAACCGTTAGCATTGGAGGAGCGTGCTGCGAGCAGGAGGGCTGCGATGCGACGGAGCTCGTGTCGAGCGCGGACGAAGCCCTCTACGCGGCTAAAGAGGCCGGACGTAACCGCGTGATCATGAAATAAGAGATATCCGTCCGCATTTACTGTTTACTTTTGCATTACTCCTGCGGTAGGATATGCCTACCCTGACACATACGTAATCTATCGATACGCAAGACAAGGAGTGGATATGCAGGACAAGACACGTGTAGTGGTCTTGGGCGCCGGCTACGCAGGAGTCGAGGCGGCCAAACAACTGCACAAAGCTTTCAAGCGTGATGAGTCGGTTGAAATCACGCTTATCGACAAGAATCCGTACCACACATTGATGACGGAGTTGCACGAGGTCGCCGGTTCTCGGACCGAGCCGGACTCGGTGCAGGTTAGCCTTGCAAAGATTTTTGCCGGCAAGTCGGTAAACGTGGTAGTCGATGAGATCAAGACCATCGATTTCGAGAATAACACCGTTATCTCCAATGATAACAAGTATCCCTATGACTACATCATCATTGGGGCCGGTGGCGAGCCGGAGTTCTTCGACGTCCCCGGTGTCCAGGAGAACAGCTTTACCTGCTGGTCGCTCGAAGACGCAATCCGGATTCGCACGCACGTGGAAGACATGTTCCGCGAAGCGGCAAAGGAGCCGAACCCCAAGCGTCGTCGTCGGTTGCTGACCTTCGCCATCGCCGGCGGCGGGTTTACCGGCGTAGAGCTTGCCGGCGAGCTGCTCGAGCGTCGCGAGGAGTTGTGCCCGAAGTACCACATTGCCGAGGAAGAGGTGCGCATCGTCATCATCGAGATGATGGACAGCATTCTCCCCATCTTTCCGGATCAACTTCGCCGTAAGGCGGCACGGTACATCCAGAGGAAGGGCGGCGAGATTATGCTCAATGCCCCGATCACCAAGGCGGAACCCGGTAAGATCATCATCGCCGACGAAGAGTCCTTCGAGGCCGACACCTTCGTGTGGACGGCCGGCATTCACGGCTCGGAGTTCACCTCAAAGATCGAGCTCACCAAAGGGCAGTGTGCCCGCGGTACGGAGACCGAGGCCTCGACCGTGGAAGGTATCCACGGGATGAAGGGCTGCTACTACGAGGACGACGATCGGTACGTCGTCGGCGAGCGCGGCCGAATCCAGGTCAACGAGCACATGCAGTCGGTGGACTTCGACAACGTCTACCTTGCCGGCGACATGATCTGGTTCATTTACAACGAGAAGCCGGTTCCACAGATCGTCGAGAACGCACTGCAAAGCGGTGAGGTGGCGGCAAAGAACGTTGCAAGCCGCATCAAGGAAAAGCAAGAGCAAGAGGTCTTCGAGCCGGAGTACCATGGGTTCATGGTCTCGGTTGGCGGGCGCTGGGGCGTTGCCCACGTTATGGGCCTGTCGATGACCGGCTTTTTCGCCATGGCCATGAAACACCTGGTGAATCTCCACTATCTCTTCGGTGTGGCCGGCATCAATGCGGTATGGGGATACCTGCAGCACGAGTTCTTCACCATGGAGAACCACCGCTCCTTTGTGGGGGGCCATCTCGCGGCAAAGGTGCCCGTGTACTGGACGCTTCCGCTTCGCTTGTGGCTTGGTGGAAAGTGGCTGTACGAGGGAATCGATAAGATCGCTCAAGGCTGGCTCAATCCGGGAGAAGGCGGGCTTGCCGAGGTCTCCGGAGATGCAGTCAATATGCCGGGCGTCAACTTCGGCGACGGCGAGAGCGACGGCGATTCCGGTGCCACCGAATGGGAGGGCGAGGATAGCTCGAACCTCTTCGACGGTGGCGGAGATTCGGCGGCAGAGGCTGCCGACACTGCGGCAAGCTCCGGTGAGGCCGGCGGCAACTCGCTGATTCACACGGCGCAGTCCGACGGCGACTCGAGCGCGTCCCCCGAATGGGAAGAAGGCGCTGAGGGAGCAGCCGAAGGCGCAGCGGAGGCCGCCTCCGAGTACGGAGAGCCCCTCATCGAGGCGATCGCTCCTTACACATGGTTTGCGGAGAACATCCTCAGTGCCTCGCCACTTCTGGCCTTCCTTCTGCAGTCCGGTGTCGTGCTCGCAGAGGTTGCGGTCGGGCTGGCCCTCGTCGGTGGACTGTTCACCTTTGTGGCCTCGGGCGTCTCCATCATTCTTGCGCTGATGTTCATCGCATCCGGATGGGGAAATCCCGAGCTGTTGTGGTACATCTTCGCAGCACTGGTGATGCTCGGCGGAGCAGGGCGCGGCCTCGGCCTCGACCACTACGTCATGCCGGCACTGAAGCGCTGGTGGAATCGGCGCACCATTGCTCACAAGCTTTACCTCTACACCGGCGAGCCGAGAATCAAGAACTAACCGAGTCACAGAGTGAAAAGTAGTACGGCAAGCCGGCTGGGAGATCCCCAGTCGGCTTTTTTCGACAGCCCAACAAATCCCTTCTGGCGTGATTACCCCTCGGTGGACCACGACCTCGCGCATGTGCGCGGAATCGTCGCGGAAAGCGTGCGCGGGGCCGCCCCGAGTCTCAGAGGCCCCTTGGGCGAGCTCGTAGAGCGTCGGGGGAAGATGCTGCGACCGGCGTTCGTCACGCTTGCCGCACGCACGCGCATGGCGCAGAAGCGGCGGTTCTTTACGCCGCGCGAGGTGCCCTTTGGAGCAATGGCGGAGTTGCCCGAGCGCATCTACCGTATTGCCGCGGCCATCGAGATACTTCACCTGGCAACGCTTGTTCATGACGACATCGTTGACGATGCCGATGAGCGGCGCGGCGGCGCGGCGGTGCATCGGCTCTACGGGAGCCGCAATGCGGCGCTCATGGGCGATTTTCTGTTCAGCACCTGTTTCTCGCTCGTTGCCGAGCACGGCAGCATGGAGAATGCTCGGGTGCTTGCTTCGGGAGTTGCGCGGATATGCGAGGCAGAGATCCTCGAGTCCGACCGCCCCGGGCCGGACGACGTGTCGTTGCGTGGGTATCTCAGGCGAATCGGGGGCAAGACCGCCTTGCTTTTCGCTATGAGCTTTCACGTCGGTGCAAGTGAGCACGGGGTGAGTGGTATCGCCACACGCCGCTTGCGGCGGATGGGCTACGACATCGGCATGGGCTTCCAGGTAATCGACGACATCCTCGACCTAACGGGCGATCGTGAAAAGCTGGGCAAACCGGCGGGAAACGATCTGCGCCAAGGGATCCTTACCGCTCCGGTGATACTGGCTCTCCAACAGGATCACGATGAGAAACTGTGGTGGATGCTGTCCTCCGAACACCCGGATATCGACGCGGTGATCGAGACCATTAGTGAGCGCGGCGGCTTCAAGCGGGCCCGTGAGCTTGCCCAGCGCTATACCGCCAGAGCCTTGCGAGAGGCTCAGATGCTCCCGCCCGGCGAGGTCACCGATACCCTGGTTTCCACCGCCCGACGTCTTCTCGAACGCGATTACTAGCGGTTCATCGCGGCGACATAATCGGCTAATGCTTAGAGCCGGTAGAGCTCTGCCCCTGAGCGGTAGAGATGACCGGCGAGCCACTGCGACGGCTTTATGTGGCGATCGCGTCTCATGCGCATGGGGGAGTTCACCAGCGTGTCGTCGGAGGTGTGAACGTCGGGTTCGTCGATATTCATGCGCGCGACCACGACGCCGCGATTGTAATCGTGGTGTACGTAGTCGACCGATCCGTCTTCGTAGCCTCGAATAACGATCCCCGCATGGGTGAGCGAATCGTTCCACCGGCCGTCACCATTTCGATCGTAGGTATTATCCCAGAAGATCACATCGCCCGGCCGAGGGGTATCCTGCTTGTAGACAAGGTCCGCGTCCTCGGAGAGCTTGTACAAACGGGCAACGCCGTTTCCGGTGTAGCGGTCGAACTCCGCCTGCAGGTCGATGCCGGCGGCATAGTAGGCGGCGAGGATCGTGCCGGTGCAATCAAAGGGAAACCGCCTGCCGTTGATCTCGAGGTTTTGCCGGCCGACGAGGTCTTCTGCGGCATCTACCACCTGCTTCTGGGTAGCGCCGAGGCGCTGCTCCTCAACCGGAGCGGGTTCGGGGCTATCGACGTGTTGCGAGCCTGACGGCGAAGAGTCCGAAGGGGATGCAAAGGGCCCTCGCGAGGTCGTCGCGCACCCGACAATAAGGATCGCAAAAAAGAAGGCGACGAGGGCGCCGCCGGGGATAAGATGACCGGCCGAAGGGGTCGCCGGCCGTCTGCGGCGGCTTCGACCAGCCGGTTGAAGTCGTACATTGCCCATATTCTTGTCACTATAGCGTAAAGGAAACCAAAAATCTAAGGTAGTGAAAATAGCCGAGTGCTGCGGATAAGAGGGCTGCGGGCAGTCGCCTACGCCCTGCGGTTGCGGTGCAGCCACTTCTGTGCATAGTCCACGCACGCTCGCTGGGGGAAAAGCCGGGCTTTTGCCACGCCGACGGTTCCTTCGCGTATGAGAGACGCGTTGTGTTTGCAGAACTCGGCGCCGAGGTCTTCGAAGTCATCACTGTTGATGTCCACATCCGCAAAACTCTTCCATCGCCTATGTCCATCGACGCTGACGGGGGCATAGCGCTCGACGTTCTGTTTGGTTCCGTAGTTCCCTCGATACTCAGCTAAGTGGAACGACGTATTCTTGTCGAAGCCGCAGCCAAGCAGCAGTACCCACCCATTGAGCGCGTAGATGCGCGCCAGGGGAGAGTCCTCGCCGAGCCCGAACTCGAGCTGGTGGTCCGCGCAAATCTCTACGGCCCGCTCTCCCCAGGCGGCGAACGAGTAGTTTGGATGCTTGCTTCGCACCGACTCGGGTTGGGTCCGAAAACACTCCGCAATTGCGCCCATGCCGACCGAAGGCGTCATGGCCGGGTCATAGGCCGGCATGTCGCGGCGGATCTGCTCCCACCAGGCTTTGGGGACCGGCGGTGAGTTCCACCCGGCGGGCTCGGAGAGATGACCGGACTGGGTGGGCATGACAAGCGTTCCGTACTCGCGCAGCGCCGCTTCAAGGGCCAACACGACCGTAACGGCACCGCCGATGGTCCACCCCAGTGAGCTGAGCGAGGCATGCACGAGCAGCACCATCCCCGGTTCCACGCCGAGTTGTTCGAGGTCTGCTGTCAGGCTCTCGAGTGAGTTCGGTTGAGGGGTCCCCTCGATGACGTCACGCTCGCTCATCTCGTGTGCCTCCTGTCGCCGCTGTTCGCAGGTGGCGAGTAGTCGGTGCCGACGATGTAGACCTCGAAGGAGTCGCTTCGCGAGGCCTTGGGCCGCTGGACCTTTGCGGTGCGAAATCGCTCCCTTGCCGCGGCGAGGAGCTCCCGCTCTTCCCCCCCTTGAAAGAGCTTGACCGCCATGGTGCCGCCCTCGAGGAGGAGCTCATCAACGACGCCGAACATGGTCTCGACGAGCTCGGCGGAACGGGCGGTGTCGAGGGTGCGGTTTCCGGTCGTCGAGGGGGCGGCGTCCGAAAGGACGGCGTCGAACGGGCCGATCGAGCGAAGCTGAGCCCGCAGCGACTCTGCGGTAATATCGCCTTCGAGGATCGTGAGGTTAGGCGCGTCGGGAAGCTCGATAGCCTTGAGATCCACCGCCACGACGTGTCCCGATGAGCCGACCCGCTTGAGCGCGTACTGTGACCAGCTGCCCGGCGCAGCCCCCACGTCGAGGACCCGCTTGCCGGGCCCTAAAAGGCCCACCTTTTCGTCCATCTCGGAGAGCTTGTATACCGAGCGAGCCTTGTAACCTTCTTTTTTGGCGCGGTGGGCGTATTGGTCCGGTTTTTCGCGCTTTGCCATTTCCGGTGCTGCCTACGAGGCCGCCTCCATTTCCGAGAAAAAGCGGGCGAGCGCGGTGGACACGAAGCTCGGGTGTTCGAGGGGAGCGACGTGGCCGGTTTCCGGAACGCGCACCGCCTGTGCGCCGTCGAGGCGCAGCCCCATGCCGAGCACGACATCCGTGGTGGCGTACTGGTCCTCTTGGCCGGTGAGAAAGAGCATGGGATAGGTGGCGTTGTCGATGACGTCGCGGGTGTCGGTGCGGGTCATCGTGGCGAGGATGGTTCCCTTGACGCCGACCGGATCGCGTCCTTCCGCACGTTCTCGCAAGCGCTCAAAGGGTGAATCGGGGTCCTTGATACTGGATGGGGCAAAGAGCGTAGGGAAAAACTGCTTTATGAAATCCTTCATTCCGTGGTCGTCTATATGGCGCAGGAGGCCGGCCCACCACAACAGTTGTTCGTCGGCATCGCCGTAGCAGTGGCTGTTGACGAGAACGAGCCCCCGCATGCGCTGGGGATCGCGTTGTGCAAGACGCAGCGCCACATACCCACCAAAGTCGTGCCCGCAGAAGTACGCCGACTTGATCTTCTTGGCTTTGAGCACCTGCTCGAGGTCGTCGGCAAACGTTTCCATGGTGTACTGCCCGGTGCCCGGCGGGTTGTCACCGGTACCGCGCTGGTCGTAGATAATGCAGCGATAGTCCTGTGAGAGGGTGTCGACGTGTTCTTTCCACATCGTGGAGTCAAAGAGGAACCCGTGGAGGAAGACGATCGGGGGGCCTTTCTTGTTTCCTGTTTCGTGAACGACCAAATCGGTTTTTGCCATGGTGACCCCAGGATACGGCGCACACGGCTTTGTTGCAACCGCGCGTGTTGCGGCGGTATATCCTTGACCGCTGCCGCCATTGCAGCTACTTTAATCAGGTGGCCAAAACATCGCTCATTCACAAACCACTTCCCTACCGCAACTTCAACGCTGCATTCATCATCATCGGCGTCAATGTTTTTGTGTATTTCGTCAACCAAATAGCCCCGCAGAGCATTTTCTTGCTTGCGATGAATCCCGTGGCGGTTCTCGAGCGCGGATTCATCTGGCAACCGTTTACCTATATGTTTGCCCACGCCGGGGTAAGCCACATTCTGTTCAACATGCTGGGAGTGTTTTTCTTCGGTACTCAGGTGGAAGCGAAAGTCGGCAGCTACGAGTTTCTCCTCTTCTACGGTGTCACCGGACTTCTGGCGGGCCTGTTCTCGCTGGGCTTCTACTGGCTGGCCGGAACGCCGGGCGTTCTGCTGCTGGGCGCCTCGGGGGCGGTGTTCGCCGTGCTGCTTGCGTTCGCGACGCTGTTTCCCGATTCGGTAATCTTTCTCTTCGGCATTATACCCATCCGCGCGCCCATACTCGTCATCGGCTACACGGCGATCGAGCTCTTCTCGCAGTTCGGTGGCGCGGGCGGAAACGTGGCACACTTTACGCATCTCGCCGGGTTCTTCTTTGCGTTTCTCTACTTTGTGATGCGATTGGGCGTAAATCCGATCAAGGTGTTTATGAACGACATGCGGTAACCGGGCCGCGTTTACGACGACGACACTGGTTAGCTCCGGCGTTCTTCACACCGATACTATAGTCGATGACATCCCGTTTCCCCTCAGTGTATTCTCGCGCCCCTGCTGCCCCCAGCTCCCCTATCTCCCGCGCCCCTGCTGCCCCCGGCCCGGGCCCCCGTGCCCCCGGCGCGCCGCTGAAAGTGCTGTTCGTGGTGGCCCTCGCGTCGGTCTTCGTGTTTTTGACCGTGCCGGGGCAGACACAGAAAAGCGCGGGGCCGGAGTATATCGACGGGCGGTTTTGGGTGGACCTCGAGCCGCCGGTAAGCAGCGAAGGTGAGGAATACCCCTTATCCGAGGATACCGCGATCGAGCTTCTTCTCGAGGAGGCACGCTATGTGTTTAGCGCGATGCTCTACGGGTTCCGCTTCCGTTATGTCCCCTCCGACAACGGCCGCCGAATCGAAGAGGAGTTCGAGCTCGAGGCGATCAGCATGGTGGAACGCGGTGACGAGCGGCTTTCGGTGCTCTCTACCCGAGTTGAGGACCTGAGGCTGTACGCACAGCTCGAGTATCGGTTGGCGGATTTCCAGCGCTCACGCCTCGCGGGGTGGGAAAGCAACAGGGTGGAGAGCGTCGGCGCCGAGGGAGAGGCGCCGTTCTGGCAGGGGCATGGTGCGCGGATTCCCGCCATCGAGGATGCCATCCGCCGCGCGGTCAGAGGCCTTCTGCAGACGATGACCGACAACAAACCTCGCGAGGCCCGCGGGAGCGTACTGCTGCTCGAGGCCCCCCGCATCTACATTCGAAGCGGTGGGTATCGAGCGCGCGTCAACGTGAAAGTCAAAGTCGACGATATCCGACCCTACGAAGTCTATTAGATGCCGGCGGCCGCACCGGCAAGCACGGCGCCGGCTACCGTGGCGACGCCGGCGGTGGTGAGCACCGTGTGGGCGAGAAGGGCGAAGCCGCCGCCAAAGATCATCCCCGCCAGGATTTCAGGCACCGAGTGTCCCACCATTTCCGAGAGACGAGCTTGGTCCGAAGGGTCGAGCCGGTCTCTCAGCCGCTGTTGCAGGCGGTTGAGGACCTTTGCCTGTTGCTCTACGTGACCGCGAAGCCGGTAAGCGTCATACACAATAATTGCGGAAAACACGAACGACACGGCGAAGAGCTCGCTGTCGAAGCCGCGCGATAGGCCGACGGCGACGGTGAGCGCGGTCACAAACGCCGCGTGGGCGCTCGGCATGCCGCCGGCGGTGGTGAAATAGTGCAGCGAGAGCGCTCGGTCGCGGATGGAATAGGCTACGACCTTGAAGATTTGGCACAAAAGCTGTGCGATTACCGCAACAATCAGCGGGACGGCGACCGGTAGCATAGGTACTCTTTAGCACGATGACGCTCTCCGCGCAACCGACGCCCCGAGCCCCGAGCCCGTGCCCCGCACGCCCCGGAGCCGCGACCGGCATGCCTCGGGTGTCGGGGCCGCCGGCCGGCGGCCGCCGGCCGCCGCGCGGAGTAACCCCGATGGGGGAGAAAACTTGTTGACATTTCCGCCAATATATGGAGAGTTGCATAATTATGACGGCTGAGATCAGCGCAGTGGGCGCATACGTACCATCGAGACGTGTGTCGAACGACGAGCTTGCAAAGACCATCGACACATCGGACGAGTGGATCCGGTCGCACACCGGTATTGGGAATCGCCATATTGCCTCGGAGGAGGAGGCCTCTTCCGACTTGGGAGTAAACGCATCGCGGATGGCCCTCGAGCGGGCGGGCGTCGAGCCGACCGATGTCGATATGATCATCTGCTCAACGGCCAGTCCCGACTACCCGGGCTTCCCGGCGACCGCCTCCATCATTCAGGACAAGCTCGGCGCCGATAACGCGGGCGCTTTCGACATTCTTGCCGGGTGCACGGGCTTTGTGTACGGGCTCGAGCTTGCTCGGACGCTGCTGCTGTCGGGGGCCTACAAGAACATCATCGTGGTGGCCGCCGAAGAGCTCACCAAGATAACCAATTGGGACGATCGGCGCACCTGTGTGCTGTTCGGCGACGGTGCCGGCGCGGTCCTCGTACAGGGGAACCCCCAGGGCGGCGATCGGGGCATTCTCAACTCGATCCTGCGCTCCCAGGGCTCGGGCGCTGAGGCGCTCATTCGACCGGCCGGTGGCACGAAGCACCCCTTCGTTCCCGGCGTTACACCGCCGGAGGATCTGCTCATCCACATGGACGGACGCGCGGTGTATAACTTTGCGGTCAAGGCCAACACTGAAATACTCAAGCAGCTTGTTGTCGACGCAGGGCACTCGCTCGAGGACGTAAGCTATGTCGTTCCTCATCAGGCGAACAGCCGCATTATCGAGGCGGCAGCCAAGCGTCTCGGTGTTCCCTACGAGAAGTTCTACGTGAACATCGAAGAGTACGCGAACACCTCGACCGCCTCGATACCGATTGCGCTCAACGAAATGTATGAGAAAGGGTTGCTCAACAGAGGCGATCTCATACTGACCGTGGGCTTTGGTGCCGGACTTACCTCCGGCGGCACCCTCATTCGGTGGTAGTTGTCACCTTCGACTGACGAGGCACGCCGAAACTCTCCGTTAGCCCGACTCTCGCGAAGAATCAGCCGCAAGGTCGACAAGGCGGTGTTTTCATACGGGCTCATCGAGCCGGGCGACCGCATTGCCGTGGGAATCTCCGGGGGCAAGGACTCGCTTACCCTGCTGCGACAACTCAGCCTCAAAGCCGGCACGTTCTCCATCCCCTTCGAAGTCGCCGCGGTGCACATCGATACCGAGCTCACTCCCGACCGCCTCGGTGAGGAGCTTTCGGCGTTGGCCGCCGAATGGGGCGTCGCCTATCACGTGGTGCCCTTCGATCTGTCGAGCCGCATTCGCCACGGGCACACGATGAACTGCTGGTGGTGCTCGACCCAGCGGAGAACCGAGCTGATCCGAGTGGCGAAGGAGGAGGGCTTCACCAAGATCGCCCTCGGCCACCATCTCGACGATATCCTCGAGACCTTCTTCATGAACCTCACCCAAAAGGGCGAGCTCTCCACGATGCTTCCAAAGATGAGCTACGATAACTACGACCAGACGATCATCCGCCCCCTCGCGTGGGTGCAGGAATCGGAGATCGAGGAGTTCGTGCGGCTTCTCGGGCTC
>JAWLED010000107.1:0-7764 GCA_041686235.1 Spirochaetia bacterium | reverse complement strand
CGCAGGCGCGCTGTCAGTGACGGCAGTGCTCGGCCGCGCCGTAGAGCGCCGCCTTTGAGTTGAGCACGACGTGCACCGGAAATCGCGAGACGAGCTTCTCGAAGCGCCCTTTTTCGCGGAACCGCTCCATAAAAAACGGCTCGCGCAACACCGGCAGCATACGCGGCGGCAGCCCTCCGGCGAGATACACGCCGCCGAGGGAAAGCACCTTTAGCGCCATGTTCCCCGCCTCGGCGGCAAGGATTCGCGCAAAGAGCCGTGCAGTTTCTACGCAGATTTCCACCGGCGGGTCGGCATCGAAGGCGTGCTCGAAGATCGCCCGAGTGGGCTGCTCGGCACCGCTAATCCCGGCGTCCACCTCGGAGCACACGTCCACCCTTCCCGTATCACGGAGAAATCGGTAGAGATAGGCAATACCCGTTCCCGAGCACACGTACTCGTAACTCACGTGGCCCACCTTCGGCTGCATGTACTTCAACAGTTCCATCTGCTCCTCATCGAGGGGAGCAAAGTCGGCGTGGCCGCCTTCCGAGGGATAGGCGTGGTAGCCGTCCTCATGGCGGACGAGGTACGCCTCGCCGAGTCCGGTCCCGGGGGCCACCACGGCGATTGGCCCGGTCGCGATGGGCGCTCCCTCGTTGAGCGTATCGACGTCTTCGGACTGCAGGATCGGCACCGACTCGGCAACGGCTACGAGGTCGTTTAAGAGGTCGACTCTCTCGAGGCTCAGTCGCTCGGCGAGGCGCTCTTCGCTAATGTGCCACGGGAGATTCGTAATTCGTGCCTGCCCTTCCACGACCGGTCCGGCAACGCCGAACGCCGCTCGGACCGGGCGAATCTCGGTACCTTGCAGAAACGCTTCGACGAGATCTTCGAGTGTTTCGAATTGTCCGCTGAGGAGACCGGCCTCGTGCAGCGGGGCACGGACCCCCGCCTCCTCGGTGAACAGGGCAAGATTCGTTTTCGTAGCGCCGACATCGCCGGCGAGGTAGACCGTTTCATCCGCGCTCATTGCTGCGACTCCTCGTCGGGAACGTTCCGTTGGAGCTCGTCGAGCCATACGGTTGCTTCACCGTCGCTCGGGGCACGCCAGTCGCCGCGCGGGGACAGCGAACCGCCGGACCCCACTTTGGGCGCGTTTGGAACGCAGCTGCGCTTGAACTGCGAGAATTGAAAGAACCGCCGCAGAAATACGGCAAGCCAACTCTTGATCTCCGGGAGACGGTAGACGTGACGCTGATCCTCGGCAATGCCCATCGGCCATGTGCCGCGCGCGGCATCCGACCATGCTTCATATGCGAGGTAGGCAACTTTACTCGGACGAAACCCGTAGCGGGTGATGTAATAGAGGTGGAAGTCCTGAAGCTCGTACGGCCCGATGGTTGCCTCGGTGCTCTGCGCGGGGGCGTCGCCGTCACCGCCGGCGGACGGCACGAGCTCCGGCGATATCTCGGTAGATAGAATTGCACCGAGGACTTCAGAGGTTCGTGCATCGAATTGGGAAGAATCGATCACCCAGCGGATAAGATGCTGGATGAGCGTCTTCGGTACCGAGGCGTTCACGTTGTAGTGAGACATGTGATCGCCGACACCGTAGGTTGCCCAGCCGAGCGCAAGCTCACTGAGATCGCCGGTTCCCACCACGAGCCCGCCGAGGTGGTTCGCGAGACGAAAGAGATGGCTCGTGCGCTCACCGGCCTGCACGTTCTCGAAGGTGACGTCGTACACCTCGCGTCCCTCAGCAAACGGATGGCCGATATCCCGAAACATCTGCATACACGAGGGACGGATGTCTATCTCGTTGGCGGTAACGCCGAGCGCCTCCATGAGCGCGTGCGCGTTCTCCCGAGTCGTCGAGCTCGTAGCAAAGCCCGGCATGGTGTAGGCGTGAATGTTGGCCCGGGGCAGACCGAGGAGATCGAATGTGCGCGCGGTGACGATGAGCGCGTGAGTCGAGTCGAGGCCGCCGGAAATTCCGATAACCGCCCGGTCTATGCCGGTGCTGCGAAGCCGTTTGGCAAGGGCGTGCACTTGAATGTTATACGACTCGAAGCAGCGCTCGTGACGCCGTGCCGGCTCCGTTGGGACATAGGGAAAGCGCGGGATCGCGCGGTGGAGACTCCACCCCCCTTCCGGTGTCTCAGGGCGCTCAACATCAAACGCTATTCGGCGCACTGCCTCCACCCGCTCGCGGTGCGTGGCGACCGCATCGTTGAAGCTGGTCAAACGCATGCGCTCCTGCACCAACATTTCGAGGTCGATATCGGACCACACCAGTTGCTCGTCTTCGCTGAAGCGCTCGGTTTGCGCGACAACGCGGGCGTTCTCGTAGACAAGTGCGTGACCGTCCCATGCGAGGTCGGTGCTCGACTCTCCTTGCCCGGCGGCCGCGTACAGATAGGCGGCCACGCAGCGCCCTGAATGGCTCTGCGCGAGCGTGTCTCGAAAGTCGGCTTTGCCGATGGTGATATTGCTTGCCGAAAGGTTGGCAAGAACCGTCGCCCCCGCCAGCGCGGCGTACGTGGTCGGCGGAATCGGGGCCCAGAGGTCCTCGCAAATCTCGACCCCGAAGGAAAAGTCTTGGAGTCCCTCAGCCTCGAATACCAAGTCGGTCCCAAAAGGGACGCGGGCGCCATTCAACTCTACCTCGGAACAGCGGGCGGCCGCGCCGCTGGTGAACTGCCGCTTCTCGTAGAACTCCCGATAGTTGGGGATGTAGAGCTTGGGAACCACCCCCAGGACTCGCCCGCGGTGAATGACCACCGCACAGTTGAAGAGCTTCTGCTCGAATTGCAGCGGAGCCCCCACGAGAAAGACCGGGGAGAGGGATGCGCTGTCGGCGACGAGTCGATCGATTCCATCGCGAACGGCCGAAAGAAGGGCGTTTTGATGGAACAGATCATCATTGGAGTAGGCGGAAAGCCCGAGCTCGGGAAATGTGACGAGCGAAAGGCCGTGTGAAGAAGCCTGCTTCATCAACTCCCGCGTTCTCTCGGTGTTGAACGGGACGTCGGAGACCCTGACATGCGGCACGGCCACGCCGACGCGGGCAAAGCCGTGGGAATAGGGCGAATAAAAGTCCTGGCTCACAGACATTGCGGGCATGCTACGCAGGCCCCCGAAACCTGTCAAGTTGACGTCCGATGAGATATGCTCCGCGGATACCGGCGTCGCCGCCGAGCGTCTGCGGCACGACAATTCGATCAAGATCTGCGCGATCGGCGGCGTACTCAACGTATCCGGCCAACAGCCGGTGCGCGCCGTCGCGGATCGGCGAGAACAGATGTTCCTGCTGCATCACCCCTCCTCCCAGAACAATGCGGTCCGGGGCAAAAAACAAGATCAGATTGGCCACTGCTTGCGCCAGATAGTCGGCCTCCACGGTCCACGCCGGATGATCGGCGGGCAACTCCTCTGCCGGTCGGTCCCATCGCGACCGCATGGCCGGGCCGGAAGCCACCCCTTCGAGGCAGTCTCCATGGTAGGGACAGACACCGCGAAAGCGAGCCGTCTCGTCCGAGGATCGGCGAACATAACTGTGTCCGATTTCCGGATGGCGACGTAGCGGAAGGATGCGCCCCTCGATGGCGATACCGACGCCCACCCCCGTACCGACGGTCACGTACGCCAGGGATTGAACCGCCTCACCGGCCGCCTCGGCCTCGGATAGGGCGGCGACGTTTACATCCGTGTCTATGGAGACGGGAACAGGAAAGGCCGACTGAATTGCGCTGCGGAGATTGTACCCGATCCACGCTGTCTTGGGAGTCCCGAGCAACCGGCCGTAGTTCTCCCCACTCGGGTCTACGTCGATAGGGCCGAAGCAGCCCACACCGAACGAGTCAATGCGGTGTGTACCGGATAGCTCGCCGAAAAATGCGTTCACCTCGGCCATGGTCGATTCCGGCCGGCCTGTTTCGGTACGCGTGCGGGCGAGTAGTTCTCCGGAGTCACTGAAGAGCGCGCAGACAAACTTCGTACCGCCTGCCTCAATTGCCCCTATTGCCATACCGATCAGCGTAGCACGTTATCATCGATCAGTTGAACTGGTACCAAGCAATCCGTGGCGGACCTTGAGCTCGAGAATACGGCGCGTTCCCGCAACGAGACTGCTGTGCGAGACACGTCCCGACTCTACGAGATCCACAGTCGTTTCAATGAGCTCGGCTACGTCGTACCGCGCGTGGGTGAGGATGATATCGACACCGGCGTCGATGGAGAGCTCAATTGCCTCTTCGACACCGTAGTTTTGCGAAATGGCACCCATAGCGAAACCATCCGAAATGACCACGCCACGAAAGCCCATCTCCTCGCGCAGCAGTCCGTCGATTATGGGACGCGAGAGCGTAGCCGGGTGCTCGTCGTCGAGCGGTGGTAGCAACAGATGGGCGGTCATGATCGCCTCCGCACCGTAGTCCACAACTTCACGGAACGGGAGAACGTGCGTTTCGAATAGCTCATCCAGAGAGATGTCGACTACGGGCAGGGTACCGTGGGAATCCACCGTCGTCGTTCCATGACCGGGAAAGTGTTTGGGCACCGGGATGATTCCGGCCCTCCGCGCACCACGCAGGTAGGCCGGACCAAAGCGGCCGACGAGCTCGGGGTCATCGCCGAAGGCTCTGTCTCCGATAATGCCGTCGTCGGCTCGCTCTGAAACATCCAGCACCGGGGCGAAGTTCATATTGAATCCAAGCGCTTCGAGCTCGCGGTTGACAACATACGATGCTGCTTCGATATAGGCCGTGTCCTCATGGCGGGCCCACTCAGATGAGGCCGGGAAGCTCGGCATATCCGAAAGACGCACCGCGGACACTCGACCTCCCTCCTGATCGGAGGCAAGGAACAAGCCCACCGGCGGGTTCGCGCTATCGGCAAAACGTTGAAGGTCGCTCGTAAGCTCGGTTATCTGGGCGCGCGATTCCACGTTCGCCGGGTACACGATGAACCCACCGACAAGTCCTTCGACAACCAGTCGTCGCTCCACCGGCGTAACACCGGTGCCGTCGAGCCAGGTAACGAAGCGCTGCCCGATGATCTGCTCCAAGCTCATCTGCGAAAGCACGCGCTCGGCTATTGCGGCTTCCCGCTCGGCGCGGTCGACGGCGCGGCCGGGAGGCTCCGCCGACGGCTCCCGCCGGGTAGGCACGGAAGAGGACGGGGGAGGGTCACGCTCCTCGACGGAAGCACAAGAGACGAGTTGTACCATGATAACTGCAAGGATGAGCACCATTCGAATTGCATGCACCGGTCTACCGCCCATATACCCCGCTTCTAATCACTGGAATCGTTTTTGCGCACGGTGCTAAACACGATATCGGTACCACGGGCATCCTCCGAGGACTCCACTCGTGTACCATCATCGTCGACAACATAGGCAGGACCTTCCCAGAGAAAGTCGAGAAACGATCCGGTGAGCCCGGAACTCATGCCCGCCGGTACCGGCGTCGAGGCGACCCGCTCCGCGAGAGCGCCCTCGAAGCGCCGGCGCACCTCTTGCGTATAGGGTTCGCCATTTGCTCTGAGCTCGAGCCACAGATCGGCATCACGAAATCGAGGCTCCCACTCCTCAAAAAACGAGTCCCGACAGATTGTCACGGCAACCTCGAACTCGTCGACCTCGAAGGTATCGATTTGCCCGGGAGTACTGCTCTCCAAACCGATGCGATCGCTCTCGAAGGGGGTGAGAAAACTCTTGTCCTGCTCGTGCACCCTGTCTCCGTCCGGTCCAAACACAAGTGCGCGGTTGACGAGCGCAGGGCCGTCCCCGCCCTCGACGGGCGCCGTGGTTACGGCAAAATACGTCCCCGCCACGATGTGCACATTCTCGCGCCGCGCGATGCGCCCCCACAGCTCTACGATGTGATCCTCGGTCTCGGCGGCCCCGTCTTCGACAATCCGCCGCAGAACGGTATCGGCATCGGCGGTCTCGTCAAAACCGTTCACATCGGCGGCGCCGTCCGTGTCTGCCCGGCCCGCTTCGTCTTCGCGTTGCCCAACGATGCGTGCGAGCGCCTCCTGAGCCGTATCGGAGCGCCGAATGGACGCGCTGTAATCATCGAAGAGTAAAAAGACGTTTATGTACTCGGGAAACACGACGAGGTCCGCACCCTCCTCGGCAGCCTCTTCCGCCAGAGCGGAGACTCGCCGCTCAAAGCGCTGCGGATTACGGTAGGTATCTTCGTTTACCTCGAACTGCACCGCCGCAACGGTTAGCGTCTGTTGCTCCGCCGTCAAAACCGCGGCACCGGTGAAAAAGGCGACCGCGAGGAGAACCCGGACCGCCCATTGCGTAACCATAGTACTCGAGCCTATCCGCGCCGGAAACTTCAATCAAGAGGGAGGGGCCCAACCGGACGGCGGGTATTTCGCGCTCCGGCTCACCACCGAGCGCACCGCGTGATACGGAGAGCGAAGCATAAATCGCCGATACGTCATGTCCCCGGCCAAAACGTCGAGAAAATCGTGAATGAAGCCCCGGTTTTTCACGCCCAACTCGAACGAGAGCCGCGGGAAGGTGTGAAAGAACACGGCCCACGCGCCGGCCCACATCAGGTAGCGGGCGATGTGGGTGTGGACGAGCCGTTCGTACCGTTCAGGGTGTGCATCAATAATGCACTCGGCAGCCAGCCGGCCGCTTGCAATTGCGTGGCGAATCCCTTCGCCGAGCAGAGGGTCCACGAGACCGGCAGCATCTCCGACAAAGAACACCCGCCCCGTTCGGCGCGGCCGACGTCTCAAGGCAACCGGCAACGGCCGGCCGAGAATACGAGGGGTGGCCTCCCCGTCTCCCCACTCGGCCGCAAGCTTGTAGAGCTCGGGCTTTAGCTCGACCCGCGTCGAGCGAAAGACTCCCACCCCCACGGAATAGCTGTCCCCCCGAGGAAACGCCCATGAGTAGCCGTTCGCCACCGAGCCGAAATGAAATAGTGCAACGCCCGGTTCAGTACTTTTGCCGTTGGAAACGTCTGCTTCCACAGCAGCGCCCAACTCGCCCGGTCTGCCAAGCAACTTTCTTCCAATCAACGAGGCCGGTCCGTCTGCGGCAACACAGTAGTCGGCGCTCACCCGTTCGCCGGTGCGGGTCTCCACTTCGACGCCGGTCGGCGTTTCCTGTATATCGACTACCGGCGTGCCGTCACGAACGTCCGCCCCGGAGCCCCGCACGAGGGCCTCGTCAAAGCGAGCACGGTCGACGATGTTCACCGCATTCTCAGGGATGTGTCCCACGACCTCTTGGGAGCCGGCAAAGCGAAAACGGACCGTGTGCACACGCGAGGCGCACACCGTCTCGCGATCGACCGGAAGAGTGTCGAGCACGGCCCCGGAGATCGCTCCCCCACACGGTTTGTAGCGGGGCATGCGCTCCTTTTCCAACACACACACCCGTTTGCCGGCCTGAACGAGCGCATGCGCGGCCGCTCCACCACCCGGCCCCGCCCCGACTATGACGACATCATATGAGCTCTTGCTCGAGGACTCGTGCTTCGTGGACTCGTGCATCAGTCGAACACCGCGTCGGCCGTCTCTTCGGGTGAGCCGAGGTCGAACAGGTGCCAAAACACAAGCAAGCCGAAGCGATTGCGAATGAAATGTGCTGCGGTCAACGCATCGCGAACATCCGAGATTTCGAGCCCGATATCACGGGGATGTGTTGGGCCGGATACGCGGCGCATGAGCTCCAGAAACTCCTCCGGGGGCCTGACCGCGCCGGCAAGCTCAATGAGCTCACCCGCTTTCTCGACCGCCGCACCCGCGATTCTT
>JAWLED010000106.1:0-7803 GCA_041686235.1 Spirochaetia bacterium | reverse complement strand
GCTGCGGGGATGGAGAGTATCAGACGGAGAGAAGGTGTAGCCGGTTCCCCAATTCACCCGCTGCTTTCCCGCGCTTACCGAGATCGGGCTTAGGGGAAAGAGACTCAAATAGGCCTCGTCGATAAAGTACTCGATCTCCTCACGCCCCCCGCCGTCCCCGGACATGGCCGCCGGCGCCCCTTCGCTGCGTCCGCTCTCGGAGGTGAGCTCGAGCTCGGTGTCCGCGACGAGCTCCGCCCGCTCGAAGCTGAGGCGGTGATCCGCACGGATGCGGGCACCCCCGGCAATCACGTGCTCGGGGTCTGCATTTTCGAGGTGGTGATACGTTGTGACCCCCTCGATGTCGCCGAACACCTGGTAGTCCTGGGCGAAAAGCTGCGGCGCGCTCCGGCCGCCCGCCACGGCAACCGAGAGCAGCGCCGCAAACAACAACCGTCGTCTTGCCCACCACCGTTGCATACGCTGTTCCTACCTCGTGAGGGCCGATTGGCTGAACTTTCGGTCGGGCAGGTCGTCGCGGCGCTCCATCTCCTCGATCACCACGATAGAGTAGGCGTCCTCCTGCTCGAGCGACTCCATGCGCATCCGCGCCGGGCGAAGCCGCCCGGCAAGGTCTCCGAGCTTTGTGACCGTCATACGTTTGAAGAGCAACCCCGACTTTGCGAAGTACTCCATTTGCAGCGGCATGAGATCGCTCTCTCTCACCCACATAAGGATACTCCCGTATGGGGAGCTCTGCGAGGAGGCGACCCCCTCGATCACATAGCAGTCAACAGAGCCGAGCTCAGGGTGATCGATCGTCTCTTCGGGCGCGTAGGAGACGTCGTAGTCGTCGCTGTAGTCGGGATCGCCCACGTCGTTGTTCGAAAAGACCGTGCCCTGAAACGACTCCCGCGGCGATAGGCGAACGGCCCGGCGGGATCGAGCCTTCGGATTGTACATCCATAGGCTGTCACCTTTGCGCAAGAATCGCATTCCCCTCGAGCGGGCCGGCTCGAGGATCTCCATGAAGGTTCCGACCTCGTCCTTGAATAGGCTCTCGAGCACGAGTGTGGAGTCCCTGCGATCGGGGCGGCTCGTTTCGATCCGGCTTTTCATGAAGAAATTGTCGGGATACATGCGGCTCTCCGCCTTCTCGAGCATGGCGGCGGCGTCCATGTTTTGGGGGGCCTCTTGCGCCCCGGCCTCGTGTGCGGCCGCTGTGGCGAGAAAGAGCGCAAGAACGAATGCCGACGCGGGGGGTATCAACGAGCCTGTTGATAGAAATTCCCTACAACGGGCGCTCACAACGGTTTCCTCCTCACGCTGAACTCTTTGCGGTTGGCCGGCTCGCCCGCCTGGGCGTAACTCTTGGCTTCCTCGTAGAAGACCTTTTGGCTTCGCACCTCACTCTCCCGTCCGCCCTTCGCGGCTCGTTCCCAGCTTCCGTCCGGTTGAAGCACGCGTGCTTTCACGTTATCCGCGAAGGTGACCTCGAACACGTGTTTGAGCCGGCGTTTGAGAGCGGCGCTCTCCACGGGAAACATGAGCTCCACCCGCCGATCGAGGTTTCGCGGCATCCAGTCGGCGCTCGAGAGATACATCTCCTCAGCGCCCCCGTTTTCAAAGTAGAAGGCACGTCCGTGCTCGAGAAAACGATCGACAATGCTGACCACGGTAATGTTCTCGCTCAACCCCGGCACCCCGGGAACGAGCATGCAGATGCCGCGCACGTTGAGCATCACCTTCACCCCGGCCTGCGAGGCGCGGTAGAGCGCATCGATAATCTCGGGGTGCGAGAGTGAGTTCACCTTCGCCATGATGAGGCCGGGAGCCTCCGGGGATGCACGGCGGCGCTCTCGGTCGATGAGTTGCAACAGCCGCGTCTTGAGCCCAACCGGTGCAAGGGCGAGACGGTTGAGCGCGGGAATGGCCGAGTAGCCGCTTATGGCGTTGAAGAACAGGTTCAGCTCATAGGCGGTTTCCTCGCGGGTGGTGAGCACGCCGAAGTCGGAATACAGCTTGGCCGTTTTGTCGTTGTAGTTTCCCGTACCGAGGTGAACGTAGCGCACCACTCCCTCGCTCTCACGCCGCACGATCATCAGCGCCTTGGCGTGAACCTTGAGCTGGGCGATGCCGTAGATGACGATTACCCCGACCCGCTCGAGGTGCTCGGCCCAGCGAATATTGCGCTGCTCGTCAAAGCGCGCTTTGAGCTCGAGGAGCACGGTCACCTGTTTCCCGTTCTCGGCGGCCTCCTCGAGGGCACCCACGATGGGCGAATCACCACTCGTGCGGTAAAGGGTCATCTTTATCGAAAGCACTTCGGGATCTCCCGCCGCATCTTGGATGAGGCGAACGACCGGCTCGAACGATTCGTAGGGCTGGTGAAGTAAGACGTCGCGGCGTTTGAGCGTATCCCAGAACGAGGTGCCCTCCTCCTGTGAGAGATCGCGGGGCGGCATCGGCGGCATGTGCTCGTCTCGCAAATGATCGAAACCCGAGATGTGGGCAAGCGGCATCAGGTCTCCCATCGCAAGTGGGCTCCCCTTGGCGTAGACATCACGCTCGTCGAGCCCGAGCGCACGGCGCAACCGCTCGCTCAACCGGTCTCCATCCTCCACGACCGAGAGCCGCACCGCGTCGGAATACTCGCGGCTCTCGAGCACCTGCTCCATGGCCTCGACAAAGTCTTCATCCCGCTCCTCGTCCACGCCGAGGTCGGCGTCGCGCGTCACGCGAAAACACCCCTGGCGGTTGATGCGATAGCCGGGGAACAGCTGTTGCGCGTTCTCGAGTATCGCGTCCTCGAGTAGCGTAAAGGTGATGCGGTTCTCCTGTTCGGGCACGTAGATGATGCGCTCGAGCGCCGGCGGCAGCTGCACCACCGCGAGAAGCTCCTCCTGTTCCCCCTGCCCCGTCCGGGGCCCCTGCCGGGGAGTCGGCCCGGCGGCACCTTCTTCCGCAGCGGCGTAGTCGCCGAGCCGTCGCATCTCGGAGTCCTCATCGGGCTCGAGGAGAAACGCAATATGGAGTCGATTGTTACCGGGAACCGGCAGAGCTCCCGGCTCCTCGTGGCGAACGGGAGTTAGTACCGGAAAGATTTCGCGGTTGAAGAAGTCGCGTACGAAGGTGCGCTGTGAGCCGCTGTATGCTCCGGTGCGCGCCCACACGATGCCTTCTTGCTCGAGTCGAGGGAGGATGTCGTTCCACAAGCACTCGTACTTGGCGGTAATGATCTCTTTGGAGCGGGCAATGATGCGCGAGAGCTGAGTCTCGGGGCTCAGCCCTGAAGGGTCTACCCCCGAGGTGCCCTTCTTTATCTGGCGCTTGAGACTCGCCACCCGCACCATGAAAAACTCATCGAAGTTCGATGCGACGATGCAGAGAAACTTCCATCGCTCGAGAAGCGGGACGTCTTCGTCGAGCGCCTCCTCGAGCACGCGCGCGTTGAACTCGACCCAGCTCAGGTCTCGACTAAAATAGCGGGGGGCGTCAGCGTCGCTCATTCATCCACCTTCATTACATAGCCACCACTTGATACATTACATAGCCACCACTTGATAGCCGAACGTCTCTTCGAACATTTCCTGCTTGAGCTCGAGTCCATGCTTCTCAACCGAGATATCGCCCACGTAATCACAGTAGAGGGTGATCACGTCCTCCCCCTTCTCGAGGCGAAAACCCTTGATGCGGTGATGGTGGCCTCGGTCGAGTGCATCGGCTACCCGCAGGATCGCGGCAAGTTTCATGATGCGGATGCGCTGCTCGCGTCGCAGCGAAATGAAGCTCGTATGGGAGGAGTTCGGCTGCGCCTTTCGGTGATAGCGCGCAATGTGGGAGACCACCGAAATGTCGGATCGAGAAAGCCCGAATATCTCGGAGTTGGCAATGATGTATTGGCTGTGTTTATGGTGTCCGCTTGCACGGATGTAGTTTCCGATATCGTGGAGGATGGCGGCAACCTCCAACAGCATTCGCGCGTGCTGGTCCATCCCGTGGTCGTCCTGCATTTGATCAAAGAGCGAGAGCGCGAGCTTTCGCACCTGCATGGCGTGCTGTTGATCGAACCGGTACTTCTTGCCGAGGTTCACCGCCGAGGCAACCACCTGGGTGTAGAACTCGTGCTCGACTTCCTTGCTGGTGCCGAGGGCAAAGCTCAAGAGCACGCCCTCGCGGATACTGACGTCGGGCACGATGAGCTGCGTGGCCTGGGTGGAATCGAGGAACATCTTGAGGATGAGCAGCGCCGGTACGAGGCCTTCGGCCTCATTGTAGGTGACATCGAGCTCCGAGACGATCTCCTCGAGCGTATACCCTTGTATGCGGGCAACGAGCTCGTTGAAGTCCTTGCGGTCGACGACGCTGAACCCCGAATGCTCCTTGCGCCCCACTCGAGCGGCGGCAAGGCGAGCGTCACCGCCGACTGCAACGAAGAATCGGATGCTCTCCATCTTCATCTCGGCGTTGAGGATCTCTTGGGTCACACGGATGTTTTCCCGCAGAAACGTTTCGAGGTCCGTGGCCGATTCCCAGCTGCGCTTCACCTGCTGCTCTATGCGAATCGTTCCGAGGCGAAGGGAGTGTGCCGCCACCATCTTTCCCCGGCGGAGCATCATCACCTCGGTCGTCCCGCCGCCGACCTCGATGATGAGCGAGTTCGCGCGGGAGAACTGCGCACGCATCTGGTCGACCGCATACTGCACCGCGAGGTAGGTCAGGTGGTTTTCTTCGACCCCTTCCACCACATCGATGCGAAAACCGGTGCGCAGATACACTCGATCGAGGAAGGTGTCGCGGTTCTTTGCCTCGCGGATGGCGCTCGTTGCGATAACGCGAACGTCCTCCTCGGCGATCTGCCACCCCTCGAGCATCTCGCGAAAACCGGTGAGGATCTTGACCGCTTGCCGCATGGCGTCACCGCTGAGATAGCCTTTCACGAACACATCGCGGCCGAGGCTCACCGGCTTGCCTGCGCGGTCGAGGCGGCGCCAATGGCCGGCGTCATCGATTTCGGCGATAACCATTCGGATGGCCGAGGAGCCCATGTCGATGACGGCGACCGTTTTTGTCTTCGGGGGACTAACCTGATCGGTTGTGCTCATGTGCGATCTTCCCTGGCAAGGGCGGCCGCGCCGATGACCGTCGAATCGTCACCGAGGACGGCCTGCTTTACGTTGACTGCCGAGACGAGCCGCTCCATCGCATGCTCTCGCATGGCACGCTCGGCCCTCTCAATATACGGAGCGCCCATCTTTTCAACAAGTCCGCCCCCGATGATGATGAGCTCCGGGTTGAAGATATTGACGCAATTCGCCATTCCCACGCCCAGGTGCCGCGCCGCACGCTCGACGAGCTCCGACACCGCCGGCTCGCCCGCCTCCCAGGCATCATAGATAAGGCTGCTCTTTATCTTGAGATAGTCCGAGCCGGCCTTCTTCTGAATGACCGGCGCGCTTCCCGTCGTTGCAAGGGCAACGAGGTCTTTGGCCAGCGCCGTTCTCGAGGCCATCGCCTCGAGACACCCGTACTGCCCGCAGCCGCAGCGTCTGCCGTCGACCTGGATGATCATATGCCCGATCTCGCCCGCGCCGCCGCTTGCGCCACGGTAGAGCCTGCCGTCGAGGATGAGCCCACCGCCGAGCCCCGTACCCGGAAACAAACCGACGATGTGGCGAAAGCCCTGCCCGGCGCCCGCCACGTATTCGCCATAGGTACCGGCGTTCACGTCGTTTTCGAGGAACACCGGAACGCCGAGGGCCTTCGAGAGGCGATCGCGCACGGCAAAATTGTCGAGGTCGAGGTTGGGCGTCTCGAGCACGATGCCGTTTTCGAAGTCGACCGGCCCCGGACACGCGATTCCGATCCCCACCGCGTCTTCGGCCTTGGCGCCGGCGTCGTCGAGGGCATCCTCGATTACCTCGACCATCTTCTCGAATACCGCGTCGTTGTCGCGGGCCTTGCCCACTTTCTTCTTCGCTCGGCCTTTTACCCGGTATTCTGCGTCGAAAACGACGGCCAGAAGCTTCGTTCCGCCTAAATCCACGCCAACGAGATAGTCTTTCGTCTTGCCCATACGCTCCTCCGCGCGCGATTATACAACCATGAACGCAGAAACGCACGGTGTGATCATCGGACGATTCATGCCGCCTCACGCCGGACACCAATACCTCGTCGATTTCGGCCGCAACATGTGCGACCACCTCACCGTCCTTGTCTGCACGCTCAGCTCCGAGCCCATTGCCGGAGAGCTGCGCTACCGCTGGATGCAGGAGCTCTTTCCCGACGTCGAAATGGTGCACATCACCGAGGAAATCCCTGAAGCCCGCAAAGACAGTCCCACGGCTATCCCCATCTGGGCGAAAACCGTGCGAGAAAAGCTCGCCGCGAGGCCGACCTACGTCTTTGCCTCCGAAGATTACGGTGCCGCGCTTGCCGCTGAGCTCCGTGCGCGTTTTATTCCCGTCGACCCGGCACGGCGACAATTCCCGGTCTCCGCCACGATGATCCGTGACAACCCTCTTGCTAACTGGGACTACATCCCCGAGCCTGTGCGGCCCTACTTTTTGCGCAGAGTCAGCGTCGTAGAGCCGGACTCGCCTCGCGCCGCCGGCGGCGAGCATCACGTTTCCCTTGCCGCGCGCCTCGCCGCCCACTACCACACGCTGTTCGTCTCCGACTACTCCCGCTTCTGGGAGGAAACGGTGGGTCCGATCGGCCCCGATGACCTCCCCCTCGTGCAGACCGCTCAAGAGGCCGTGGAAAACGCCCTCGCCCGGCGGGCCCGACGCGTGCTCTTCTGCGAGACCGACCCGCTGCAAATCGCGCTCAGCCGCGGGTTCGACGCGGTCGCGGACGGCGGCCCCGGCCCGGCCGGCAAAACCGGCGCTGCCGGCTACGACCTCACCCTCTTAGTCGGGCCGGGCGAGCTCACCGACCGTATGGAGACCGCGCTTCACCGAGGCGGCCGGCCCTTTGCCCGGATCGACGCGGCAAGCGAGCACGAGCTTTTGGATCAAGCGGTATCCGAGGTGGAAACCCTTTGAGGTATCAACGAGATTGTTGATGAATTGTCGCTATGTCTTTACACAGCTGGGAAACGCGATTCAACACTGTCCTTGGACACCGTCTTTGGTGGTAAATGTCGCGGGCGTTGGAGTTTACCCGCAGGCTATCAACACGGTTGTTGATACTTCAAAACGATACCACGTACTCGCGAATCCCCGTAAGCAACATCTGCACCGAAAGCGTCGCGAGAATCATCCCCATCAGCCGCTCGATCGCCACTAAGAACCGTGCGCCGAGCCGTCGCCGGAGCATCTCAGCCGACATGAGCACCACCAGCGAAGCAACCGAGGCAATAACCACCGCGAGAAACCACGTCCATATGCGCCCTGGTGCCTGGTTGGAAAAGAGGATCACCGTAGCCATCGCCGAGGGGCCGGCAATGAGGGGAATGGCAAGGGGCACCACGAGCGGCTCCTGCGCCTGCAGCTCCACGTTTTGGTCGCGGCCCCAGGGAAACACCATCCGCACGGCAATGAGAAACAACACGACACCGCCGGCAATTCCGAGGGCCGGCTGGGTGATGTGAAGCGCGCTAAGTATGTACTTGCCGAAAAAGAGAAAGACCGCCAGAACCGCGAAGGCAATGAAGACCTCCCGCACGATGATGCGTTTCCTCCGGCGCTCGTCCACCTGACGCAGTATCGAGAGAAATACCGGGATATTCCCGATGGGATCCATGACGAGAAACAGGGTCGTTGCCGCGGCGAATATGCTCATAGGAGGCTCATGGCCGAGTGCGCTTTCGGTCGCGCGGAA
>JAWLED010000105.1:0-7854 GCA_041686235.1 Spirochaetia bacterium | reverse complement strand
CCGCCCGATACCGGTCGACCGGTTGCGCCTCGTGCCGGAGGCTTTGGTGTGCGTGCCGTGTGCCGAGATGCCGCAATAGCGCCATGGGCGTCCCAACCGCCACATAGTTTACGACCGTACCCCGTCGAAACCGCAGGAAACATGCGTTACACTTAATAGAACCCGTTTTTACTGAGGACAATACATTCGCGACATGGTGCAGGGAACCGAGCTCTTCTTCGCTCTGTTTAACAATCTAGCAATCTTCATTGCGCTTGTCGTCGTCTATCGCTATCTGGTCCTTCAGCTAAAGGGGACGCGGTGGTACCGACGCCAGATCATTCTTGGATTCTCGTTCGGTGTTTTTGCCGTCGCGGTGATGTATGCCCGCATTCCCGTCTACGAGGGTGTCATAGTCGATCAGCGCAACGCAATCGTTGCCCTCAGCGGCGCCTTCGGCGGACCACTGTCGGCGTTGTTAAGCGCAGCCCTCGCCGCCTTGTTCCGTGTCTCCCTCGGGGGCGCAGGGGTTGTCTCGGGCGTCTTTGGCGTGGGGCTTTCTGCAGTCGCGGGAGTGGTGCTCAACAGATTTCCCGGGTGTTTCAGCTCAGTGCGAAATGGGGCTCTCAGTGCGCTGTTTGCGACGCTCGTCATTTTGCCCGGTTTTCTCCTCGTCGGGGATATTCGCACCGGGTGGCAGCTGTTAATGGACATGAGTATCCCCTACGGGCTTGCCGTCTTTGCCGGCATGTTCCTCGCGGGGCTCTTGTTGCAGCGAGAGGAGGCGCGGTATGAGGTGGAGCGCGCATACCGGGAAAGCGAAGAAAAGTACCGCATCGTCTTTCAATCGTTCCCGCTTGGAGTTATCGTGTCAGACTGGACAGGCAATATTGTAGAGACCAATCATGTCGCGACTGAGTTGACCGGAGCGTGGAAGGCGGAACACGGTGGTGACACCGTCGACGAGCAATACTGGAGAGTCTTGCGCTCGGACGGCACGCGGATGCCGGTCGAGGAGTTTCCCGGGGTAAGAGCTCTCGAGGTCGGGCGACAGGTCGATAACATCGAGATGGGAATCGTTAAGTCGCCCAATGATGTTCTGTGGCTCAACGTTACCGCGGCGCCGATCCCCCTCGAGAGATACGGCGTTGCTGTAGCATACACCGATATTAGCGATCGCAAAAACGCGGAAGAGGAGCTCAAGCGGGCGCTCGAAGAGAGAACGGTGTTGATACAGGAGCTCTCCCATCGTACGAAAAACAACATGCAGGTAGTCAGCGCACTGCTGGATTGGCGGACTCACGGCGAGACGGATGAGCGTATTGTGAGTATCTTACGCAATACACGGAACAGGATTCGCTCCATGGCCCTCGTGCACGAGCATTTGTACCAATCGCGGAGCCTTTCCCACGTTAACCTCGAGCCCTACGTGCGGGAGCTCGCGGATACGCTAACTGAGAGCTTTCAGGTTTCCCCTCAGGACGTGCGGCTGCGGTGGAGCACGAAGAGCGTGTGGACACTGATCGACAGCGCCATACCGTTTGGGCTCATCGTGGCGGAGGTGCTGTCTAACGCCCTCGAGCACGCCTTTGCCGACGGAAGGACGGGCGAGATCGAGGTTTTTCTCGCGCGCGTCGAAAGTGGGGAGGTGCTGTTGCGCATTACCGATAACGGTGTTGGGCTGCCGGCCGGGTTCGACCCGAAAGTCGACGGCGGTCTGGGGCTGCAGACCGTTTTCGCACTGGGCGAGGATCAGTTGCAAGGCCGGGTGGAGCTCGAAGATGCCGAGGGCGTGTCGTGCACCGTTGAGTTCCGCGATGATTTGTATGGAGAACGGGTGTAGATGATGGACAGAGATTCAGTGCGGCTCTTGGTCGTAGAGGATGAAGTTCTCATTGCGATGCAGCTCAGGCGTAATCTCGAGTCACACGGATATTACGTGTACAAGCCCGTGACAAACGCCAAGGCAGCTATTGACAGCGCTGAGGCGCAAAAACCGGACGTCGTTCTTATGGATATTCGGCTTCCCGGAGAGATGGACGGCATTGACGCGGCCCGAGAGATCGGTACCCGGCATAACATTCCCGTTATCTTCGTAACCGGATACTCGGACCCGGACATGGTTGCCCGCGCCCGTGCTGTAAACCCGCTGGCGCTTCTGGGAAAACCGGTAGACGTGGGCGAGATCGACGCCGCTATCGAATCGGCATAATGGCTCGCCGCTTCACCACCGGATAACCGAAAAGCAGCCCCTCATTGAGGGGCTGCTTCATTTTTCCGGATTTGCGGAAAACACCACGTCGGTGCGTGTCGGCATTGAACGGACGTGGAAATGCTCAGCTTCCGAGATTGCTCACGTCCAGCCGATAGACTCCCATGTCGTTTTCGTCCGTTTCGAGGAACTCAACGTTTTCAATGTCGTATTCGTCGACATAATCCATTGCTTCGGGATGGGAGCGGAAGGTGACCGTGCCGGCCGGATCGAACGCCTTGATGTGCCAATTATGCGTGGGCTCGGGATCGACGGAGCCCTTTTCCTCGATGTATTGCATTATGATTTCTCGGTTGACTTCACCGCTTGGCGCATACACCGGATCCTCCTCCACACACGGTGGGAAGTTTCCGCCGCCGCCTGCGCGGTAGTCGTTGGTTACAACCAAGAACTCCATGTCTTCAGAAAGCTCTTCTCCGTTGTAGGTGGCCTCGACGATCCGGTCTCCCTCTTCCTGAGTTACGTCGATTTTGTATTCGATGCCTTCGATAACGTCATAGTTGTAGGCTGAAAAATCGCCGTCGAGCAGCTCCTGCTGCGCGTCGGAATCCGGATCGATTGTGTTGAAGTTTTCCGCGCTTCTCTCGAGCCATTCGATGACCTGCTCTCCATCGAGCTGCATTACTCTGAGTTGGTTGTCATAGATGTAGATGTCGGTAATGTCACCGATGGTGGCCCCGCCTTTCGAAACGTGGGTGAAGTACTCGGCGTCTTCTCGTCCGGCCTTGAACGGTGCTGCAGCGGACAAAATGGGTAGATCCGAGTACTCACCGGAGCTGAACTCTTCCTCTGCCCACCAAAGCTGAGCGTTGTTTACAATTTGAGTCACCGAGGAGTCCATTACTCGCGATAGATACGAGTTGATCTCTCGTTCAGTGTCACCGATGGGGGTTCGCACGTACTCTACGGTGGACTCATGCACGTCTTGCGCTATGTTTTCGATCTCGGGATGCGATTCGACGCTTTCATCAACTTCTCGCAATCGTACGTCGTGATCGGTGACGCTCCACCCTTCGGCGTCTTTTGTCAGTTCCAAATCGATCAATCCAAGTGCACCTCCCCAAGAACCCGGCATGACGGTAGGTACACCAAAGATTGTGGCGTTTTCGGCATCCACGCCCATCATGTCTTCGTAATCGTCAGGGAACACGTTATGCTGATGCCCGGTGATCAAGGCATCCACACTGTCGAGTAGTGCAAGGTAATAGCCTGCGTTTTCTCTGGCATCGTAGGAATCGATGGAGTCGTTGCTGATTCCGGTATGACCGAGAACGACGACTATGTCGGACTGTTTCTCCACCTCCGGGAGTATAGTTCTTGCCTGTTGGATAATATCGTGGATATCCAAGTTGCCTTCGAGGTGGTCTTTGCCCCATCGCATTGTCTGGGGAGGAACGAATCCGACAACCCCAATGTCGATTTTTTCACCGCCCACGGTTTTCTCAATAATGGTGTAAGGCGCCACGTAATGGTCCGAGTCGGTTCCCGCTTGGACCAGGTTAGCCGACAGAAACGGAAAATCTGCGCCTGCGACGGCCTTGTCAAAAAACGATGTGGCATAATCCTGCAATTCGTGATTGCCGACGGCGGCCGCCTCGTAGCCGGCATGGTTATACGCCTCAACTATCGACTGGGTTTCTCCCTCTTCGAGGGGATCAACCTGATACTCGTAGACGCCGATTAGACTCCCTTGAATGAAGTCTCCGTTGGACAGTAGTAAGGTGTTTTCCTGCTTTTCTCTCTCGTCCTCAATGAGTGAGTAGATTTTCGAAAAGCCAATATCATCTTCAGCGGTATCCTCCATGTAATCATACGGCATCAAATACTGGTGCGTATCCGACGTTGCCATGATTGTTAGGTTTCCGCTTGTAGGTTCAACCTCTTCCGGAACGCCGGTTGCAAAAGCTGCGCCCGTCGAAAGGATGAACATTAACATTAGGCTCAGAAATGATACGACTACCCTCTTCTTGTGAGTCATTTCATTCTCCTTTTTGTGGGAAGTTTACTTTAATGGTAACATGCGTCACCAGCGTGTCAATTAGTGATCACAAGATGGGAGTATTCTTCTGAGCAAATGTATAAGAGTTAGAGTGCCGCGAAACTCAGTTTACGTCTTCTTTGCGTAGCGCAATTTTGCTATACCGTCGGTTCATTTTCTTCCCGTCCTCGGTTAGCAGCGTGGCACTCTTCTCGGTAAGGGCCTTTACCGTTCCTTTCACAATTTGGTTTTTGTTTTTCGTGTACGCGGTCGAGCCGATGGTCAGGCTTTTCATGATCTTCTCGATGCGTTGTTGTTCTTCCCGCCCTTTTAGCTGCCTTTTGTATGCTTCGGCTTCGGCAATCAAATCATCGATTGCATTCGAATCCAAATCTTGAAAACGATCGGTATATTTTGCCACTTTCTACTCCTCCATAGTCTAATTTTCCGCTATGGTAGTTACCTACATAACATGTATATTGATTCGGTGTCCATATAGATGATGCTTAAATATGTGTGCATCTACGTTAAAGATGAGTGCAAACTCAATTGTCACGGCAAGTCAAACATGGCTGGCCCCACCATCGCCCTTTGTGCTCGTCGGCGTGGTGAAAACACCGACATCCGACGCGAACCGCCATCTTCACAAAGACTTCATGTGGGGTGGTCGATGCCTTTGCACGGCTCGGCTACCGTTTCTCGGCTACCTTGTTGTGGCGTAATAGTTGCGTTACCATTGCGTCCCAGAGAATCCAGTAGAAGAGGCCCATGTGAACAGATTAACCGGTATCTTCCTCGTGTCGCCCGATCAGATGGTGAACTTTATCCTCTCGATGGTTCTCGCGGTCGCCCTCGGGCTCGCTATCGCGACGGTGTACAGATACACGCATCGCGGGATGAGTTACGAGAGCAGTTTTCTCTCTACCCTGGTGCTGCTTACGCCCATCGTCACTCTGGTCATGTTCTTCATCCAGGGCGACTTGGTGCTGTCGCTGGGGCTGGTTGGGTCGCTTTCGATCATTCGGTTTCGCACGCCCATCAAGGATACGCGGGACATGGTGTTTCTCTTTTGGGCCATCGTAACGGGACTCGGCTGCGGCACCCTGCACTGGACGTTCGCCATTCTGGCGACCATTTTCATGTCGTTTTTGCTTGCCGTGTTTTATCTGCTCAAATACGGGCGCCAGCTTCATGCGGAGTACATCCTGGTAATCTCCGGAGTTGTCCCCTACGACTACGACCGGCTGCAGAACATGGTAAGCGAGACCGGAGCACAGGTTCAGCTTCGCAGTCACGAGGTCGACGGTGACAATTGGGAGCTGACTTATGAGTTCCGTTTTGACCGCAGACTCGAGCCGACGATCCAACGCCTCGTGGAGTCGGCGCAAGAGGTGCGCGGAGTCAATAAGGTGTCACTGCTGACGCCCCAGCTTACGCTGCCGATGTAGGAGCAAGACGGCATGAGGAGTACGTCGCGGTTCGAACGAAAGTACCGTCTTTCAATCGCAGAGTACCAGCGGGTTCGCAACGCCGTGCGGGCGTTTATGAAGCCCGACTATTACACAGCGCAAAGCTCAGGCCGATACCTGGTCCACAGCCTTTACTACGACACGCGCGATTACCGCGCGTATCACGAGCGCAACGACGGCGACTATGGGCGCATCAAGTTGCGGATACGCGTGTACACCGATACGGCCGACGAGGAGCCCCCCGTGCTCGTGGAGTTGAAAACAAAAAAGGGCGCAGTCATGGAAAAACACAGCTCTTTTGCTTCCTATGCGCGCTACCTCCATTTTCTCACGCACGGTCGATGGGACAGTCCCGACGATCCCGTACTGGTGGAGTTCGAGCGGTTGGTCCGCTCGAGAAGTCTGCAGCCGGTGCTGCTCGTCCAGTACCGCCGGGAAGGCTATCGCTCTCGTGACGGGCTCCATTCCACGAGGCTCACGCTTGACCACAACGTGCACAGCTCTCATGCCCGCGAGCTCTTCCCCGGCGATCTTGTTCTCAAGCCGCATCGCCCGCGCAACATCATCCTCGAGATCAAGACCGCGCGGCGAGAAGAACCGGAGTGGCTCAGGAGCATTGTTCGAGGCCACTCTCTCAAGGCGGTTTCCAACAGCAAGTACGTTCAGGGCATTGAAATCGTGCGCCCCTACATGGTTACCGAGAAGGGTCCGGAATGAGCGGCGGCCCGCTTTCGCGCATTCGCCGTATTGTCTTCGTATCCGCTGCAGCGCTCGTGGTTGCGGTGGGAGGGTACCTTCTGTTGTACGTGGTCGGCGGTCCGGTGGATTTCGACGACCCCGGTATGGAAGAGGCGGTGCGGGCGGCGATTGGAGACGAGTCGGGAGAGATTCACCGAAACGACCTCGAACAACTCACTCATCTCGACGCTTCCGGCGCCGGCATTACCGAGCTCTCCGATGTGGCGCTCATGCCGAATCTGCGCACGCTCGACCTCTCGCGAAACAGTCCGCAGACGCTATCCCCGCTTTCGCGGCTGCGCCGTCTCGAGGAGCTGCGGCTCGGGGACACGGGGTTACGTTCGGCAGCAGAGCTGGATCTGCCCGATCTCGCCGCGCTTCGCAACCTCAGACGGCTCGACTTGCAGGATAACCGGGAGCTCGATGAGATCGGAGCGCTCGTCGAGCTCGATACCCTTCGCGAGCTCTCGCTTCGCAATACCGCCGTAGAGGAGATTGCCCCGCTCGCCCGTCTTTCGGAACTACGCGTGCTCGACCTCCGCGAGACTGAGCTCGGGTCGGTCGATCTTGCGCCGCTTGCCAACCTTGGCGCCCTCGAGCGGCTGAATCTCCGCGATACCGGCGTCCGTGATATCGCTCCTCTTTCGGAACTGACGGGGCTGCGGTATCTGAACGTACATTCGAACCCCGGGATCAAAACACTCGAGCCGCTCCGTGACCTTACCCGCCTTCGGACGCTGATACTGCGGAATGTGCCGATGGACACGGAGCTCGATGTCATAGCCGGGATGAGAAATCTGCGGCGACTGAATATCCGAAATACCGGCGTTCGCGATCTCACCGTGCTGGCCGAGCTCATGAAGCGCGACACACTGCAGGATGACCCCGACGGCGGTATCCAGGCCGAAGTGGATATTCGAGATAACCCGATATCCGGCGATCCCGCAGCCGGACCCTCCGGCTATGACGTGCTTCGACCGTACTGGGGAAACATCTCTGCGCGCTATCCCGAGCGTCTCCCCCGGGCTCCCACCGGCGAGGTACTCATAAACGAAGTGATGACCTCCAACGGCACGACCCTCGTGGATGAGCGGGGGGAATATCCGGATTGGGTGGAGCTTCACAACCCCGGCGACTCGACTATAGATATCGGGGGGTATTTCCTTTCCTCCGATCCCGACGAGCCTACCCGGTTTCGCCTTCCCGCGGACACGCGGGTTGCCCCGGGCGGCTACCTCCTTGTATTCGCCTCGGGCAGAGAAGGAGAGGGCCGCGATACCGCCCCGGCGAGCGATGAGGTCACACATGATACCTCGCACGGCGACCGGGAGCTCCACGCGGACCGGGAGCTCCACGCCGATTTTGCCCTTTCTTCCTCCGGTGATGCGGTGGTGCTGACCGAAGATGATGGGTCGACT
>JAWLED010000104.1:0-8215 GCA_041686235.1 Spirochaetia bacterium | reverse complement strand
ATATGAGCATCCGGCATTTCCTCGCGGGCAAAGCTCACGAGGGAGTTTACGAGTGCGAGATTGTTCTTGACCCGGTGGTTTATCTCTTCGAGGTGAAGCGTGGTTTGCTCGAGCCGCTCGATGAGGTTATTTCGCTCGGTAACGACCCCGGTCACATTGAGCGCGCACACGGCAAGCGCACGATGCTCGAGCCCCCAATCCACCAAAGTGCTTCCGAGGGCGTACCACCGCTCGGTGTTGGCATCCCATACGACCGACTCTTCGTCGTATGTGGTTGTTGCCGATTCCTCCGGCATGTGCAAGCTCGCGCGAGCGCGGGTGTGAATAGTGTTTGCCTGCGCTCCGAAGGCCTCGCGGCAGCTTCGCCCGACGACCTCCCCGAACGACTCTTTGACCGCGCGGTTTGCAAAGAGGACGTTGTCGGTGTGCGGATCGACGACGCAGAGAAAGAGGTCCACCCCATGTATGAGCGACAAGAGCTTCTGGTTGTAATCAGACAACTTGTGCTCGACATTCCACCGCTCGACGGCATTTTCGATGGAGGCGAGCAGGACCTCGAAGTCCCCGTCGGCTTTGAAGAGCCACCCGTAAGACTCGACCCCGCGCCCCTGGGCTATGGTGGATGCATCGGTGTGCCCGGTGTAGAACAGCACCGGCACCTCGTAGCCTCGGCGAATGAGCTCAGTGGCCTGTGCGCCGCTCATGCCCTCCGGGCCGAGATCGAGGTCCATGACGACCACATCGTAGGATTCGCCGGCCTCGAGGCGCGACAGGCACTCTTCCCCGGACACGGCATAGTCGGTCGGATAACCGGCCTCGAGAAGTTGTAAACTCAGAGACTCGGCTAAAATAGCTTCGTCGTCTACCAAGAGAACGTGAGAGCCCACCAGCCTTCCCCCTTTTCCCGGACGTAGTCCAGGAGGTTTGTATGTCCAAACGGGACTCACGTTTTTTAATTTATTGGAGCATAGCATACCCCTGTGGATCTGTAAACATCGTTGAGTTGGGGGGCGCGCCGGGGCGACGCGCACAAAACCGCCGCGCCGGCCTGCCGCTGCGCCGCGCCGCCGTGCCCGAACCGCCGCGCCGGCCTGCCGCTGCGCCGCGCCGCCGTGCCCACGGGAGCTCAGAGCCCCACCCATCCTCCGCCTTGGTCCGGGGTGGCGGTTTGCATTACAATTCGATGTAGGTAAAAAAACGCTAAAGGGGAGTTGCCACGCATGGATTACACCGACACCGAAGAATCCCGCCAACAATGGAGACGGCGTGGACGCCGCTACGCATATGTCGAAGGTTGGACGGCCCTCGGGCTCAACATTCTGTTGTTTGGGCTGAAGTACTGGGCGGGTATCGTAAGCGGTTCACTGGCGATCATCGCCGATGCATGGCATACGCTTTCGGATTCTTTTACCTCGTTGGTTGTACTGGCGGGGACACTCGTCGGGGCAAAGCCGCCGGATCGAGACCATCCCTTTGGCCACGAGCGGGCCGAAGTCATTGCGTCCCTGGTGATCGGGGTGCTCCTCGCGGTATTGGGCTTCAACTTCATTGTCGACGGTATCGAACGGCTACAGACGGGCACCGGTGCGGGCTATGGAATGGTTGCGATCATAGTGACTGCGGGCTCCATGGTGGCGAAAGAAGGGCTGGCTCAATACGCCTTTTGGGCCGGGCGCCGAAGCGGGAACTCGTCGCTGCGGGCCGACGGCTGGCATCACCGAAGCGACGCCATATCCTCTCTTATCATCCTTATCGGGATCCTTGCCGGGCGGTCTTTGTGGTGGGTCGACGGCGTGCTGGCTCTTCTCGTTGCAGCCCTGCTCCTCTACGCCGCGTGGGATGTGATGTGGGGTGCGGTAAGCAAACTCATGGGCGAGCGCCCGGGCGACGAGTTGTTGACGATGATCGAGCGCATTTCTACCGAGGTCATCGGCCATCAGGCTCGGAGTCATCACGTCCACGTCCACACCTACGGCTCTGTTCGCGAGGTGTCGTTTCACATAAAGCTTCCGGGGGACAAGCCCCTGCGCGACGCGCACGCGGTGGCCACGCGGATCGAAGAGCGGCTACGCGAGGAGGCGGAGGTGGAAGCTACGGTCCACGTCGAACCCGAGCAGGTGCGGGGGCAAGAACCGGGCACCGGGCCGCATCACTCTACCTAAGCGTGACGCGTGCTACCTCAGCGTGGTGGAGTTACTCCTGGAACACAATCGAGTCGCTCTTGGCCCCGAGTGAGCCAAGCATATCGCGTACGTCGCGCACCATCTCGTCGGGGCCGCATAGGTAGAACGGCCGGGAAATGTCGGGGGCGTGGCGCGCGAGGTACTCGGGTCTTATAACTCCGCAGCGCAGACTGCTCCTCGCCGCGTGGGTAACGTTGTACACGACGTTGTTCCCGAGCATGTAGTCGAGCTCGAACTTGCGGATGATGTCCTGCTCGGTGCGGTTGGAATATAGGAGTTTGTTGTCGGCAAGCCGGCCGTCCCGGTGAAGCCGCCTGAGAATGGATAGGAGGGGCGTAATACCGGAGCCCCCGGCGATGAAATACCCGGGGTCCCGATACGATATGGAGCCGAAGGGCTGCGAGAGTCGAATTCTATCGCTCGAGGTCAGCTGTGCGATCTGCTTGGTTACCCCTTCGTGGGCCGGGTAGATCTTGATGATGAACTCGAGGTATTCGTCTTCCTCCACGGAGGTGAAGCTGAACGGACGGAACTCATCCCCCCAATCGGGTTTGTCGACGGCAATTTCAACCGACTGTCCCGGTTCGTACCGATACCCGGGTGGCCGCTCGAGTACGAGCCGTTTCGTATCATGCGTTACATCGTCGAGACCAAGCACGCGAACGGAATGTGTCATACACCCCATAGTATAACGGAATGCCGCCCCAAAATACGAGCACGTATGACGGCTGGTGAGCACTGTTTTTGCTTGCCCTGGAGCGCTCGTTTCTGTTATGGTTTGTTTGATTTCTGACAAATTCGGAGGCAAGGTGCGCAGGTTTCCAGCGGTTGTGGTCGTGCTTGTGTTAATTGGTTTCCTCCCCCATCTTCATGCTCAGGATGCACCTGACCCCGGGGAGGCGCCCCAAGAGCCCCAAGCGCCGGATGAGCGTGAAGAGGGAGAAGAGCCACGAGGGGAAGTCGCCGGGGAAGACGATTGGGGTTTCGTCCCCATACCGATTGTCGGCCGTTCGCCGGACACCGGCTGGCTTCTGGGTGCCTCCGGTTTCCTCTATTGGCAACCGCAGAGCAACGAAACCTCATCCGACAACAATACCGCCTCTCTCGCACTCATGTACGGCACGCGCGGGGTGTACCAGGCGCCGTTCAACGTGACGTTCAATCTGGCCGACGGAAGGTACAAGTCGGATTGGAATTTCTACATCGGGCGTTCTCCCTCGGATTTTTTCGGAATTGGTCCCGATGCGGATTCCGACGACGCGGAGGTCTATACCACGTTTCGTTTTACCGGTGAGACGGCGTTTCTCTTTCGGCTCACACCGGGACTGTATGCCGGGCCGATCGCGTTCTGGAACTATCGAGATACGCTGGAGAGCGAAGACGATGGCCTTCTCGACACCGAGGAGCCCACCGGGTATGCGGAGGACCGCTCGGGGGGCGGCGGGGCAAAGCTGGTATGGGATACTCGTGAACCGCAGCTCTACCCCTTTTCCGGCCGGCGGCTGAGCTTTGCGGCAACCGGCAGTCCCGAGGCGTTGTCTACCACCGAGGGATTCAGTCGTTTCTCGCTCGACTATCGCCACTACTACAGCCCCTGGGACGATCACGTGCTCGCGCTGCAGGGTATCGCCCGAGCGGCGGTGGGAGATCCGCCGTTTACCGCCCTGCCGGCTCTCGGGGGACAGAACGAGCTACGAGGATATGCTGAGGGGCGCTACCGCGACGACGTGTCCGTGCAGGGGCAGCTCGAGTACCGGTTCCCGATTTGGTGGCGCTTCGGGGGCGTGCTCTTTGGGGCGGCCGGACAGGTCGCACCGGCATTCGATGAGCTCTCGTTTTCAAAGCCGCCGGCCGCCGGCGGAGTGGGGCTGCGCTTCACCCTCGACACGCGACAAAATCTCAATCTTCGATTTGATTTCGCCCTCAGCCGCGAAGGGACGAGCTTCTACATATCGTTCAGAGAGGCGTTTTAGCGGCCGGCGAGGCTGCGCTCGACCTCCGCTTTCAGCGTCTCGACGACGTGAGCGGTAAACGAGGTCATGTCGCCAATGTCCGATTTCTCCACGCGAAATCCAATGGCTCCTTCGTGCCCGCCGCCGTTCTCGATTTCGAGCTTGGACAGGACCCCGCGCAGATCGAGAGATCGGTAATTGAGGCTCCGCCGCACGCGGAACTGGACCAGGCTCGAGGTGTGCGGCGCGTCATGGTACCCAACAAGGCTGAGATAGCCGCTTTCCTCGGCGAGCTCGTCGGCGATGCCGCGTGCCACCGAAATGATCGTATCGCCGTCAAACGTGCGGTGCGCCTCCTCACTCTCGGCCTCGTCGAGAACGGCATAGCCAACCGGTCCGTCTATCGTCTTGTGCTTCGAAAGATCGGCGTAGAAGCGCGCTTCGTCGTTGGACAGCCGTCTCAGCTCTCCGTAGACTTGCTCCATATTGTAGAAGTTCGTGTTTTTAGTGGTCTTCTCTGCGAGTAATGCGTTGAACATGTTGGAGAACATCTCGTAGAAACGCTGTTCGCGCCGCGATTTGATGAACTTGCCCATCTGGGTGTCACCGACGATACCGGTAAGCAGGGCGAGCACCATGTTACGCGAGAACATATCGCCGACTTCGTAGATTTCCATCACGTCTGCTCTTTGGCTCATCTTGCAGGCGAGCAGCCCTATGAGCTCGCAGCTCGACGACGCCTCGGCCACGAGACAGTAGCCCTCGTCGCCGTTGTACCGTGCGTCGGCCTGTAGGTGATGATCCACCTCGATCCGCAGAATATCGGGTTTGTCGAGAACCGTTCTGACCTCCTCGTTCGCTTGGAGCATGCTCGGCTTGGGTGTATCGCAGATGATGACGGTGTCGACGTGTGCGAGCACGTCGCCACAGGCACTGTTAATGTCTATGGAATTGTATTTGCAGATATCGAGGAGATACTGATAGTGCTCGGGGAGGTCGGGGGCGGTACAGATGATCGGTTTCTTGGAGAGCTTGCTCAGAAGGAGGGAGACGGAGACCATCGCGGAGATGCAGTCTTCATCGGGGTTATGATGTCCGAGCACGAGAAAATGCTCACGCGAGACCAGGGCTTCGGTGATATTGGAAATGATGCGGTTTTTCCGAGCAATCGTCGGAATATCCTGTTTTGCCTCATCCGTATTTTTAGCTCGATACATATTAACCTCAGCTGCGATTGGTGCCGGCAACCACCACGCGGTTGCGACCCGCGGTCTTCGCGCCGTACAGTGCTTCATCGGCCCGTGTCGAGAGCGTCTGTAGATCGTTGGCGTGGTCGGGAAACGCGGCGATACCTTGACTCGTCGTGACCCGATCGATCTCGCCTCCGCGGTCGGCGAGGAGAGATAACGAGGCGACCTCCTGCCGCACCTGCTCGGAGAGCTCGCGAGCTTCCGCGGGGCTCGTTTCGGGAAGGACGAACGTGAACTCATCCCCCCCATAGCGTGCAAGAACGTCGGCCTCCCGGTACACGGAGCGGAAAATCGGTACGACCGCGGAGAGGACCTCGTCTCCCACGCTCTCGCCGTGCTCTTGATTGATCTCGTTGAAGTGATCGAGGTCTACCATGACGAGGCAGAGCTGGGTTCTCGCAGATTTTGCGCGTTGGAACATGCCCGAGAGGGACTCATCGAGGAATCGGCGATTGAAGAGTCCGGTGAACTCGTCGGTGACCGCGCGCTTCTTGGCGCCTTCGCCCCATCGCACCATCTCGCCGAGGAAGCCGCTTGTGTTCTCGAGCCGTCCGGCGGTGATGCGAAGCATTTCATACATCACCTTGATGGCGATCTCCGGCTCATTGGCCAGCAATGCGTTGAAGTCTCCCTCGCTCAGTCGGTACAGCTCAGTTCCCGCCTCGGCACGGCATGTGGCCGACCGGGGTGCCCGCTCGAAAATGGACATCTCGCCGAAAAAGTCCCCGTCGTTGAACCGCGCAACCTCCTGCTGGCTGCCGTCGGGTAAACCCACCATAGCCGTTACCGTGCCCCGGCGAACGACAAACAGATCCGTACCCTCTTCGCCTTCGCGAAAAATCTCCCAGCTGTCTTCTGCGGGGAGGGGCTGTAACCGGGCTCCTATGTGATCGAGCTCCTCGTCGGAGAGCGTCTGAAATATGGCAACTCTGTGCAAGAAGCTTCGAGCTTCTCGTGATGTCGCAAGGGTCATAGCTCCTCCAGGTTTATGAACCGCGGTGAATGGTGTTCCCGCCGCTCTCGCGTGCCGCAAGGGCGCGTTCGTGAGCGGTGTCGATGATCGTCTCGGGTGTGATTTCGGTTTCGCCGTCCGAGTCGATCGAGCCGCAAAGTCCAACGCTCACGGTAAGTGAAAAACCGTCTGTCTCGATAATGTGCGAGAGGTCAATGTTGTTCATGGTCGACTGCACCTGCCCGGCCCGTTCACACGCGGTGTCCTTATCGGTGTTCGGCATCAGCAGGGCCAGCTCGTTCCCGCGAAAGCGTACCGCCGACTCGCCCGGCAGTGCCGTCCCCTGGAGCGTATGCGCCATGAGCCTCAGTGTTTGGTCGCCGGCGTCGTGGCCGTAGGTGTCGTTGATTTCCTTGAAATTATCGGGTTTGACCATCATCACCGTGACCGGGTGGGTGCCCGCCTCGAACAGCCGCTGCAGCTGCTCACGCAGATAGGTGTCGTTGTAGAGCCCGGAGAGTTTATCCATGTGAATCTGATGGCGCAGTTCCTGAACCCAGGTCGCATTTTCCGAGATGAGCTTGTTGGTCGAGCGGATGCGCGAGGCAACGGTGGCGATAAGGCGGTACAGCACGCGTGCAAATAATGAGGGGTGCTCGTGGATGATGCCCTCGAGGGAGAGGCCGCGTCTCGGAAACAGAAGGACGCGGGTGTTCCCCTCGGCAACCGCGGCCGCGGTGCGTGTGCTCCCGCCCATGAGGTCGAGCTCACCGAAGGCCTCTCCGGTGATGAAACGCGCAATATCGAGCTCACCCTCGCTTTCGCTTCGTATGACAACGGCGCCTTTGTCTATGATGCAAAGTTCCTGCGCCGGTGAATCCCGCTCGAAGACGTGCTCGCCGTGTTGGAACTCGTAATAGTCGCTATAGTCGGCGAGCATGTGCAATTCTTGTGGCTCGAGGTCCTCGAAAATACTGGACTTTCGCAGCAGCGCAAGCGTGTGGTCCGTCCCGGTGTGACCGTTTTCGTAGTGCACAACAATATTATCGTTACGCGGTCGGGAATTGGCAACCGTTGAACGGCCGGGTGCGGGGCGGGTAGGGTTGTTGACAGGAAAATTCTGCATTTTAGAATATACCCTCGGAGGTTTGTATGAGAAATACGCTTACTGAAGATATCATCCTGGAGCACTTGGAGGATGGAGAGTTAACCCCGGGCTCTGAAATCGGACTTCGCATAGATCAAACTCTAACGCAAGATGCCACCGGTACCATGGTGTATCTCGAATTCGAGTCTCTCGGGATCGACAGGGTGCAGCCGGAGGTAGCGGTAAGCTATATCGATCACAACATTATCCAAACCGACTATAAAAACGCCGACGATCACCGTTTTCTTCAGTCGTGCGCGGCTAAGTACGGGGTTACGCTGTCGCCGGCCGGTAACGGCGTCTCGCATCACGTGCATCGCCAGCGCTTCGGCGTGCCGGGAAAAACCCTTCTCGGCTCCGACAGTCACACGACCACCGGCGGTTGTCTGAGCATGCTCGCCATGGGCGCCGGGGGGCTCGAGGTGGCCATGGCAATGGCCGGTCGGCCGTACTACATTAGCGCACCGAAGGTGTGGGGTATCTACGTAACCGGCGAGCTTCCTCCCTTTGTCTCGGGAAAGGACGTGATTTTGGAGTTGCTGCGCCGCTACTCGGTGAAGGGCGGCCTGGGTACCGTCATGGAGTTCTACGGGCCCGGGGTGGCCAACCTCGACTTTGCCGCTCGCGCGACGATCGCCAATATGGCCGTGGACATCGGGGCCACCGCTGCAATGTTTCCCTCCGACGAGGTAACGAAGGAGTTCTTGCGCATGAACGGCCGCGAGGATGTG
>JAWLED010000103.1:0-8237 GCA_041686235.1 Spirochaetia bacterium | reverse complement strand
CGGGAGCAACTCGAATCCGATTCGCGGTTCATCGATCTCATCGACACCAACTTTCACCGAAACGGCCTGCTCTATCCGGCGGACCTGCTCTCGAGGGCGCTCGCAGCATATCCGGCGCAGCGCCCCTACACGCCCGATCCCCGCGGCGCGCCCGCTGCACGGGAAGCCATTGCCGCCTACTATCGCGGACGCGGTCTCGAGGTCGGTGCCGACCAGATCATCATTACCGCCTCCGCCTCGGAGAGTTACAATCTCGTGTTCAACCGAATGCTCGACCATGGCGGGACCGTTTCGCTGCCTCGCCCGGTCTATCCTCTGTTCGAGTTCATTGCCGAGTTCAACCATCTCGGCGTCGAGCACTACCCGCTCGACCTCGATACTCACGCTCAGATCGACCTCGAAACCCTGCGCACCCATGTGAGCAACGAGTCGGGCCTGCTCGTGGCCATCTCGCCCAATAACCCAACGGGGACATGTCTCACCGAGGAAAGTGTGTCCGCCCTCGCCTCGTTTGCCCTCGAGCGCGGGCTGCCCCTTCTCTTCGATGAAGTATTTAGCGAGTTCCGCTACCCCCGCCTGCCGGGCGGCGCGCTGCCCCGTACGCCCAACGCAGCTTCACCACGAGCGCCTTCCGCCGCGACCTCTCAGGCACCGCCCCATGTGGTCCCCCCTCAGGCGGCGGACGATCTTTTGTGTATTACCCTCAACGGTGTGTCCAAGATGTTTGCCTCGCCTGATCTCAAGGTCAGTTGGCTGCTCGTCACCGGCCCCGAGGACCTTCGCGAGGAGTTGCTGTCGGTGCTCGAAATTGCTAACGATATGTACTTGAATGCTTCGAGCGTGTCGCAGGCGGTCCTGCCCTCGATGTTCGAGGAGGGAGAGACCTTTCAGAGAGAGATGATTGGAGAGCTAAACCGAAGGCGTGATATGTGCCTCTCGATACTCGAGGCAAGCCCCCATATAACCGCGCTCGTTCCCGACGGCGGCATTCACTGCATTCTGCGGATTCCAGGGCACGTCCCCCGCGGCGGCGACCCCGAGGAGCTGCAGCCCCCCGGCGGCGACCCCGAGGAGGCAGAAGACATCCCGGAAGGAGAGGACGATGAGGCACTGGCCGAGCGGCTTCTGCGCGAGACCAAGGTCTACACCCATCCCGGCTACCTCTACGATATCGAGGATGAGACCGCGCTCGTGATCTCTTTCCTAAAGCACCCCGAATTGCTCGAAGAAGGCCTTCGCCGAATCGTCGATTGGTTCGAAGGATAGGCTTCACGGCCCTTCACCTACACGCCTCGGGCCGTGCAACCCACCGTTGCCTCGGAGTTTCCGGTCGGTCTCGCGTGGCTCGTTTTCACAATGCGTAATAAGTTGCTATATTAACTCCTGGAGAACGCATGCAAAGGCTCATTTACACGCTGCTTTTAATTACACTTTCCGCGGTGCTCGTCGCTGCTCAAGATACAAACGAGGAAGAATCCGATGATGACGCGGAGTTTGTCTCGAGTTATCTCTCGACGGAGCTTCAATTCAATCCTCTGCGCAGCTTCACCTCCACGGAGGCACAGATTTATACGGCCCTCTACGAGGGTCTCGTCGGCTATCATCCACTTACTCTCAGTCCGATCCCCGGTGTTGCCGAACGGTGGGAAGTGAGCCCTGACGGGCAGACCTACCGGTTCTATTTTCGTGCGGATGCCCGGTATTCGAACGGAGACATGGTTACTCCCCAACATTTTCGGGACACCTGGCTCGAGCTGCTTGATCCGCAAAACGAGTCGGCCTACTCATTTCTCTTTGATATCATTGAGGGAGCCGAGGATTATCGAACGGGGCGCGAGACGGATCCCGAAACGGTCGGCATTGCCGTCGAAGGGCAAAACGTCCTGCGGGTCGACCTCTCTCATCCGGCGGAGCATTTCCTCGACATCCTCGCTCACCACAGCTTTGTAGGCCTGCACCCGCAGATGCTCGAAGCCGAAGACGTAAACGACCTGCCGCAAATCATCGGCAACGGCCCATACAAAATCGAGGAGCGCAGCTCCGACGAGCTCGTAATGGAGAAAAACCCCTACTATTGGGACCGGCGCGAGGTTTCCATTCCCACGTTACGCTTTGTATTCAGCGACGATTCCGCCGAGCTCACGCAAGGATTTAACGATGAAGAGATCGATTGGGTAGCCGGAGGCATGCTCCTCGACCAGGTACAGTACGAGGATACAATTCAGGTCAATCCCCTCCTTGCCACGACCTATTTCTTCATGAATACCTCGCGCCCGGGGCTCGACAATCCGGACGTCCGTCGCGGTCTTGCTCTGCTGCTCCCGTGGGAAGAGATTAGAAGCGCGGATCTCCATTTCATTCCGGGAGACACCCTCGTTCCGGCGTTGCCCTACTACCCGGACGTCGAGGGGCTCAACGGGCAGAACGTCGAAGAGGGGCTTGCGTTGCTCGAAGAAGAGGGCTATCCCGACGGCGAAGGACTGGGCCCCCTCGTTCTCAGGATGCCGAATGGATCGCAAAATGACCCGATCACCTCTTTCGTCATGGAAGCGTGGAGCGAGCACTTGGACGTGGAGGTAGAGCTCGAGACCGAGCCCTACGATACCTACTTCGATTCCTTTTCCGAACAGGCCGACTACTCGGTGGGCCAAATTAGCTGGATTGCCGACTTTGCGGATCCGCTGACGTTCCTGCAGATGTGGACGAGTGAGAGTAACCTCAACGATTCAGGGTTCCAAAACGACGAGTTCGATGAAATGATCAACTCGTCGATGGGACAAACCGGCAACCGCCGTTATGAGACACTGGCCGAGAGCGAGCAACTGCTTCTCGACTCTGCGGTTGTCCTTCCGGTTAGTCACTCTCCCGCCATCAATCTCATTGACCTGAATCGGGTCGAAGGCTGGTATCCCAATCCGCTCGATATCCATCCCTACAAATACCTCGAGTTCTCAGGACGGCGCCCCCTTCCCGGGACCGCAGGTCTCGGCGACCAAACGGTGCTGCCGGTGGGGTTGCAGCGCCGATAGCGCCGAATTGAGTGGGGCCCGGTTTGACTGAGGCCCCGATGTCGGAATATATTCACACCAAATGAGTACAAGCACGAAAACGCCCGAAGAACCTCAGTTCAAAGAGAAAGATCATGTGGTGTATCCCCTGCAAGGGGTAGGCCTTATTCAGTCGGTCGAAGAACGCGATTTTCAGGACAAGAAGCTTCTGTATTACGTCATTTACCTCGAAGTTACCGATATGACGGTAATGGTGCCCGTACAGAAAGCTGAGGAGCTCGGCATTCGTGCCATCGTACCACCGGAAGAAGCCGACGAGGCGCTCACGCTCATTTCCGAGGAGTACGAACCGGTCACCGCAGACTGGAAGATGCGCTACCAGATGAACCTGGATCTGCTCAAGAAAGGCAGCGTCTCCGACATTGCAACCGTGGTGCGCACCCTCTATCATCGCAGCAAGATCAAAGAGCTTCCCATTCTCGAGCGCAAGCTCTTCGACAATGCCCTGCGATTGCTCGTCGACGAGGTGTCGTTCTCGCTGGAAAAACCGAAATCCGAGGTCGAGCAGCTCGTCTTTGGGAAACTCGAGACCGAGCATCCCCCGAAGCCGGCCGAAGAGGACGAACACGACGAAGAGTCGGAGACTGCAGGGGACGAAGCAGAGCCGGTAGGAGATGACGACGACGGCGAGGCACCGGTCGAAGAAGGGCTCGAAGAAGAAGAGTGACACAGAGTGAACAGTGGCATGAGATCGTCGCTACACTCCGGCTCGCCACGAGCACGAGCACAATTCCGTCGGTCTCATCGGTAGCCGCCGAGCACAACGACCCCTTTCGAATACTCGTTTCCACCGTTATTTCACTGAGGACAAAGGACGTGGTGACCGCGGAGGCCGAGCAGAGGCTCTTCGCGCGCGCAGGGACGCCGGCCGAGGTGCTCGAGCTCTCCACCGAGGAGATTGCTCGGCTCATCTACCCCGCGGGCTTCTACAATACAAAAGCCAAGAGTATTCGCTCGATATCGCAAACACTCGTCGAGGAGTTCGACAGCCGCGTGCCGAACAACAAAGAGGAGTTGCTTGCTCTTCCCGGCGTGGGCGGAAAAACGGCAAATCTCGTGTTAGGCCTCGCGTTCGGCATTCCGGCCATCTGCGTCGACACGCACGTGCACCGAATCCCAAATCGTCTTGGGATGATAGAGACGCGCACTCCGGAGCAGACCGAAGCCGCGCTGGCCGAGCAGCTGCCGAAGGACTATTGGATAGAGTTTAACGGATTAGCAGTTCCATTCGGGCAACAGATATGCACCCCGGTGTCGCCGTGGTGCAGCCGCTGTCCGTTGAGCGAACACTGTTCGCGCGTCGGCGTCGAGCGCTCACGGTAGCGGGCAGCCACGGCGTTCGGTCCCGGGTTATTCGTCTTCCTGTGCAATGAGAAGCGTCTTGGGGTCGAGCTTGAGGTGCAGGTCTTCCTGCGGATAATGTTCGTAGTCCTTTACCAGCTTCAGCTTAACGTACTGCTCGCCCGGTGTGAGCGTGATCACCACGTCGGTCTGGTCGATATAGTCGCGGAGAATCGACGGCACGCCCTGTTCGTTGGTCTGTTCGTCGGGAAGGCTCACGCTGAACCAGACTGCCAGGCCGAGCTCGGAGGCAAACTCCTTGATCTTGCGAAAATCGTCCGTTGAGCCCATCGCAAAATCGTAACCGTCGAAAATGATCAGGTCCGCCGCGAATTGGCCCTCGCTGATCATCGCGCGAACGCTACGGAAAATCTGTTCCGGCGACACTCCTTCCTGAGAGAAGTTCATGACCACGCGGTTCTTGATGATATCATCATGTACCGACATGGCGTCTTCGAGATTGCGCTTGCGGGCAATCTCTTTAAAAATATCCTCATACCAGCTAATGATGTGATCGGTGCGTGCCGCGAACGAAACGTGGATAACGTGCTTATCTTGAAAGAGCTTATCCGTTGCCAGATGCACGAGACACGCCGTCTTACCCACACCCTTTCGCGAGGCGATGGTGCCGATACTTCCCAGAGGGATACCACCGTGGATGGAACGCTCGAGGATTCGAAAGGGGCTGCGCTTTACCAGCTCTGATTTTACCATCGTATTCTTGCTCCTTACTTCTTCTGAGAGCTCTTCTTGCGCTGATACTCCTGTATCAGCTCTTCGGCAACACTCTGGGGCACCTTACCATATTTGAGGAACTCCATGGAGAACTCGGCCTTGCCCTGCGTGAGCGATCGGATGACGGTCGAGTATCCGAACATTTCCGACAACGGCACCTCGGCCTCCACCATCGACATCGCCCCGTTCTCGGAAGAACTGAGGATGATGCCGCGGCGCTGGTTGAGGCTGCCGAACATACTACCTTGGTACTCGGTCGGACCTTCGACAACGACTTTCATGATCGGCTCGAGAATATGCGGTTTTGCTTTTCGGTACACTTGCCGAAACGCGCCGACTGCGGCGGCCTGGAACGCCATCTCCGAGGAGTCGACCGGGTGGGTTGCCCCGTCGTTCACGACAACGCGAACACCGATAACGGGGAATCCGATGAGCTCCCCCTCCTCCATCGAGATTTGGAAGCCGTGGTCGCAGGCGGGAACGTACTCCTGCGGGATAACGCCCCCCTTGATTGCATTCACGAACTCGTAGTTCTCCTCGCTCGGCTCGATGTAGCCGGCAACACGACCGAACTGGCCGGCGCCACCGGTCTGCTTCTTATGCGTATAGTCGAACTCGGCCTTCTGAGAGATCGCCTCGCGGTAGGCAACCTGAGGGATACCGGTCTCTACGTTGGCTTTGTACTCACGCCGCATTCGCTCGACGTACACGTCGAGATGTAGCTCGCCCATGCCCTGGATGATCGTCTGGTTCGATTCCTTGTCGACGTAGGTACGGAAGGTCGGGTCCTCTTTGGTAAAGCGGTTCAATGCCTTACTCATGTTCTCTTCCGATGCGCGGTCCTTCGCCGCAAGAGACAGCGAGATGACCGCGTTCGGCACGTACATCGAGGTCATGGAATAATTCGTTCCCGGCGTGCAAAAGGTGTCTCCCGAGGCACAGTCGATGCCGAACATAGCCACGATATCTCCTGGAGGCGCCTCGTTGATGTCGGACATGGTACTTGCATGCATGCGGATGAGCCGGCCGATGCGGATCTTCTTCTTATCGCGCGAGTTGACGAGCTCCATGCCCTTTTTCATGGTCCCCTGGTACACCCGCAAATAGGTCAACTGTCCGTACTGGCTCTCCTCGAGCTTGAACGCAAGCGCCACCGTCGGCTTCTCCGCCAAAGGCTCGAGAGTCACCTCAGCCTCCTCCTGGTCGAGGTCGAGCGCGGTGTTCGTTACCTGCGTCGGATTCGGCAGAAAGTTGACCACCGCGTCCAAAAGGCTCTGTACGCCTTTGTTCTTGTATGCAGAACCCACGTACACCGGGATGAGCTCGCGCTCTATCGTACCGATACGCACCGCCTCAATAATCTGCGACTCTTGGACCTCGCCCTCGAGAAAGGCCTCGGCAAGCTCGTCGGAAAACATGCCTGCGGCATCGAGCAGCATTTCGCGGCGGCGTTCGGCCTCTTCTTTGAGGTCCTCCGGGATTTCATCGACCCGCACCTCTTCGCCGAACGTGCCTTCGAAGTAGTTCGCCTTCATGGAAATCAGGTCCACCACGCCGACGAGCTTATCCTCGAGACCGATCGGTAGCTGCATCATCACCGCGTTGTGGCCGAGCTTCTCCTCGATCCCGTCGCGCACGGCATACGGGTCCGCACCGGTGCGGTCGCACTTGTTGATAAAGGCCAAGAACGGCACGCCGTAGCGACGCAACTGGCGATCGACCGTGAGCGTTTGAGACTGCACGCCGCCCACCGAGTCCAGCACCAGGATGGCACCGTCGAGCACGCGCAGCGCACGCTCCACCTCGATCGTGAAGTCGACGTGCCCCGGAGTATCGATGATGTTGATAGGATATCCGTTCCACTCCACGTTGGTCGCGGCGGAGGCGATCGTGATACCCCGCTCCTTTTCGAGCTCCATGGAGTCCATGGTGGCCCCCACCCCGTCTTTGCCACGAACTTCGTGTATTGCGTGGATCTTCTCGGAGTAGAACAGGATGCGCTCGGTCAGGGTCGTCTTCCCCGAATCGATGTGGGCGCTAATCCCAATGTTTCTCATTTTCTTAATGCGTTCGTCCATAATCGGTTCCTTCTTGCCGTGACTTGATTATGACTGTATTCAGATTCAATAGAGCGGAGGTAGCCGGCGCCCACTCAGGGCAAATGACCGTACCTCACCAAAGGCTTGTCGGTGGGCGCTTTGGACGGTTAAAATACGCAAGATTGCGTGGAATTTCAACCCGTCCGGCGCATGTTTGTGCGTTTGTGAGCGATATTCCACGATTTTCGCTGAGGCCCGATGTGGGACGTATATCGATTGGAACCTCCGGCTATTCCTATAAAGACTGGATAGGCCCCTACTACCCCCCGGGCACGAAGCCGTCGGAGTTTTTGAGCTATTACGCCCGGGACTTCGGCATAACCGAGCTCAACTTCACCTACTACACCCTTCCCGACCGCCGCACCTTCGACCGTCTCATCGATAAGACACCCGATACGTTTCGATTCGTGGTGAAGGCGAACCGGAGCCTGACCCACGACCGCAGCGAGAACTGGAAGGAACATGCCCACCGTTTTCGAGAAGCACTCACGTCCTTGCATGACACCGGCCGGCTCGCCGGCGTGCTCCTGCAGTTTCCCTACAGCTTTCACTACACCACGGAGAACCGGCGCTACCTTGGCGCTTTGTGCGCCGAGTTCTCTTCGGTTCCCCTCTTTCTCGAGTACCGTCACCGTGACTGGCAGCGCTCCTCGGTATACGAGGAGATGCGCACACGAAATCTTGCGGTGGTTATTCCCGATATGCCGCCTCTGCACGGACTCCCCTCGAGCACACCGGTGGTCACCGCCGACCGCGGGTATCTGCGGTTTCACGGGCGAAACGCCCGGCAGTGGTGGGAAGGCGATAACAGAAGTCGTTACGATTATCTCTACGGTGAAGAGGAGCTTCGCGAGTGGGTGGATCCCATTCGCTCGCTGGCGGGAGAGCTCAGCGAGGTATTCATCATGTTCAACAACCACGCGAATGCGCAAGCGGTTATAAACGCAAAGGCCCTGGCTCGGATGCTTTCCGGCTGAGCTGCGCGGCTGAGAAC